>JASHPN010000342.1 GCA_030038175.1 Verrucomicrobiia bacterium
GGCGCGGGCGCGCGAAACTGCATTACCTGAATCCAGTGCCGTTGCACGAGATCTATGAGCGCTGGATTCATAAATACGAACGCCATCGCCTCCAGGCGCTGGGCGACTTAAAAAAGGGTCTCGAAAAAGAGAAAGACTGATTATGGCCAGGAGCAAGTTCGTCTATGTGACTTATATCCGCACTACGCCGGCAAAATTGTGGAAGGCGCTGATCACGCCCGAAATTAACCGGCAATTTTTCTACGATACCACCCAGGAATCGGAATGGAAAAGAGGCGCGCCCTGGCGATTGGTCAAGCCCGACGGCGATACCTGCGACAGCGGCAAGGTTCTGGAAATCCAGCCGCAGAAACGGCTGGTTTTGAAATGGCGCAATGAGTCTGTGCCGGAGTTGCGCAAGGAAGGTTATTCGCGCATGACGTGCGAAATCGAAAGACAAGGCCCATCGGTCAAGCTTACGATTATTCACGAAATGGGCCGGCCCAAATCGAAACTCATCGAATCCGTTTCGGAAGGCTGGCCGCCCATTTTATCGAGCCTCAAGAGTTTGCTCGAAACCGGCGAATCGCTCGTGGAAACCCGCACCTGGCCGGACTGATTTCATCAATTTAACCACAACAAAAAAGGGACAACATTATGGAAAAAGTCGAATTCATTTACGCCACCTACATTCGCACGACGCCGGAAAAACTCTGGGAAGTGCTGACCAGCGGCGATTTCAGCGAAAAATACTGGTTTGGATTTCGCATCGAGGTCGAACAAAAAGCCGGCGGCGCCGTTCGTATCCTCCCGCCCAAAGGCATGGAACAACACGGCGATCACGCCGGCAAAGTCCTCGTTTGCGAACCATGCCGAAAACTCGTCTATACCTGGAATCCCAAAGACCGGCCGGAACTCGCCAAAAAGCGCGAAAGCCTCTCCCGGGTGACTTACGAATTGACGCCCATGGGCCAGCACGTCAGATTTCGGTTGATTCATGAAAATCTCCTGCCGGACGATCTCGAAAGAGATCCGAACACCTTCCGAGGCGTCAACAACGGCTGGCCGGCCATTATTAGCAGCCTCAAGAGTTTGCTGGAGACGGGAGAAGCGATTGCGTTTTCGATACCTTGCGCAAGTGAAGGGAAAAAGACGTGACGCGCGGAACATCGCGTGCCGGAGGCATGGCGGAAAAGAAAATCCAAAGGTGGTCGGCGGGTTGATTTTTAAAAAGCAAACATTTTGTGAATTCGAACCGCTGCGACTGGTCCCGCAGACGGGACACAGTCGCGCTCCGGAGCGCGACTGTGTGCGATAGCACCAGTCGCAGCACTTTCACGAGGCGTGAACCGAGCAATTGGGAATCTCGTGCCTACTGCCCCTAACGCTATTATTGCGTGAACTTCACGCAATAATGGAATATTTTCACGCGAACCGAATTTCGAATCATCGGACAAAACTCAAAAACCCTTGTTTTTCCCCTTTTTCCGCGCAAGGCACGGGCTATGCTCAAAGCGTTTCAGAAGTTATGAATGTGCGCTCTTCATCCGCCCGGAACCACGGCCTGACGATCTTTGAAATCTTGCTGATCATTGTCTGCATCCTGCTTTTGGCCGCCTTGTTACCTCCGGTGCTTGTGGCGACAAAACGTCGTGACAGCAGGCTTAGTTGCGTCAGCAATATAAAAATGGTCAACCTCGCCTTTCGGATTTGGGAAGGAGACAATAATAATTTGTATCCGATGAGTGTTTCCGTAACCAGGGGCGGAGGCTTGGAATTGGTAGAGACGGGAAACGTGGCGAGTTGCTTTCAGGCTGCGTCCAACGAATTGAGTACTCCTAAAATCCTGGTCTGCCCGAATGACTGGAAACGAAGGGCCGCAACAAATTTTGAGAATGATTTCAATAATTCTCACATCAGCTATTTCCTTAACCCCGATGCAAACGAGACCTATCCGCAAATGATTATGGATGGCGACGATAATTTTATTGTCGGAGGGATTCCCGTGAAACCCGGCCTATTGCAGGTTCCAACGACTACTTCAATAATCTGGGGACCTGGTCGGCACGGTGACGTTCCAACTCATCATTTTTGGTTGCCAAGGCCTAAGCATTTTTTGGGAAACATCGGCTTCGCTGATGGAAGCGTCGCCGAAGAATCTGACCTTGGCTTGGAAAGCGCAATTGTCTATTCAACGTATGGAACGTCATTCCCAACCAACCGCTGGGCTATACCCTGAAATCTCCGGAGACGTGAACCGGCATCTCCTGTCGTCCCTGCCGGGACTAAAATTCTCTTTTGCTCGTAGTCCAGACACTTCGTGTCTGGCTACTTTCCGTGGGTCGCTTCGCGACATGGAATATGCAACCCGGTAAAAATATTTGAAACTATGCCACTTGCGTGTCTGGCTACTTTCCTTCGTCGCTTCGCGACTTCAAGTCCATTGGGGAATTCACATTGTGATAAAATCTCTGTTCGGATTTTTTGACGTGATAAACAAGCATAAGCTTTTCATCCCGTAATTTTCTTACGAACTGGTGCATCGAAACATCCGCTTCTGTTAATAGCTTTTGCGCCATCGCCAAGGCTTCGATTGGGTAAATCGCACACAGAGGCTCAAAGTATTTTTCATTCTCCGGAATGACGCCAACCCCCGGACGAGCCTGGCTCAAAAGTATTTCCAAATGTGCGGTGGTCAAATTCGGCAAATCAATGGCCAAGGCAAGCAGGTGTGTCGTTGACAGTTCCCTGAGCGCCGCCGCGATGCCGCTCAAAGGACCTTGTGAGGGCGGTTCGTCCAGCACAACCTCCACGCCGGAAGGACACCAGGCGGGTCGGCCGCGCGCTGAGACAAGAATCTTTTCCAACGACAGGCGGCGCAAGACTTCAAGCTGTCGCGCCCAAAGAGGTTTGCCGTCAACCGTCAACGTCGCTTTGTCCGCGCCCATTCGGCGTGAATTTCCGCCGGCTAAAAGTACTCCGGTCAAAGTCATGCTTCCGGAGGGTGAATGTAATGGCGTCACCTCCGGCTGGCACGGATTAAATACGTGTTTTATTGGTGATTGCGCCGCAGTCTCATATTTCGGTGCACTTCCGAGCTAAAATCGTGTTAATGTATGCCGGGATATGAAAGCTTCGCGACTTTCGGACAAGCGGATCCAACAAGTTGCCGTGCAACGTGTGGAGGGTCCCGCGTCATCGCGCGAAAGCGATTGTCTGGCCGCTGAGGAACCGCTGGAAATCCGCGTGGAAGGCCACAGTGTTGCGGTCGTTATGCGGACCCCGGGCGAAGATCGTGAACTGGCCGCCGGTTTCCTCGTAACGGAAGGACTGATATATTCGGCCGAGGATGTGATAGACATCAAACATCAACCGCATTGTTTGACCCCTGCCGACGACAAAAACGGCACACTGAAATCAGCCGAGGGAAATGCCCTCAACGTGCAACTTCGACAGCCGAATGCTCTGGATTTAAAACGATTAACCCGGCATGTGTTCAGTTCTTCGAGTTGCGGCATTTGTAGCAAGGCTTCCATTGAAGCCGTGCGGCAGCAATTCCCGCCCATCGAAGATGAATTTGAAGTGGATGCTCAGGTCATTCTGGGACTGCCGGCGATGCTCACATCGCTACAGGAGACGTTCAAGCGGACTGGCGGCCTCCATGCCTGTGCCTTATTCGATTTAACCGGTCGTCTCGTCATCCTCCGTGAGGATGTGGGACGACATAACGCGCTCGATAAGGTGGTGGGGTGGGCTTTGCTGGCAAACCGTTTGCCGCTTCGCCGGCATATTCTGCTTCTGAGCGGTCGGGCATCCTTTGAGATGATGCAAAAGGCGCTCGCCGCCGGGATTCCATTTATTGCCGCCATTTCGGCGCCCAGCAGTCTGGCCGTGGAGTTCGCGCGTGACAGCGGCCAGACACTTGCAGGATTCCTGCGGGGCCAACGAATGAACATTTATGCCGGCGACCGTCGCCTGCATGTAACCGAGAGACTTATGCCATGAGTACCGACGGACTTGTCATTCACCAGCTTTATATTTCGACCGCGCACAATTTCTTTGGCCATCATGGCCAACCTGCTGGCATGAACCCGTTGATCGAGGTATCGGCGTTTGAGTGCGTCGCCGGTCGCGGGGTGCGCGGTGATCGGTTTTTTGATTACAAAGAGAACTACAAAGGGCAGATCACGTTCTTCGCGGTGGAAACCTACAACGCGCTCTGCGAAAAACTGCAAGTGCGGAATAGGCCGTTTTCGGTATTCCGCCGCAACGTCATTACCGCGGGCCTGGACCTGAAAGAACTTATCGGCCGTGACTTTTTGATTCAAGGCGTGCGCTTTCGCGGCACGGAGGAATGCCGGCCATGCTATTGGATGGACGGTGCGTTTGCCCCCGGCGCCTGCGAATTTTTAAAAGGCCGCGGCGGGTTGCGTGCCATCATATTGTGCGATGGCGTTCTCAGCCGCTCTCATCCTTGCCGCTCCCGGGATGCTCATAAGGAAGATTCCGGCCAAAGGCTTCAAGCAATGAGTTCACGAGGACCAAACCCCGCCGAAAGTTCCGGCTCCTGAAGCGGCTCAGGATTCTCCAAATGCCCGGGGGTTTTGCTTCGTGCGCCTTGGTCAGCGCGATGGCTTCAGGCAGCGAACGCGCAAAACCTTCGACTAACTCCGGCTCAATGTTCCCGAGAATTTTTGCCAGGATAACCGCATTTCGGATGCCGCGGATGGATTCGGGTGTATTCATCGCGTCCACCAGGACCTCCAACACTTTGTCGCGGGACCCAAGCGCCCCGCGCATCAGGTCGAGCACGCCACGATCGTGAAGTCCTTGCAATACTTCATAAGCCGAAAGCAACGCTTCCGCGTGTTCAACCGGAGCGTTTTGAAGCCGGGTTTGCAATTCGGCGCGCGGGTCGCGGGCGGGAACTTCAAGCAGGATGGGATGAGACATAAATAAATGGCGGTGGATGGTTTGAACTCACGGTTTATTTCCTGGCATTTGATAATCGGGGCGCTTCCATTTTCGCTCAATCTGGACTCCATTTTGCGGAGTCGGATGACCAAACCGATGATTGATCCGCGGCAAAGGGTTTTCACCCGGTTTCGGAAGCACGCGAAGTTGCACGGCGGTTTCCTTGTAGGCCGGCGTATGTGTCGCCGTGTCGGTATGACTGCCGGTGAGCCGGTTCACTGGGCGCTCGGTGGAATTCATCGGCATGTAAAGTTCCCGCCCCTTCACCCGGTCGGTCACCAAAGCTCGCACGCGTACCTGGCCGTGGCGCGAGACGAGCTGCACCCAGGTGCCGCTCTGGATCCCGCGCTGCGCCGCAAGTTCGGGCGAGACTTCCACAAACGTATCCGGTGTTTTCTCCCGGATTCCCGCGTTGCGATAAGTCAGGTTGCCCTCGTGAAAGTGCTCGAGCAGGCGGCCGTTATTTAAGTGCAGGTCAAATTCGTCATCCGGCGGTTCGGTTGGCCTGGAATAGGCCAGCGGATAGAGCCTCGCTTTGCCGTCGGGAAAGTTGAAATCTTTGGTATAAAGCAAGGCCTGGTCGCTTCCATCCGCAGCCACCGGCCATTGCAATGATTTGAACCCTTCCAATCGCTCATAATTCACGCCGGCAAAGAGCGGGGTCAGCGAAGCGATTTCGTCGTAGATTTCAGACGGGTGCTGGTAATGCCATCCGGCGCCGAGCCGATTGGCGACATCCTGGATGATTCGCCAGTCGGGCCGGCTGTTACCCAACGGTTCAAAAACCTGGTAAAGCCGCTGGATACGCCGCTCCGTGCTCGTGAACGTTCCCTCCTTCTCAAGGCTCGGACTGGCCGGCAGCACCACGTCGGCAAAACGGCACGTGTTGCTGAAAAAAATATCCTGAACCACAAAAAACTCGAGCTTGGAAAGGCCGTCGTTGACAACATTCGAATTGGAATCCACCAGGCTGATTTCTTCGCCGAATAAATACATTGCTTTGAGCTTGCCCTCGTGGATCGCGTCAATCATCTCGTGATTATCGAGGCCTTTGGCAGCGGGCAGCTTGACGTTCCACGCGGCCTCGAAACGCGCCCGCACCCCGGGATCATCCACCGATTGGTAACCGGGCAGCGAATTGGGCATCGCTCCGTGGTCACTCGCGCCCTGGACATTGTTATGTCCCCGCAAAGGATACGCGCCCGTGCCGGGACGCATGTAGTTGCCGGTCACCAGCAGCAGGTTTGAAATCGCCGTCGAGGTGTCCGATCCCATGCTGTGTTGTGTCACGCCCATTGCCCAAAGAACACAGACCTTCTCCGCGTCCGCAATCATTTGCGCGACCTGCTTCAAGGTTTCAATCGGAAGACCGCATTTTTCCGCCGCGAAGTCCATGGTAAACGGTTCAAGGCTTTTCTTATACTCGTCCAGGCCATTGACCCATTTCTCCAGGAACGAAGTTTTAGCCATTCCATTTTCCAAAATGTAACGGGTCACGGCCAAGAGCCACACCAGGTCGGTTCCCGGCGTCGGGCGCAGGAATAAGTCCGCGCGCCGGGCCATTTCATGCTCGCGCAAATCGAAAACAATCAGCTTTTGCCCGCGCAATTTATGGGCGCGCTTGACTCGGGTTGCCAGCACCGGGTGGCTTTCCGCGGTATTGCTGCCGATGATGAGCACCAGGTCCGCCTGCGCAATGTCCTTTATGGAACCGGAATCGCCGCCGTAACCTACCGTACGAAATAAGCCCATGGTCGCCGGCGCCTGGCAATAACGGGAACAGTTGTCCATATTATTTGTTCCGATCACCGCGCGCGCCAGTTTCTGCATCAAATAACTTTCTTCATTGGTGCACTTGGATGAAGAAATAAAGGCGAGTGAATCCGGGCCGCTGCGTGCTTTGATTTCGCCGAACCGGCGGGCTATTAAATCCAAAGCCTCGTCCCAGCTTGCCGGTCTGAATTTATCGTTCTCGCGAATCAGCGGCTGCGTCAGCCGGTCGGCGCTGTTCACAAAATCCCAGCCGAATTTGCCTTTGATGCACGTTGAAATTCCATTGGTCGGCCCTTCAGACGGAGCCACCTTTAGAATATGCCGGTCCTTGGTCCAAACCTCAAAACTGCAGCCAACGCCGCAATACGTGCAAACGGTTTTGGTCCTGCGAATGCGCGAGTCCCGCATGGCTGACTCGGACTCGGAAACTTTGAGGATGGCGCCATAGCCGGCATCCGGCTCGACGGCTTTCACGAGGTCAATCATCCCATCCAATGCCAATTTTGGCAGGCCGGTCAAAAATCCCGCATGGCCAAGCATGGATTTTTCCATCAGCGCATTGCAGGGGCAAACGGTGACACAATGGCCACACGAGACGCAGCTTGATTCGCCGATGGCCTTGCCGCCATCCCATAGCACGCGCGGGTTCGGAGCTTCCCAATCAATCGTGAGCGTTTCATTCACCTCAACATTCTGGCAGGCCTCAACGCATCGCCCGCACAGGATACATTGGCTCGGATCGTAGCGATAAAATGGATTTGTCGAATCAACCTCGTAAGGTTTCGGTTTAAACGGAATATGTTGATGTTCGACTGCCAGCAGCCTGGTCGTGTTATGGACCGTGCAATTGCCGTTGTTGTTGTCGCAGACCGTGCAATACAGCATGTGATCGGCCAAAATCCGGTCAAAGGCTTCGCGTTGCGCCGACGATGCGCGGACCGAATTGGTTGAAATGTTCATGCCGGCCTCGGCAAGTGTCACGCACGCGCGAACAAGTTTCCCATTTGCTTCGACCATGCACGTATCACAGCTTTGAATTGGGCCGAGTTGTGGATGGTAACAAACCTGGGGAAGCTTTTTGCCGATGCGATTCAGCAATTCCACAATGCGCTCCCCAGGACTGGTTTCTACGAGAGCATCATCAACAGTCACATTGATTTTCATAAACTCGAACCTCTTTGCGCAGCCGTCGTATTCAGGCGTCGCGCATGTAATCTATATCATGCTCGTGGAAGCGGAAAAACGAACGGCTATCACCGAAGAGTGTACTC
The DNA here is from genome assembly GCA_030038175.1 of Verrucomicrobiia bacterium. GTDB lineage: Bacteria > Verrucomicrobiota > Verrucomicrobiia > Limisphaerales > UBA11358 > UBA11358. The sequence continues at coordinate 7,998 of JASHPN010000342.1, forward strand.
TACGGATTAAATTTTATCCACATCATTGCGGCGCAAATTTAATGCCAGGAAGAAAATCGTTCCCGAAGCCCAAAACCCGGCTCCGTTCCTTTTTCCCTTTTCCCTTTTCCTTTTTAATTTTTCCTTTTTAATTTTTAATTTGGTTCAGGCAAACTCAAGAGCATGAATCAGGAAACTAACCCGCAAACGGCGGCCGCGATGCTCAAAAAGGTCTCGCGATTCCGTCCCAAATTGGCCATCGTCCTCGGCAGCGGCTTCCATCATGCTCTGGAGGCGCTCAGCGTGGATGCCCAACTTCCCTATGGCAAAATCCCGGGCTTTCCCAAACCGACCGTCGAGGGTCACGCCGGTCAATTATATTTTGGCGCCCTGGGAAGCACGCCGGTCCTCGTTTTGAGCGGTCGCACCCATTTTTACGAGGGCCATTCCATGGAACGCGTCACCTTCGCCGTCCGGGCGCTCGCCGCCTTCGGTATTTGCGACCTCCTGCTGACCAGCGCCGCCGGCGGTATCAACAAAAAGTTTCGCCCCGGCGATTTCATGGTTATCACCGACCACATCAATTTTATGGGGACAAATCCCTTGCGCGGCACAACCCATTTCGTGGATATGACGCAAGTCTATGATTCCGAACTCCAGAAGCTTCTCCTGGCCGCGGCCCGCGAATGTAAAATGAAACTGCGCCAGGGAGTCTATCTGGCCGTTTGCGGACCGAACTACGAAACCCCGGCGGAAATTCGCGCCTTCGCAACCCTGGGCGCGGACGCCGTCGGCATGAGCACCGTGCCCGAGGCGATCGTGGCCCGGCAATGGGGTCTCAACGTGGCCGGAATTTCCTGCATCACCAATCCTGCGGCCGGCTTTGGCAAAAAGTCTTTGTCCCACGCAGACGTTCTCGAAACGGCCGAACGCGCCGGAAAATCAGGCGCAAACTTACTGCAACATTTCGCAAAGCTTTACGGAGAAGATGACCAATGAAAATTGACCCCAAAAAGCTGATCGTCGCGGCGGCACAATCGCGGAAAAATGCCGTCGCGCCGTATTCGAAATTTCAGGTCGGCGCGGCGTTATTGACCCGCACTGGCGACATCATCGGAGGCGCCAACGTCGAAAGCGCCAGTTACGGCCTGACCTGTTGCGCCGAGCGCATCGCGTTGTTCAAGGCACTGACCGCCGGGATTCGGAATTTTACGGCGATTGCCGTGGTGGCCCGGATCAAGGGCGGCCCCATGCCCTGCGGCGCCTGTCGCCAGCTCTTGGCGGAATACGCCCCTGCCGCCAAAGTGTTTGTCGCCGACAGCGACGATTTGGATGCCATATCCACATTCTCGGTAAAGAAACTATTGCCGTCGGCGTTCGTGGGAAATTTTAGGACTTGAGCCGGGCACGAATGCGGGACTCAACTTCCTCCCATGAACTGCCCGCATCCGGGTCTTTCTCGTACGCGGCCAAACGGGCATCGAGCAGCGCCTTTTCCGCGTTGGTTAGAGGTTCGGAGTCGAGCCATTCCTCTCCATCCAAACGCGCAAGTTGCAAGCGAACTTTCTGCCGTTCCGCGGGTGTTAGTTTCGGCAACTCAGCCAGAATGTCAGCTTTGCTCATCAACGAGAATTTAATCCAGATACATAAAAATTTCAGCCCCGGATTTGCCCAGGGCAGACGCATCTAAATTAGCGAATTTTCGATGCGTCTGCACTGCAGATTTGCCGAAACGTCTATCGGTTTCTTATTCAAGTGGACACCTTCCAAGAAACCGCGAACTTCGCCTTGTTTTTAAAGCCTTTCCTATTAACAATCTGCGGTTCACGTGAACGATACGCTGATCATTGTGCCGACCGTCAACGAGCGGGAGAACCTTCCGCGCGTTGCGCAACGGCTTTTGTCACTGCCCGTCAAAGTGGACATGCTCATCATGGAAGGCAATTCCTCGGACGGCACGGCGCAAGTCGCCGACGACCTGGCCGCGAAATATTCGGAAATCCACGTGATTCATGAGGCAAAGAAAAGCGGACTGGGCCGCGCTTACATTGCCGGCTTTAAATGGGCATTGGAACGCGGTTACGAGTTCATTTTCGAAATGGACAGCGACCTCTCGCATAATCCGGACGACGTTCCCAGTTTTCTCGAAGCGGCAAAGGACCAGGACGCGGACCTCGTGCTCGGCTCGCGTTATTCGGGAGGCGTTCGGGTGGTCAATTGGCCCCTCAAACGGCTTATGCTGAGCCGGTGCGCGGGCATTTATGTCCAGGTTATCACCGGAATGCCGTTCACCGACCCCACCGGCGGTTACAAATGCTTTCGCCGTCGCGCCCTGCAAGCCATTCAATTGGATGACGTGCGCTCGAACGGTTACAGTTTTCAAATCGAAATGACCCACAGGCTGTGGCGGCAAGGGTACAAGATCGTCGAAGTTCCCATTATTTTCACCGAACGGGTCCAGGGCCATTCCAAACTGACCCGCCATATCGTGCGCGAGGCGCTGGTGATGGTCTGGCGCCTTTGGCTGCAAAACCGCCTCAGGCGCACGCCTCGGTCGCGGAGCGACCGAGGAAAGTAGCCAGACACGACGTGTCTGGTGGCACCCCAAATTCCTCTCCGTCCCGGAGGGACGGTGGAAGATGTTCCAAATCGGGGAGAACAAAATTCTTCAAAATTCGAGCGTGGCTGTGTCCCACATGGCGGGATCATCCGTGGCACGTCCGCAATGCATGGAGTCTTGCCTATAAGCAAGTCGTCTGGCTGCCAGGATTGCTGCGGCTGGTGCTCTCGCACACAGTCCGTATCTCCGAATTTTGAAGAATCTTGTCTCATGCCTATTGCGGGTGATATTGCAATAAGTGGTTTGACTAACGGGCCGGACAAACGTAGATTCGGGCGAATGCTAGCTGCTGAACCAAAGGTGGCGAACACGGACGCGGCAGTTTCGAGCCCGTCCCAATCCAACCTGAATCGGTCCTGGAAACTGCTCGTGGAACCGCTGGATCCTTTTTTACAGAGGGTCGTGCGGCAATTGACCCTTCAAGTCCACGAATTTGATCCCAAGCTCGTTCCCTACGCTCAATATGCCCTCAACGGCAGTGGAAAACATTTGCGCCCGACTCTGGTGGCGCTGGCGGCCAATGCCGTAGGCGAAACCTCAAGCGCCCACGTCACCGCCGCAGTCATCATTGAAATGGTTCATTTGGCTACCCTGGTGCATGACGATGTGATGGACGAGGCCGAAATTCGCCGCGGCCAGCTCACCCTGGCCGCCAATTGGGGAAACGAAATTGCTGTGCTCTTTGGCGATTGCCTGTTCGCCCAGGCGCTCAAGCTTGCCGCAAGCTTCCCCACCACTGAAGTCTGCCGCGCCGTGGCCATGGCGACGAATACCGTTTGCACGGGCGAAATCCTCCAGACTCAGCATCGCCGGGATTTCGAAGTCGCGCGCCGCGATTATTTCCGAGTGATCCAAATGAAAACGGCCGAGCTGTTCACGTTATCGTGCGATTTGGCGGCTTTTTTGGCCGGGACAGACCAGGATCAGCGTGCCGCCTTGTGTCAATTTGGCACGGCATTCGGCACGGCATACCAGATTTACGACGATTGCGTGGATTTATTTGGCACTGAAGCGCTGGCGGGCAAGTCGCTGGGCACCGATTTAGCCAAGGGCAAATTGACCTGGCCGGTTTTGCTGGCGTGGGAACGGGCCAATTCGGCCGACCGAAAACGCCTCGAAAGCTGGATAACGAACTGGCGGCCCGAATATTTTGTGCAGGTGAACGAATTATTGGTCAAATATGAAACGTTTGAGCCATCGCTCGAAGTGATAGGCAATTATTTGGAACAGGCGCGCACGGCGTTGAAACTGCTGCCTGAAACCGCCGGACGCGAGGGCCTTGTGGATTTAACGGAATTTTTAGCGCAACAAATTGCCAGTTTGACGGTTTGTATTGTATGACCATGATTATGGCCGAACCAGCCGAACGTACGGATTCGGATGCCGCTTTCTCCGAGTTGGAGGAAAAGGAGTTGGTAACTAACGCCCGACACGGCAATCTGAAGGCATACGATGAACTCGTAAGACGGTATCAGGAGCGTATTTACGCTACGATTTACCACATGACCGCCAATCACGAGGACGCCAATGACCTCGCGCAGGAGTCATTTGTTAAGGCATTCCAGGCCCTCAAATCGTTCAAAGGCGGCTCAAGTTTTTACACCTGGCTCTACCGGATTGCGGTCAATAAAACCATCAATTTCCTGAAACAGCGGAAAAACCGGCAGCACATGAGCCTCAACGACTTGGATTTTAATGTCGAACATAATCCGGATTTGGTCGCGTTGATATCCGACAAGACCCCCAGGCGGGAAGCGGGTTTGACCGAGTTACAGGAAAAATTGAACGGAGCATTGCTTAAACTGTCAGAATCTCACAGAATGGCTGTGGTGTTACACGACGTGCAAGGGCTTTCGCATGAAGAAATTGCGAAAATCATGCATTGCAACATTGGAACGGTGCGATCGCGGCTCTTTTATGCGCGGCAACAACTCCAGGCCTTGCTGGCCGATTACGTGAAAGCAACATGAGCGAAAACGAAAATGATTTTGAGACGTTGCGCCGCCTCCTGGCGCTCAAGCGGCATGAAGTCCCTCCGCCGGGTTATTTCGAAAATTTTTCCAGCCAGGTAATCGCCCGCATCCAGGCCGGCGAAACCGGATCGGAGAGTGTCTCCGGAGTATCCTGGCTTCTGCGCTTGCTTCAGGCCTTTGAAACCCGGCCCGCTTATCCGGTGGCATTTGCTTCAGGCCTGTGCATGCTGCTGCTCTTCGGCATCGTGTCCGTGGAACAAAATCCTGAAATGGGTTCGGCCTGGCCCACGCCAAACGGTTCGTATGTCGCGGACGTATCCGGCCTGGCGCCGAATGCATCCCAGCAGTTTGGCAACATCAGCAATACCAATCCCCCGGTCGGACTGCCCGCCAGTTCCTCGCTGTTCGACAATAATCCCCCGGCGAATCCGTATTTCCAACAGGTTTCGTTAGAAAACGCAAACTAATGGGGAGCATACGCGCTCTCGCGTGTGCTCGAACGCGCCTCGCATTCGAGAATTTCCGCAACCGAGCCGCGACCGCCTGCCGGGCCATTGCTTCCGAGCGACGGACGGTGAGGGAGCGACCCTTATCGCCCGTCCTCATATCGGCCTCGGTTTTACCGCCTAATTCCCGGCAGCCATTCTTCTTTCTTTTTAATTTTCATTTCTGCCAGATACGCCAAACGCGCTACCGAACTCCACCCGGCTCTCACCCCCATACTTGACGCAACACGCACCACGCACCACGTGATTCCGTCTTTTTCCTTTTTCCTTTTTCCTTTTTCCTTTTTCCTTTTTAATTTCCCGGTGCCAACCAAAATCATCGCGGTGGCGAATCAAAAAGGCGGCGTGGGCAAAACCACCACAGCCGTCAATCTGGCCGCCTGCCTCGCCGGCCTGGACCGGCGCGTTTTGCTGTTTGACCTCGACCCCCAGGCCAACGCCACCAGCGGCCTGGGCCTGGAAAAAGTCGAAGGCGCCAGTGCCTACCGTGTCCTGTTGGGAGAAGGCAGCCTGCTCGATAAAATCAAACCCACCCCGTATGAGCGCCTGGAAATAGTTCCCAGCGAAGTGGATTTATGCGCCGCCGATTTGGAGCTGGCGCGGACCGAAAACCATTTGCAAGCCGTCTCCCGCTCGCTCAAGGCGGTGACCGAGAGCAACCGATTTGACATCGTGCTGATTGATTGTCCGCCTTCCCTCGGCGTTCTGACCCTGAACGCCTTTGTCGCCAGCGACGGTCTGCTCGTCCCGTTGCAGTGCGAATACTACGCCCTTGAAGGTATTTCCATGATGACCCGCGTGCTCAACCAATTGCGCGAAGCCGGCGTGAACCCGGGCCTCGACATTTTCGGGGTGGTGATGACCATGTTTGATGGCCGGACAAAGTTGTCCAACGAAGTCGTAGGCGAAGTCCGCAATTTGCTCGGCGCAAAAGTATTTGAAACCGCCATCCCGCGCTCCACCAAACTCGCCGAAGCCCCCAGTTTTGGGCAACCGATCATTCATTATGACAAATACAGCAGCGGCGCCGCCGCCTATCAACTACTCGCCCAGGAAGTCCTGGCCAGGCTAAATGGAACAGAGCCGTGCACAACAGAGCCGCGCGCGTAAGCAAGCGGCCAACCAACCAATGTCGCGAAGCGACTGCGGACAGTAGCCAGACACGCAGTGTCTGGATAACACCCAAAAGAAAATATTCGTCCCGGCAGGGACGCCAGGAAAGGCCGGTTACAAGCGCGTTTTAGGTCTTTCAGGATTTGCTCTACGGGCAGACCTGGTCGAAACCTTTCCGACAATAGCGGGTTTCTTCGCAAGATGGCCGCCTCAAGCTCTTGGATTAATTCCTTCACGATTTCAGTTTACCCAGCCGCTACGCCAGCACAACCTTTTCATGCCCTTCAACACGCTGTTCCATCAACGGCGCGGGCTTTCTTAGCTGTTCTCGTTGCCTCTCAGTTCTTTCCCGTCCACATTGTTCGTGTCCTTGGGCATCTCGTGATTCCAAACCCACGCCGACCTGCGTCTTTGGCCCACCCAACTTTGGTTAACGAAGCCCCCTCAAAAAACAGCCAATTTTTGCTCAAAACTGCCTCGCTCTTCGTTAACTCCGATCCCAAGATTTGCCAATAAATCAGTCCGTTCGCCCCGCCAGCCTCAACTCGTTATCACTTTCATTTCACTTCGTTAACTTTTTACGTTCACTAAGGGACACATTTTGGTTAACGAAGCAAAACTCACTTCACATTTTTCCAAATCGCCAGCAGCCCCCCAAACCCGCAGACCAACAACAGGCTGACGGCAATGGCCCCGCTGTTGGCATATTGCGGCAGGAATTGCAGCGATAGCGCGCCGACAGCCGGCCCAACGCAGTTTCCCATCCCGATGGCCGCTTCATGAATGCCTCCATGCTCCCCGCGCGTGTCGCTGGCATCCATTGAGTAGAACAGCGAGGAATAGTAAATTAATCCTATTGCGGCGCCTAAAAAGATTTGCGCGACGATCAACACCATTAAATTCGGTGACATCAAAATGGTGGCAAAGGACAGTATCAGGATGATGAAAGACGCGACCAGCCAGCGGAAGCGGTAATGCCAGGCCGTCCAATGCCATAACGCTGCGAACGCTCCCAGCCGCACAAAATACCACAGCGAGCAGACGAATCCGGTGAACATGGGAGACATGTGAAATTTTGCGGCAATGCCGGGAATAACGGCGATCAGCGTTTGGATGGCAATATAAGCAAATGGGTTGGCCAGCCACGCCATTCGCAAAAAGGTATTCGCGCGGGGCGACGACGGCTGATGCGGTTGCGGCGGAGCGGAAGAAGCCTCCAGGGCTTCGCGCGCCATTTCGACCGACTGACATTGCAGCCGGAAGGTCAGCGCGAGCATCGTCAGGACGACGACGAGCGGAAGGGTGAACAGAATTTCATATCCAAAGAGATGGATCAGCGTCCCGCCAATAAAAAACGCCAGCGCCGCGGTGGTCGCCCAGACGACATTGTAGATACCGACCATCCGGGGCAGTTGTTCCGCGCTCTCGCCGTCGCTTGAAAAAGCTTCGAGCGTCGGCCAGATAAAACACATGCCGATGTTAACGACAATTGCGGCCAGGATCTGGAGGGCGGCAGATTTGAAAAAAAGATGCAAAATCAAACCCGCGGCCAGAAAAACGGCCATGATGGTAAAGCCCAGTTTCAGGGCGGAAAAATAGCCCCGCCGCTGCGCGAACTTTCCCGTTTGCCAGGCGGAGAACGCATAGACAAATCCGAGGCACGCCGCCAGCGCGAGGTTGCGCTTATTGCCAAAGCCAAACTCGTCGCGCATCAGGAAGTAGAGGTAATTGAAATAGAAAACGGTCCCGAAGGAGTTCAATCCCTCGATCATGAAGCAGGAGAACTTGATTTTCTGACGCGGGGTCATTGCGACGCAGAAACCTCCTCAATCGCTTTTCGGCAATACCATTTCACCGCCTCGGACATTGGCGGAGACAATGTGTCCAAATCAGCGGCGGAACACCAGCGAATGTCATGATGCTCGGCCGTCGCGCACTGGACATCGGGCGAGTGGCGCGGGCGCGCCCAATACATCATCCCAATATGTTCATGCGTATCGGTGATGCGATGGATATCCAAAAAGCGCGGGGCGATGAGCGCGCGCGTGCCGGGCGACGTCGTAGGCGGTCGTTCGCCGAGTAACTCGACGTCCAGCCCGCTTTCTTCCTTCGCCTCACGCAGAGCCGCCTGCTCCGGGTCTTCATCCAATTCAACGTGCCCGCCCAGCGGCAGCCATTTATCGAGTTTGCGATGATGGATGACTAAAATTTGTCCGTCGTGAACGACAAAAATCGCCACCGTAAAATCAATTTTTTCGTGGATATGGGCCATGGTTTGGATTGAGGGATCGCTCCGGCGAAGGTTACGGCTCCTCGCCGGCAAGTCGCAGAACGTTTTCGAACAGTGACTTGGCGATCCAGAAATTGGCATCTCGCTGAAGCGCATTCATCAGCGGTTTGAGTTCAGGCAAAAGCCCGGCGGACTTCGTACGCAACAAAATTCCAAGAACGCCGATAGGGTGCAGGCCCAGTTGGACAGCGACCTCGTAACCGCGCCGCTCATCGGGCAAAACGGCATCAGCGTGGATTTCTACGGCGAGTGAGAAGGCCGCTGCCTCGCCAACATCCAGTCCTGGCGCAGCGCTAACGACCCGTGACAAAGATTTTGGCGACTGTTCACGAATCCCATCGGGTAGTTTCAGACCGGAGAAGCGGGGTGCCGCGGCAGCAAGACGGAAAAATTCCCCTGTTACTTCGGGAGGAACGATAACTTCACGAAACAAATCCTTGAACAAATTGCCTTGGCCGATTCGGCATAGATTGACGAGCACAGAAGTGTCCGCGACGACAATCACGATGGATACAGGCGCTTTAAGGTTTCCAAATCTTCGGAAAGCATCTTCTCTGTGTATTGTGGAATTTGCCGTTCACCCAACGCGCGCTGAAATGAAAAAAAATCCACGCCGGCCAATTTTGATCCCCCAACTTTGCCAATGCGTCCCCGGGCATAAAGGGCACAAGCCAATTCCAGCCGCAATTCTTGCGGGGTCAAATTGTTGACCAACGGTTCATCAGGTAGCTCAATCGTCATACTATTCCTCTAGCCTTAAAACGCCGGACAGTCAAACCCTCAATGGACGCAATTTAATAATCATATAAACCAGCGTCTTTGGTATAACCCCCGCTCGCCCCGCCTTTTTCACCGCCCATCATCTCTCCGAAAACATCGCCCATATCCGCTTCGATTTTTTCGGGATCTTCGCCGGCTTCAAGACGTTTGATGGCCGTCTCAAATTCCCTGGGCATGGCGCCGGCGGGCAGGAGGTCCTTCATTTTGCGCATCATATGCGCCATATGACGCGGATTGTTTTCGTCCAAATGTGCCATGTCGCGTTCCATCTCAGCCATCGCGCGCGCCACGCGCGGATCGTCAAAATCAGGTTCCGGTATGCCGCTGTCCTCGCTTTCGGTTTTAGCGGGCGCCTCTTTCAGATTCCGTGACATGGCAAATCGGCTCACCTGCTTCTCCATTTTCTTGTTGCCGCATTCGGGACACACCGGCAGGCGATCGGGGTTCACGCGCTTCGAGAGGAAGTTGAAAATCTTCCGGCATTTCGGACAGGCAAATTCATAAATTGGCATACGAATTTACGATTCACGATTTACAACGGACGCGCCAGCAAAAAAAGCCTGTCCGTTGCCGGACAGGCTTTCTGGATACGGAAGGCGTTACTTCATTCGGTCGAAATTCTTTTGCAGAATCTGCCAGTCTTTCAGGCCTTTGAATTTTTCCATGGCCGCCTGGTTGATCCCGGCCTCTTTGGCATTTTTAGTGGGTTTGGCGTTTTTATAGAAAATGCCGAAATAACCCGGAAAATCCGCGCCGGCCAGCTTATAGGCCGCGAGTTCGTCCGTGACGTCGTGCGTTTTGGGCACTTCGGTGAACACGCCGCCTTTGCGGGGATTGCTGGCGTCGAACGCGCCTTCATAAAATTCTACGCATTCGCTCAGACATTCGACGAAACCGAAGCCGTCGTGGTCCATGGCCGCTTCCATCATTTGGAGCACATGATTGGGATTGGTGTGAGTCGTGCGGGCCACAAATGTCGCTCCGGCGGCAATGGCCTGTTTCATCGGATTGATAGGATAATCCACGGCGCCCCACTGGTCGGTCTTGCTTTTGAAACCCATCGGCGACGTGGGCGATGTTTGCTTTTTTGTCAGGCCATAAACCCAGTTATCCATGACGACGTAAGTCATTTTGATGTTTTTGCGCGCGGTATGGTTGAAATGATTACCGCCGATGGAAAAGGCGTCGCCATCCCCGCCAAAGACAAAAACGTGAAGGTCGGGACGCGACAGGGAAATGCCGCTCGCAAAGGGGAGCGCGCGCCCGTGAATGTAGTGCGCGCCATGGGCCTGCACAAAATAGGGGAAACGGCTCGAACAGCCGATGCCGGCCACGGTCGTGATCTTCTCATGCCACATTTTGCGCTTTTCAATCAATTTGAAATAGAGCGCGAGCACGGAAAAATCACCGCAGCCCGGGCACCAGGTAGGATGGTCGGCGGCGACTTCTTTTTTGGTCAGGCCTTTGCGCTCCTCGGCAGCGGGCGCGGCGGGCGCGGCCACCGAGGCAATGTTTCCGCCGCGGTTCGGAATTTCAATGATCTCGCTCATAACATTCTAAATCACATTTTTCGCAGGCCGGCGGAAACGTTCGATTTGGCGCGTTCAAGAATCTCGCGCACTTTCCAGGTCAAGCCGTCGGTTTTATTGATGCCGCGGATCTTGGGGTCGCAATAACGCGCGCGCAGCAATTGTCCAAGCTGGCCGTAACCATAAAGACCTTCGTCATTCATTTCGACCACCTGCACATGATTGAAGCCGGAGAAAATATTTTCCATGCCCTTTGGCAGCGGGTGAAGATGGCGCAAATGAATCGCGGAGACGCTGTCCCCCGCCGCCCGGGCGCGGTCCACCGCTTCCCGAATCGGGCCTTCCGTCGAACCCCATCCCACGAGCAGGATATGGCCTTCGGGCGGCCCGTAGATTTTGGGCACAGGCAACGCGGCCGCGAGCGCCTGCAACTTTTTGCGGCGTTTGGCGGTCATTTGCGTGTGCATTTTCGGCGACCCGGAAGGGTGCCCCATTTCATCGTGTTCAAGGCCGGTAACAACCGAATATTGCCCGCTTTCAATCCGGGTTCCCGGCGCAAGATGCCGCGTAATCCCGTCCGGGGCGGTGAGGTCGTACGCTTTATGCGTGGCGACCGGCGTCAAATCCGGCGAAATATTCTGGCAAACTTTTTCGAGATTCGGCTCGATAAACGCTTCGATCCGGGTCGCGATGCCTTGATCGGTCAAAATGATCACCGGCACGGAATATTTCCGGGCGATGTTCACAGCCTCAATGGCAGTATAGAAACAATCTTCCACATTCGCCGGCGCGACGACCACGCGCGGGGAATCGCCGTGGCCGCCGAAGCAGGCGATGTTAAGGTCCGACTGTTCAACACTCGTGGGCATCCCGGTGGACGGGCCCCCGCGCTGGACGTCCACGATGACCAGCGGCATTTCGGCCATGACGGCCCAGCCCAGCGCCTCGGTTTTCAGCGAAATACCCGGCCCGCTCGAACCGGTCACGGCCACGCGGCCGGCATAGCTTGCCCCGATGGCCATCGAAATGGACGCGATTTCATCTTCGCATTGCACGAACGTGCCGCCGTATTTGGGCAATTCACGGCGCAGCAGTTCCATGATGTCGGACCATGGAGTAATCGGATAGCCCGCGCCAAACCGCACGCCCGCGGCAATCAGCCCGTAGCCGAGCGCTTCGTTGCCGTTCATCACCACCTGGCGGCCGCCTTTGCTGGCGCTGTCCACAAACTTGAACGTTTCAAGAATATTTCCCAGCGAATGGGAATATCCGGCGTGAAAAGCGGCCAGTGCATTCTTGACGATGCTTTCATCCTTGCCCGTAAAGCGCTCGGCAACGAGCTTCTCAAGCTTGGGCACATTGAGATCAAACATTTTTGCGATCAACCCAAGCGCATAAATGTTTTTGCCCTTGTCCTTGGCCGTGCCGCCGATAGCTTCGACCGTCAGGCTCGAAATCGGAATGCCGACGTGATGATATTCCTTTTCCAGTTCCGGTTTGGGTTGAACATGATCGGAATCAAATACGACGATGCCCTGTTTCTTCAAAAATCCAATGTGATCCTCGTAACTATGCTGGTAAAACGCGAGCAGCACGTCGGCTTCATCGCCGGCGCTTAAAACCTCGCCGCTGCCAATCCGGACCTGGAAAATCGAAGGCCCGCCCGAAATGGTGGCGGGAATCGTCATGAACGTCATCACTTCCTGTTCGCTGCGGCCGGCCAGCCGCGCGAGAAATCCGCCGATCGCCTGGATGCCATCCTGCGAATTGCCGGCAATGCGAATCACCGCCTCGTTGATTCTCGAGATCTTTGGCGCGCCTGATGAAGAAAGCGCTCCTGCAATGGTGTCACTCATCGAGTCTGTGGGCTAAAGATTTTCATGACGCGAAAACGGCCGGCCACGAGAATGTTCGTCGTGAACAATTACACTTTGACACTAGTCGCCGTCCGGGACAATGTCAAATTCTAATGATTTGCATATGTTGCTTGTTGTCAATCATGTACTATGATTTGCGACGATTTTAATTCCGGCAGGAAAATCGGCACTTAGTGCCTTTTATTTACTATCGGTGGCAAATAAGTTAAATGAATTACCATGCCGGCAAGGTCACTGTCATTTTTAAGATCCGCGCCCGGATGTGAGGAGGGGCCCAGCGGGCTTGCGCACGGGCGTGAAGGTGGGTTAGCGTAAGGGGTCTGAGGCAACGGTCATGACCGAACAATACGATGACGCGATGTTTGATTTCAGCCGCGGTGAATTTGACAGCGCGATTGAAAAATTAAAAGCCGTCCTGGCGCGGGAACCGGAGAATTTTGATGCGCAACTGGCGCTGGGAATGTCATTTTATCGCCGGGGCGATTATGCGTCGGCGATCGTGGAGGGCTTGAAGGCGGAAAAACTGCGTCCTCGCGAACAATTGGTCCACACCAATCTTTCATTGTTTTACATGAAAGCCGGCGACCGGGCCAAAGCCGAATATCACGGCTTCCAGGCCAAAGTCGAATCCTGGCGCGAAGACGCCAAGAAAGCCAGGGAGCCGGCCAAAGCCGATGCTTCTTCAGAACTTCAAATGGCCGGGCAGAAGCCGCAGCCCATGAAATTTCCCAGCCAGCCTTGGAAGAAAAAGGGTGAAGATAAAAACAAATGACATTTGAACTATGAAAA
>JASHPN010000343.1 GCA_030038175.1 Verrucomicrobiia bacterium
AACGGCATAAAGCCAGCTTGACAAATATCGCCGGAAAGCATTTCCTGACATTATCAGTTATGATTGCGGAAATGTGGACGGTTTATTCCGGCACGGAAAACCAAAACACCTTGTTGGGGAAATCCCAAAAAGGGAGAATTGCAATTAACTAAAACGTGACTACATTGAATTATGAAAAAGAACGAAGATATCCAGGAAAGCGCGGCCAATCTGGCGGAAGACGCGCAGGCATTGCTGGCAGCAACCGCAAATGTGGCTGAAACAAAAGTGATCGAGGCGCGCCGGCGCCTATCCGATGCTCTGGACCGCGGCAAGGAAGCGTGGGGCCAGATGCAGGACTTTTCCGTGGCGCAGGCCAAGGCGGCCGACGAAGTGATTCGTGAATACCCGTATTATGCGATTGGGATCGCCTTTGGCGTTGGGGCGCTGGTCGGGTTGCTCTTCCGGCGCCGCGGTTAGAAACCATGTCATGGAAACACCGCCCGAGACCGATTCGAGTTTGACGGACGCGACAAAGCGGGTTGTGTGGCGGGTGATGACTATTTTTCACAACCGCTGCGAGTTGCTGTTGGTTGAGATCCAGGAAGAACGCGAGCGGGCGCGCGTGATGATCTCCCTGGCGGTAGCAGCGGCCGTGTTCGGGTTGCTCGGGGCGATGTGTCTCAGCGCACTGATCGTTTTGGCCGCCGGCAAATATTACTTGATTGCGTTGGTCATTCTCACGATTTGCTACGTCGGTGGGGCGCTCATTTTGTTTCGGATGGTTTCGAAATTGGGCCAGGAGTGGGAACCACTTCCGGGCACGCGGGAACAACTGACCAAGGATCGCGAATGTTTGGAAAAACAACTCTTTTGAAATCACTGGAAACTCGAAAAAAACTGCTGCTGGCCGAAAGCGACGTCAACCGCATTGAACTGGGCAAGGATTTGGCGTTAATGAAAGGTGAAGTGGAACGCATTAAGCGGCATGTTCGCACCCTCGGTTCGGTGGCTTCGTCGGCCGCGCTCCTGGCAACCACCTTTTCCATTTTTCGGCGGCGGTTTGGCCTGCCGCACAAAATGCCGGAATCCAATGGAAAATCCTGGATTTCCGCGGCGCTGGACGGAGCCCGCCTGGGCGCGTCGGTCTTTCTGAAAATAAAATCGTTCCTGCACAACCGGGAATAGAGGGAAGTCGTTGAAAAGTTCCAACGGCGCCTCAATATATTTCCAGAATGGCACTCTCTTCATGAACTCGAGGGGATTTGCGAATTGGCCGCACATCGAATTCACGCTTTTCCGCCTTCGCTCCCGCCGTCGCTGAAAGCTATGGCGCGGCAAGCGGGCTCCGGCGCGACACGCGCGCGGCTTCGCAATTAGCGGCTGAAATTCACGCTCCTTTACCCGGGGTGGCGCTTCCGCCTCCGCTCGGCTGCGGCGCGACGGGCGAAGCCTCGCTTACTGGGCTACTTTCCCGAGCCCCTCCGGGGCGCTCAGTCAGCGGCTGCGCCGGATGAAACCTCAGACAGGGCCAAAAAATCAAAGTGCGAACCGTTTGACAAAATCTATTTCGCCGCGGGAGCGGCGGATTTTTCCTCTTTTTCGCGCACGAGCGTGGCGCCTTTGCCGAGGCGTTTGCGCAGATAAGTCAATTTGGCGCGGCGGACGGCACCGTGGCGTTCCACTTCAATCTTGTCCACGCGCGGCGAGTGCAAGGGGAAGACACGTTCGACGCCTTCGCCGTAGCTGATGCGGCGGACGGTGAAGGTTTCGTTCAAACCGGCTCCGCGCTTGCCGATCACGACGCCGGAAAAAATCTGGATACGTTCCTTGTCGCCTTCGACTACTTTGGTGTGCACTTTCACCGAATCGCCGACGCCAAATTTGGCATCGTCCTTCCGAAATTGCTCGGATTCAATTTTTTTCAACAATATCTGGTTCATAAATTATCTTTTGTTGTCGGCTTCAACAGGTCCGGCCGCCGTTCAGCGGTGCGCACCCGGGCTTGTTCCCGCCGCCACTTTTCAATCTCCGCGTGATTGCCGGAAACCAGGACGTCCGGGGCTTTCATTCCCCTGAACTCCGCCGGGCGCGTGTATTGCGGATATTCCAGCATTCCGTGGCTGAACGATTCGTCGCGCGAACTTTCGTCGTCACCCAGCACGCCGGGCAACAGCCGCGTGACCGCATCAATCACGACCATCGCCGGGAGCGCGCCATTGGTCAACACGTAATCGCCGATGGACAATTCATCGTCCGCCAGCGCGATCCGCACCCGCTCGTCAAACCCTTCGTAATGGCCGGTCACCAGCAATAAATCTGTCTGTTCGGCCAATTCCCGCGCAATGTTCTGGTCGAATTTGCGTCCCGCGGGCGAAAGCAAAATCACCCTGGTTGCTTCCCGACGCAAGGTTTCCACCGCTTCAAAAATCGGCCCGGGCTTCATTAGCATTCCCGGTCCGCCGCCAAACGGGCGGTCATCCACCGTCTTGTGCCGGTCGTGCGCCCAACCGCGCAAATCGTGCACGTTCAAATCCAACAGCCCTTTCTTCCGCGCGCGCTTGATGATGCTTTCATCCAGCGGCCCGGCAAACATCGCCGGAAACAAAGTCAGCACGTCGATTTTCACTGAAAGATCAGGCGTCGGACCCGCTATCGTCCCGAAATGCGGGACCCGGACGCGGCTATTTATTTTCCTTGCCGTCCTCGACAATTTCCACCGAACAACGCAGTCCCTTTTTTGCGCTGCCGGCCAGAACGAGGGACCGAATCGCGTTGATGGTCACTCCCTGGCGGCCGATGATTTTGCCCACATCCGCGGGGTCGAGGCGCAATTCATAAACGGTCACACCCGCGCGCTCGACCGGTGTGACGCTCACCGCGTCGGGCTTTTGCACGAGTCCTTTGACCACGTATTCGAGGAACTCTTGCATGGGTCAAAGCGTCAGGCCGCGGTGGCGGGGGCGGTTTTTCCGGCCTTTTTAATAAAGCTGGCCACGGTATCGCTGGGCTGCGCGCCTTTGCTAAGCCAATATTGCGCGCGCTCCAATTTGAGCGAGAAATTGTCGCCTTTTTTCAAGGGATTGTAGGTGCCGATTTCCTCAATGAACTTGCCGTCGCGCGGGCTGCGGCTGTCGGCCACCACGATGCGGAAGGCCGGCATATTCTTGGTGCCGACGCGTTTCATGCGAATTTTTACTGACATAAATGTTTCAAAAGAACGCGAAACATATCAGGCGGGCGGTAATTTGCAAGCCTGATTTTCAATTAAATGCTCTAGCCACAGAGAGGGCAAAGATCGCATCCGCCTTCGCCAAAGGCTACGACGGACAGGGAGGTTTTTAACCACCGATGGACGGAGACTGACACGGAGGCCCTTCGTCCCGTGGCTTCCTTATTGGAAGAAATTCGAAAATTCAGGCTTCGCTTAGCGTTCGCTTAGTTTTTGGCCGCCGGGTTCGCGGCTTTGTCGTGAACCAGATATTCGACGATGCAAACGGTCCGTTCATGCCACTTGGCAGAATCGGTATCCACTGTGTCTTCAAGCTCCGGCGATATGATCAGCAGGAAGGGATAACCGCTGCTCCAGGTGTCTTTTTCGTTATTGCGCCTGTCCGCTTTAATGGCAGTGATGGCGGTAAACGGCCGGTTCCGCTCCGCATAGACGAAAGTTTGCAGGATGCGGCCTTTATTTGGATCGGCCACCCACATGGAAAACCCCGGAGCGGCCCTGGACAGTGGGGCAACCCGAACGACTGTCACAAAATGTCCGTCCAATTGGTTCCAATAGTAACGGATGAATTTTCTGTGGGCAACGTAGCCGTGCAAGCCAAGCACGGGCGGGAATCCCGCTTTGATGGAGGCGTCCATTAAATCATGCACCCGGGCCAGGTGATGGCCGGCAGTTTCCCCGGGCTGCCGCGCGAGATACTCCCCGCTCACGGTCAACGGCACGCTATGGTCTTTGAGCACATCATTGATGAAAGGCGCCATGTCCTCATTCCACATGCCGTCGTCGGGCGTGTAACGCAGTTGATCGGAAAAAAGCGAGGAATTCCTGCCGCCGTAAGTCGCGATAAGATATTTGACCTTGTCTGACAGTTTGTCACCTGGAAGGTGTGCGGCCAGATTCGTCAGGGCAGTATTGCCAAAGCGAAACGTGTCCAGGACAGCGCATGGGCCGCAGGCCATGTCGCCGATTCCCTTCTGCGCCACGACTTCAAGTCCGTCATCGGCAAATACGCGAAGGCCCCATGCGAACCCCAGAAACAACATCAGCAGGCGCCTGAATGTGCCATTCGGGGGTTTCGGTTTCCGCCTGCGGCAGAACTTTTTCGCGCATTTGGCGTAATTCACGGTTTAAAAATCTCCCTGTCCGTCGCAGCCTTTGGCGAAGGCGGATGCGATCTTTGTGTTCTCTGTGGTTAAGCTGTTCGTGTATTTTGGTTTCGCTTTTATGAACTTAAATTGGAGTGCGACTTCACGCGATTATCTTCGATATCGCCCGGGATACCCAAGACAATTTTTTACTTTGCTCCGGCAACTGGGCATTGGGCCGGCCGGCCGGCATATCCTCGATCTCGGCTGCGGCACCGGCGCGCTGGCGATTCCATTTGCGCGACAAGGAGCGCGGGTCACCGCGGTGGACCCGTCGGAGGGACAAATCCGAGCGGCAAAAGCGGCCGCCCGCGGACACGGGGTCAAAGTTAGATTTGCGGTCGCGTCCGCGGAGAAAACCGGGCTGCCGGATCATTCCGTTGACACCATTACCGCGAGCATGTGCTGGGCGTATTTTGATATTGAACGAATGAAGTCAGAAGTTCCCCGTCTTCTTCGTCCGGGCGGGCTGCTTCTGGTAAGCACCTTGATATGGGATATGAGTGTCGGCGGGATCGTTGGGGGCACCCAGGGATTAATTGCACGGCACAATGCCGACGCCCGGCGTCGAGAGCGCGGGAAGGACACGGCCGTGATTCCCGATTGGTCTCGGAATTGGCTCCGGCTAAAGACGTTTCATGAGTTCAAGGCGGACCTGCCGTTTAGCCGCGAATCATGGCGCGGCCGCATTCGCGCCTGCCGATGGATTGGCGCGGCGCTTTCAAGGGAACAAACCGAAATATTTGATCGCGAGCACACAGCTTTGTTGCGACGAATTGCCCCAGCCAAATTTGTTATTCCGCATCGGATCACGATACGGATTTTTGAACCACTTTAGGTTTTTAGTCAGAGACTCGTCATCCGCCGTCGTCCCGCTCGAAGCGGGACTATTGCGCGACAAACTTCGTCTCCTCCGCCCGAAATCTTGCGCCGCGTGATGCAACACGCCGTGTGTAAACGACTTGCAGCAACAAGGGCGAGGGTACTTTTACTATCACAGGAACAAATAATGAAGATTGACAAATCGAATTTTTGTGTTAAGAATGTTGCTGTCATGGTGTTATCTGAACGCCGGTCAGGCTGAAGCCAATCCTCTTCAGCCACTGGCATGACAATCCGCGCACTGTTTATCCGCGGCAGCGTTGTCTGCCTGCTGTCTGATCGCAGTGTCGTGGCAACACTACAAATGCAACAGGAGATACAATTATGAAAACCCACGGGCATATTATGCAGTCGCTGGCAATGCTGGCGCTATTGACCCTCAACGCTCAACTCTCAACCGCACTTGCGCAAGACACGGTCTTCACTTACCAGGGCCGGGTTTTGGACAACGGCACCAACTTCACCGGGACCGGGCGATTTGAATTTGCCCTGGTGACAAGCAGCAACAATAACCATACGGCCACGGCCACAGCCAACGCGCCGAGCGGCGGTTATATTACCGGATACGTGGTCACGTTTGGCGGCAATGGATACACCGCAGCGCCCACGGTCACGGTTACCGGCGGCGGCGGGTCTGGCGCGGAGGCCCAGGCCACGATCAGCAGCGGCGCGGTCACGGCTGTCTCCGTCGAGAATACCGGCAACGGACTCTATACCAGCGCCCCGACGGTGACGATTGCCCCGCCGTCGGCCGACATTCTCTATACGACTTACTGGAGCAACGACGGCACCAGTGTGAACGGCAGCGAGCCGGCCGCCTTCGTGACCGTAGCCGTCACGAACGGACTGTTCACCGTGGTGCTGGGCAACACCAATACGGCAAATATGGCAACCATCAGCGCCAGCTTATTTGCCCAGTCCGGCTTGCAGTTGTTAATTTGGTTCAACGATGGGGTGAATGGGTTTGTCCTGTTGACACCGGCGCAGAGTCTCACGCCGACGCCTTATGCGGTGATGGCCCTGGGCGCAAATTCTCTGCCGGGACTCGCCTCTGGATTTTATCTGACGAACGACTCGCCCGACATTCTCGGCGGTGCGGCGGCGAATTACATCTCCAACGGCGTGGTGGGAGCAGTGATTGCCGGCGGAGGCACCACCAATTTTAACGGACAGGCTTCTTCCAATTCCGTGGCCGGCAATTACGCCAGCATTGGGGGCGGCAGCGGCAATGCGATCCAAACAGGCTCGGACCATGCCGTGATCGCCGGAGGATGGAACAACCTGATCACGGCTGCAGCCTATGAATCCGTGATTGGCGGCGGCGAAGGAAATGTCATGTCGGGTCAATGGTCGGTGATTGGGGGCGGCAACGTAAACACCAACATGGCCAATTACGCCTCGATTGGCGGCGGCAACGACAACAATGCCGCCATCATTGGCGATACCATCGGAGGTGGATCAGGCAATTCGGCCGCCGGTCAATATGACGGCTATTATTTTTTCTACGCTGGCTGGGCGACCGTTGGAGGCGGTTATGAGAACGTGGCCAGCGGCGGCTTTTCGACAGTGGCCGGCGGCGGCGGTTACTACGGTGGCGACGGCAATAAGGCAACCGGAGAGTATTCAACCATCGGTGGCGGCTATGACAATTCAGCCGGCGGTTATGTCGCAACGATTCCCGGCGGCTATGCGAATTCCGCCACTGCCAGCACAAGCACGGTGGGAGGCGGCTATGAGAATTCAGCCACTGCCGCTGAAAGCACGGTTGGCGGCGGCGAGTACAATTCCGCCACTTATGAATATGCCGCCATCAGTGGCGGCGAATTTAATACAAATAATGGCAATGCCGGTTTCATTGGCGGAGGAAACGGCAATTTAATTCCCATCGGCGTGTATCAATCAACCATTGGCGGCGGATATCAGAACCAGGCCACGAACACCTATTCCACCGTCGGGGGCGGCGAGCAAAATTTTGCCGGTGGAACAGTCTCCTTCATCGGCGGCGGCGAAGCCAATACGAACCTGAGCACCGCCAGTTGCATCGCAGGAGGCCAGCAAAATTCGATCGCCCCCAGTTCAGACCACGCCTCTATCGGCGGTGGTTGGTATGACATTATCAGCGCCAACGACTACGAAGGGGTTATCGCCGGCGGTTACTACAACTATCTGGCCGGCAATGCCGCTTATGCCTGTATCGGCGGCGGGCAATATAACACCAATAGCAGCAATAGTGGCGTGATCGCCGGCGGACAGGGTAACGTGGCCAGCGGTCTAGACCAATCCACCGTCGGCGGCGGTTATGAGAATCAGGCAACTACGAATTACGCCACGGTGCCGGGCGGTTACCAAAACGTCGCCAGTGGATTTTGCAGTTTTGCCGCGGGTTCGTTTGCGCAGGCCACCAATTTTGGCAGTTTCGTCTGGGCGGATAATTCTTCGAGCACGCCCTTCCAATCCACGAATAACAATTCTTTCAACCTGCGCGCCTCGGGCGGCGTGCGCATTGCCACCACTTCCTCCGGCACCGTGGGCGCCATTCTGGGCGCAGGTGACACCAGTTGGACTGCGCTCTCAGATCGGAATGCCAAAAAAGATTTTGCGCCGGTGGATTACCAGGGCGTGCTGGACAAGCTGGCGAATGTGCCGATTGAGCAATGGCATTACAAATGGCAATCCGCCAGTTCCCCGCTGAACATGGGTCCCATGGCGCAGGATTTCATCCACGCCTTTTATCCGGGCCGCGATGATAAAGGCATCAGCACGTTGGAATTTGACGGCGTGGAACTCGCGGCCATTCGGGGACTCAATGAGAAGCTGGAAGGCAAAGCCCAGAATACGGAAGGCCAGATTAATGAGTTGAAGTCCGAAAATGCGGAACTAAACGGGCAAGTGGCCGATTTGCGGTCACAACTCAAGGGCCTGCAGCAGGCCGTCGCCCGGCTTATGTCACAATCCGCCGGCGGCGTTGCCCTGAATGCACAACCGCAGGCGTCAAAATAGAATCTAATCATCCACGCCAATCATTACGCTGGAAGCTTTGATAATGGCGCAAGCGATCTGGCCTTTTTTCAATTTCAGGCCGGAGGCGCTATCGGTCGTAATACTTGCGGTGATTTCGACGCCGGGCGCCAGATCCAGGACAACGACACTGCTGATGGGGCCTTTCTCGACGCTTTTGACCCGGCCTTTAAGAACGTTGCGGGCGCTTAATTTCATAAATCCTTTCTTTCGCTGCCGGTTTGCGGCAACGAATGGAATCTACATCTCCTGCATGGGAATGCTAATCAAATTTAGTAGAGACCATTTTTTCATCAGACTTTAAGAGAGATTTGATGTCGCCGACGCCAATTCATGGTAATATTACAATCGTTAGTTCATGGACAGATTTTGAGGGACGCTGCCGGGTGGCAGGGCCTGGCAGTCTGGTTAAATTGGTAAAAGGTTAATAATATGACGGTTAATGATACGGGAATACAGGAAATGATCGGTTCAATGCCTGCGGCTGAAAATGATCCTCTAAAATTTCTTTATAATATTCTGGATGTCGTGGTCAAGGCGGACGGCTCCGATGTGCATTTGAAGCCGGAGGCTCCCATCCGGGCGCGAATTCATGGAGCTTTGACAGCGCTTGACTGTCCGTGGGCAACCTCCCGGTGGCTGAAGGCGGTCATCGAGCGGATTGTTCCGGTCCAAATCCGGGAACGCTATAAGCAAAGCGGACAAATTGATTTTTCATACTATGTGCCGAACATTGGCCGTTTCCGAACCAACGTCTATAACCAGCGCGGCGAAGAGGCTGTCGCCATGCGTTTTGTGAAGAATCAGGCGCCGAGGCTGGATGACCTCGGCCTGCCGCCCATTCTTAAAGACATAGCTCTTTCGGAACGCGGCATTGTCCTGATCGCCGGCACCACCGGCAGCGGCAAATCCACAACCATGGCGGCCATGATTGAGCACATCAATGAAATGCAGGCCAAAAACATCATTACACTGGAGGACCCCATTGAATTCATGTTTGAAGACAACCAGTGTGATATCAAACAGCGTGAAGTGGGTGTGGACGTGCCTTCGTTTGCCGAAGGACTCAGAGGCGTTCTCCGGCAGGACCCCGATATTATCCTCATCGGCGAGATGCGCGACGCGGTGAGCTTCAGCGCGGCCTTGAGCGCGGCCGATACGGGGCACCTGGTCTTTTCCACACTGCACGTGACCAATGCGGCGCAAGGCGTGGGCCGGGTGCTGGACTTTTTCAAACCGGATGAACGCGAACACGTGCGCCAGCAATTGGCGGGCACCTTGCGGGCGATCATTTGCCAGCGCATGGTCCGCAAAATCAATGGCGGGGTCGTGCCCGCGCTGGAAATTTTGCTGAATACGGTGACCGTCCGGAAAATGATTGAGCAAAACCGCCTGGACGCCCTGCCGGCGGCCATTGAAACCGGGAACGACGATGGGATGCAAAACTTTAACCAGGCTCTGCTCAAGCTCGTAAAGGAGAATGTGGTCAGCCAGGAAGAAGCCTTGCTGAAGGCGTCCAACCAGGCCGCTTTGGAAATGAATCTCAAGGGAATCTTCCTGAGCCAAAGCACGCGTATTCTGGGCGGGTAGAGCATTTGAAAAAAAGTTGTAGCCGTTCGGCAGCGAGGGATTTTGGTTTTTGGCGAGGTTTGAGCGAAGGAGCATGCCCGCAGCGGCCTGTGACCGGGCGAAAACGAAGCCAAAAGCCAAAAGAACCGCTGCCTTTTTTTTCCAAAACCGAATGGCTACAAGTTTTTTGAAAATGCTCCAATTCAAAACTTGAAACATGGCGGGCGAAATTCGAAACTTTTACGAATGAGCCTGCCTTACGAGGAAATTTTGGGCGGCGCAACTTTGGCGCGTTCCGCGCCGAGCGCGCGCCACGAGGGAATCTGCGACCGCCTGCACGCGGCGATGAACGCCAGCGTTTCGAATACCGCGGCCACGCAACTGCTCGCGCCGCGGACGAAAATCCAGGTCGCGCGCAATACGGCGCTGCGGCCCGACCTGGCGCTCGTCACCACCGCCACCGGCAAACTGTTTCTGGCGGTTGAGATCGTCAGCCGTGACGATCACCAGGCGGATACGGTCGTCAAAAAGGAAGTTTATGAGCAAATCCGCGTTCCGCGGCTTTGGATGGTGGATCCCCGGTATGACAATGTGGAAATCTATCACAGCACGGAATACGGCCTGCAATTGAAGGCGATTCTGGCGGGGAGCGAAGTGCTGTCGGAAAAGTTGATTCCGGAATTTCAGATGGTGGTGAGCGAATTGTTTGCGATGCAGAAATGACTTGCGCATTTTGTCCGGTATGCCACGCTGTGGCCGTTGCCGTTATCATTCAAAAAAGAAAAGGTTATGGTTATGAAAAAATTCAAATTGCTGTCTTTGTTCACTGTCGGAATTCTTGCCGCCACGTTCGCCCTGCGCGTTCTCGCGGATGATACCAATCTGGTCACGCTCACGGGAATGATGGTGTGCGGGAAATGCAAACTGCATATCACCAAGAAGTGCCAAAATGTGCTCCAGGTGGAAAACGATGGCACCAACATCAATTATTTCCTGACCCAAAACAAAGTGAGCACGGATTTTCACTCGAATATTTGCCAGAATGACGGTGAAAAGGCGACCGTAACCGGGACGGTTCAGGAAAAGCACGGCAAAGAAATATTGACGGCCACCAAGATAGACGCGGTCGCCGCGTCGCAGTAGGCCCAGCGCCACTCAACCGAGCCGCGCGCGTAAGCAAGCAGGATCACCGTGCGTCGGCACCGAACCGGCTGAATTGAGCCGTATTATGTGAACGTGACATACTTTGGTGGCTCCCTCACCCGCCGTCATCCCGCTCGGACCGGGACTATGGCCCGGCAGGCGGTTGCGGCTCGGTTAATCTTCCGCGAAGAGATATTCCAGATCAGTAGCCGTGAGGCTCCGGGCGAAGCCTTCCTCGCCGAGGACGTCGGCAATGGTTTGGGCTTTGCTTTGCTGTAACTCCCAGATTTTTTCCTCGACGGTGCCGGGGGCAATCAGGCGGTAGGCATTGACGGTCTGCGTCTGGCCGATGCGATGGGAGCGATCAATGGCCTGGGCTTCCACCGCGGGATTCCACCAGGGATCGTAAAGGACGACGTAACTGGCGTTGGTCAGGTTCAAACCCGTTCCGGCCGCGCGCAGGCTCAGGAGAAAGACCCCGGCGGCGGTATCGGTCTGGAAAGCATTGACAACTTCCTGCCGGCTCTTGGTCTGGCCGGTCAAAATATGCGTGCGAATGTTTCGCGCCGCGCATTCTTTTTCGAGCAATTGCAGCATCTGGACGAATTGCGAAAAGACCAGGACTTTTTGGCCGTCGGTAATGAGGGGGTCGAGCAACTCGAACAGCGTATCGGTCTTGCCGCTGGCGGTATCGCTGCCGACGAGCGAGGGATGACAGCAAATCTGGCGCAGGCGCGTGAGCGCAGCCAGAACGTGCATTTTCGATTTGTTCAGGCCCTGCGTCTCGACGGCTTTCATGACCTGGTCGCGACTGCGCCTCAGTTCGGCAAGGTAAAGTTTGCGCTGCTCGTCGCCCAGGGGGCAATCGCGCCGTTCCTCGATGCGGTCCGGAAGGTCTTTGGCCACGTGTTTTTTCAGGCGGCGCAGCAGGAGCGGACGCAATTTGGCGGACAAACGGCGGCGGGCAATGCGTTGCGCGTTCCCGGCATTTTCGCCGCGCGGTTCGTAGGTCTCCAAAAATTGTTCCTGGGTCCCGAGATAGCCGGGCTGGATAAAATCCACAATGCTCCAGAGATCGAGCAGGCGATTTTCCAGCGGGGTGCCGGTCAGCGCCAGCCGGTGTTCGCATATGAGTTGTTTGACGGAATGCGTCACCTGGGCGCCGGGGTTTTTGATGAACTGGGCTTCGTCCAAAATGACGGCGCGGAACGAGAATTTTTGCAACTCCTCCAAATCGCGGCGCAACAGGGCGTAATTGGTGACGATCAAATCGTGCTGCGGAATTTGTTTGCGGAGGTTATGCCGGGCGGCGCCGCTTTCCAGGACGAGCACGCGAATATCGGGTGTGAATTTTTCGGCTTCGCGCCGCCAGTTATGGAGAACGGATGCCGGGCAAATGACCAGGGAGGGCCGGGGATTTTTTAAGTTACGTTCTCTTAACCAGCCCAGCCAGGTGAGCGTCTGGAGGGTTTTGCCCAGGCCCATGTCGTCGGCCAGGATGCCGCCGAGCTTGATTTGGGTCAAATGAACCAGGAAATCGTAACCGTCCTTTTGATACGGACGCATTTCGGCGCACAGGCCGCGCGGCAGCGTGCTGGCAGGCACACCCTTGAATTCCACGACGCGTTTGCGCAATTCCTTGGCCTCAGGCGTATCGGCGAAGCGCGAGAATTCCTCCTCGCCCAAATGCGCGACGTGTTCCATCCCGACCTTCTGGGGAATGGCGACGATCCCATCCACGCCCATGTCGGCCATGGTTTCATGCGCGTTTTGCACGGCGGCCGCGTCCAACTCGACCCAGCCGGAATTGGGCAGTTTGACAAAGCGCCCGCTGGCCGAAGCCAGGCGTTCCAAATCGGCTTTGGTGAGTTTCAAGCCCTCGGCCTCCCACTCGGCTGACACCGACAGCCAATCAATGCCGCTGCCTTTGATAATCAATTTGGGCTTGAGCTGGCGGGGAGTAAGGAACAACCGATGAAAGGCGGGATTGCCCAGATATTCGCAGTCCTGGGGGCGGCTGGCCCAGGCTTCGGCGAGGGAGCCGAGAAAATTTTCATTGGCATCACCGACCCAAAGGCCCGGCTCGGGGGTAAACCAATCGAGTCTGCGGAGCCAATGGGCGGCGGGTTCGAGCCGGGGGTCATCGAGGATTTCCGGTTTGTCGTGCGGCCGGCCTTTCGGGTCATTGGACTGCCATTCATGGCCCGTCCAGAACCAGACGCTTTGGTCGCGCTGGCTTTTGGCGAGCAGGCGCAGCCGGACGGTGTCATCCAGCAGTTCAAAGACGAACCGGGGCAGCGCCTTGTGGGTCACACAAAGCTGTTCCCAATCCACGCCATGCGCCGATTGCGTCTTGCGCAGATGCAGGAGCAGGCGATGGCTCAGTTTACGGACCGGGACCGAGGGTTTATTCGCCAGATACTTCAGCACGCGCGTTGGCGGCGCATTGCGCAGGAGAAAGAAAGTGCTGCCGACCAGCGCCAGCGGCGGCTGTTCGTTGAAAAACATGGCATCGGCCACGGAATGGAATTCGCCGCCGGGAAGGGCGAATCGTTGCGTGAAGGACAGTTCTTTCCCGCCGTTTTCCAAATGCGGCGCCAGGGCGATGATTTGTCCGTGAAATTGCAACGGCTGATTGGCCCCGGTCAGTTCCAGCCGGCGGGTATGGCCCCAGCGGGCGAGCCATTGCAGCAGTTCGGCGTCCGAAAGGAGCAAGGTATCGGCCCCGTCATTGCGGTTGCGGTGAGTATCGGCCAGCCATTGGATAAACTCCCAGTCGTGCGGGGCAAAAAGTTCCTGCTCATGCGTGGCGCGGACCACCAGATCGATCAGATCGTGAAGGGTCCGGGCCTTTTCCCCGGTGCGGGGCCGCGACAACAGGAATTGCACCGCCAGCCTCTGGCGGGACGATTCCTGTTCGTCGGCCTGGGCCCGGCAGACCACGCGCAAGGAGGCCCGGGGCGTGTCGAGGAGCGGCGTGGCCAGGGGCGAAAGCCAGTTTTCCAATTCCTGCACGAGTTTGAGTTCCTGCTCAGCTTCTTCGGCCCGCGCAAAATGTTCAAGGCTGGCATGGGGCTGCAATTCAGGAGGGACGGAACGCTTGGCGCGCAGGAACAGGAAGGCCAGTTCTTCCAACCGCGTTTTGCCCTGGGCGTTGAGCAGACGCGGCCACCAGTTGGTGTCGGGAAAATCCCGGCGCGAGAGCGAAAGCTTTTCGAAATAATCCTCGAGCAATAACCATGAGCGCTGGGAATCGGGACAACTCGAGAAGCTTCGCAAAATCTCTTCGCGGCCGCCAACGGTCTCTTTTGAATCCGACAATTCCCGGCGCAGGTCGGCGAACGCTCCGTAAGTTTGCGTCAGAACTTTATGATGCGCGTCGTATTTGGTCGTGCCGGCCCGATGTCCATTCCCGTTTCTGATTGCAAGTTTCGGCATTTGATAACTATAGAATCATTATTTCGTCACACTTAACGGTCATGGTCAATCCTAAAGCAAAGAAATTTTTGAATAGTCACACTGTCAAAGCAGCAGCACACGGGCCAAAGTGGTTTAATTCTGAAAAGATTTTGCGGAATGGTGAATTGGTTTTTGCAATCAGCCGTTTGGACATAATGCCGTGCCTGACGGCACTCGATCTTTCCCGGCTGCAAAGCCCGTAGGGATGGCACCTCTGTAGTAAACAATCGAATAAAATCCCGAGCCCCGTCGGGGCGACATCTTCTGTCTCTTTGATTCTCAAACATTAAAACGTGACCGTTGCAATTACGGTCCGTCCCGCCACATTGACACATCGCCCTTCTCTGCTAAACTCCCCTGCTCTATGAACAAGAATCCGAGCGTGGCCGTCGTCGGCGCGACCGGCGCCGTGGGCGTCGAGATGATTAAAACACTGGAAAAGCGAAATTTTCCCGTGGGAAAACTGACTTTGCTGGCCTCCAGCCGCTCGGTCGGCAGAAAACTGCCTTTTCGCGGCAAGGAAATCTCCGTGACGGAACTCACGCGGGATTCGTTCAAAGGAATTGATATCGCCCTCTTCAGCGCGGGCGGGAACATCTCGCGCGAGTATGCGCCCATTGCCGCCGCGGCCGGATGCGTGGTCGTGGACAATTCCAGCGCGTTCCGCATGGATGACGCCGTGCCCCTGGTAATTCCCGAGATCAATGCCGGCGACGTCAAACTCCATAAAGGCATCATTGCCAATCCCAATTGCACCACCGCCATTACTTTGATGGCCCTGTATCCGTTGCACAAAGCGTTTCATGTCAATCGCATTTTTGCGTCCAGTTACCAGGCGGTGAGCGGAACGGGCGCCAAAGCCATCGAAGAATTGAAGCGGCAGGTTGGTGAAGTCGTTTCGGGCAAACCGGTGACCAAAGAGGTATATCCGCATCAAATTGCTTTTAACGTGCTGCCGCAGGTGGACACATTTTTGCCGAACGGCTACACAAAGGAAGAAATGAAGATGGAGA
Organism: Verrucomicrobiia bacterium; assembly: GCA_030038175.1. Lineage (GTDB taxonomy): Bacteria > Verrucomicrobiota > Verrucomicrobiia > Limisphaerales > UBA11358 > UBA11358. The sequence goes on from JASHPN010000343.1 coordinate 15,441, forward strand.
ATGAAGGCCGCAAGATCATGCATCATCCGAATTTTCACGCCAGCGTGACCTGTGTGCGCGTGCCGGTGTATCGGTCTCATTCGGTGGCCGTAAGCGCGGAATTTCAAAAGCCGGCGTCGGTGGAATCGGCCCGGGCCGCCCTGAAAAACGCGCCGGGCGTGGACCTGGTGGACGAGCCGGAAAACACGAAATATCCGATGCCGCTCTTTGCGTCGGAAAAATACAATTGCGAGGTGGGCCGCATCCGGAAGGATTGCGCGCTTGAAAATGGGCTGGCGTTTTGGGTGAGCGGCGATCAATTGCTCAAAGGCGCGGCGCTCAATGCGGTGCAGATTGCCGAAGAGTTGTTGAAGGATTGATGGATTATTGGATTGTTGGGACTGGCATCCCGTGCACATTTTGTATGTATAGCCCGGACCCCGGTGGGGGCTGATACTGGAAGAAACTCCACACTTGCCGGTGGCGTGACCTTATCAAATGGCCGTTTTCATATATCGCTCAAAATGAACAACTTGCAAAATGAGTTTCTTAAGAGGGAACGCAACGCGCAACGAAGACGGTTTTCGGAGGGAAATAGGCTGTTTTATTGGGGAATTTGAAGATTTTCGTGCGGCGGCGAGGAAACGAAGGTTTTGGGAAAATTCGGTCGAGGTACACGGAAGGCTGTGCGGGCTGTCCAGCCTCTAGGCTGTTCCTGAACACACTAAAGCGTGGAGGTGAGCAGTTTGAACCAATGGACCGCCATTATTGGATAGAGCTTCGGATGTTGATTTAATC
>JASHPN010000344.1 GCA_030038175.1 Verrucomicrobiia bacterium
ACTGCAGGTGTCAGGGGCGAAGTTTTACATGGACGACTTAAATCCGGGTTTGAACCCTCCAGGAGCAATATTGCAAGTCTATGCGCAAACTTTGGACGGCAACAACGTGACCAACTTTTATACTTCGGCGGTTTTCTCTGTTCCTCCCATGACAATTACCAACGGCGCGCCCCCAGTTACCTTTTATTGGACGGGCACAAATTGGCAGATTCAACCCGCAATCCGGTTTTCGGCGAGCCCGAGCAATGGCGTGGCGAGCGTTACTGTTCAATTCGATTCTCCCAGTACTGACAGCGCTGGAAATGCCATTACAACTTGTTTTTGGAACTTTGGCGATGGCGCCTCCAGCATTGCTCAGAATCCAGTGCATGCCTACACAAATATCGGAACCTATTACCCAACGTTGACTGTCGCAAACATCAATGGCATTTCTGAATCCGGTACCGGTCCGGCGATCATTGTAAGTCCGCCAACGCCTGCTCTTTCTGTGGCGAACGGGCAATTGGTGCTGGCATGGCCTACCGACAATACTGCCGCCTATACGCTGGAATATGCGACCAATCTTATGCCGCCGATAACATGGATGGCTGTTTCGTCCACGCCGGTTTTGGCAGAGGGACAAAACACTGTGAGTAATACCATGTGTTGCCCGGTCATGTTCTTTCGACTGACGCAATAAGAGCGGCGGTCGGATGCGTCGTTTCAAAAATTTTCGGGAAATTTGAGCATTTAAGAACTGCTTTGGAGCGCTCGACAGGCAATTTTTAATTTTTCCTTTCTAATTTTTAATTATTGTTGATGAATTGGTTCTGCTCCCAAATCGGGGCCCGCGAGCATTACGCCGTCCCGCGTGTCCTTCATCGGGCTGGGAAATTGGGTGCGCTTTACACAGATTTTTGGGCAGGTCCGCTTGTCCGCGGATTTGCCGGAGCGACAAATGCAAAAATGCTCCGTTCTCTGTCTACGCGATTCCAGTCCGATCTGTTGGATGCGCCGATCGTCTCCTGGAATTTGCGTTCACTGTTTTGGGAAAATCGTTTGCGTAAAAGCGAGGCTCACTATGGAACTTTCGCGGAAATTGGAAAGTGCTTTGCCGTCAATGTTCGGGACGATATGGACCGTCGGCGTGATTTGAACTCAAACTCCATTTTTTTCGCGTACGACACCGGCGCATTGGAATCGTTGGAGTTGTGCCGCGAACGTGGTGTCCGTTGCATCGTAAATCAAATGGATCCAAATCGAGTCGAAGTGGAGTTGGTCCAGGAAGAGGAAAAGCAGTGGCCCGATTGGATCAGAGCCGCGACCGTGAGGGAGCGTCCAAGGGGCTTGGAAGTGCCGGAAGAATATTTCCGCCGGCGCGAAAAGGAATGGGCATTGGCGGACTGTGTGGTCGTCAACTCCGATTTCTGCCGCCAGGCCCTCATAAAACAAAACGTCCCCGCCGAAAAAATCCGTATCATTCCCTTGTCCTTCGAATCCTCCGAGCCGCCTCAGGGCGGCTCGCCGCGTCGAAGCCTGGCGAAGACGGGTGACCAACGACCTCCAACCTCCGGCCCGCTTCGTGTCCTCTATTTGGGCCAGGTCATTCTGCGGAAGGGAATTCAGTATCTCGTTGAGGCAGCAAAATTAATGGAAGGTGAACCCATCCAATTTGACGTCGTCGGTCCGGTGGGAATTTCTGAATCTGCGGTGGCCTCCGCTCCCATGAATATGAAATTCCATGGGCGGGCGACGCGGGACCAAACGGCCAATTGGTATCGCCAAAGCGACGTTTTCGTTTTACCGACGCTTTCGGACGGTTTTGCCATCACGCAACTGGAAGCTTTGTCGTACGGATTGCCCGTTGTGGCGACGCCCTGCTGCGGGGCCGTCGTGTCCGATGGTATGGACGGTTTTATTGTCCCGCAGCGTGATCCGGCTGCGCTGGCGAAAACCCTTCAACGATATCTGGCCGAACCCGAATTATTGGAACAACAAAGCCATGCGGCGCATATGAAAGCCCGCCAATTCACTCTGGACCACTTGGCGGCAAATCTTCAAAATCTCGAAACAGCGATGCAGTATTCCGCTGGGCACGCATCTTGCCTGGCGGTTCAAGCGGCTTCCAGCCGCGAGTCATTTTAATTCTGCATTGAGATTTTAACTTTCGGGAATTCGCTTTTTCCTTTCTCCTTTTTAATTTTTAATTTTCGCTTGTCCATCTACCCCATCTCATACTGGTTCACTCTTGGCATCATTGTCGCCGGCGGCATCTGGTCCTTCCGCCGAATCAAGGATGGCACCGGCATTCCCATGCTGGCTGTCATCGGGACTGTGGCCGTCTGGTATGTCGGAGATGCCTATTATAACGATTACGCCCACAGCTATTATTTAATTTTTACATCGGATGTCCTTAGCGACGCCTGGTGGCAAGTGGGTTGGTTTTTGATTGTGTTCGTGGTGGCTGCGCCTTATGTCCATCGCTGGATCAATGCCCGTTATTTGCGGTCTCAAAGCGGCGTCCTTCAATTAGTCAGGTTCGGCATCAACCAACCCTCCCTTCAGAGTCAACTCGATGTTTTGTTTAAAGGCTGTGTCATGATTTACGCCATCATCGTTTTGGTGGCGGCTACCCGCATCAAAGGCGAAATGCTCTATTTCTTTTGCCCGTATCTGGGTTACAAACCGGAAGTTTGGGGCCGGGCTCGAATCGGTTCCGGTTTTGACGCGTTGCTGAGTTTTGCCGAATACGTTCAGATGATGGTTTCGGCCATTTTTGGCGTTCTAGCCGCCGTCTCAAACAACCGGCGCGTCCGAACGGTCTCGCTGGTTTTGTGCTTGATTGCGTGGCCGTATTATTTGTTTGATCGCACGAGAAACACCATTTTGGCCGTTGTGATTCCGGGACTTTTGAGCTGGGTTTTCTTACGTCTCCGCGGTGGAATTTTTAAAAAGGTCGTTGTTTTGACCGTGTGTTACATATTGATTGATGGGTGGATGGGATTCATCATTCAAAACCGGTCAAATGAGAACATCGCCACGGCATTTGCACAAAAAGGTTTCGATTTGGAAAAGGAAACTGAGGTACATCACCAGGGCCTGAACATGTTCGAGGAATTATGCTGGATCAACACCTTCATCAAGAAAGGGACTTATGAGCCTAATTGGGGTGCCCGCTATTTTGCGGAGCTGGCGAATCCGATCCCACGGGCTATCTGGCATAACAAACCGGAGATTGGCATCGACTATGCCATCGCTCGCGGACAGGGAATCAGAGGGAATGGCGGAGCCCGGGGAAAACAAGAGGCTGGCGTTTATGCGACAATTTCTACCGGAATGATCGGTGAGGGCGTTGTTAATTTTGGTCGAATTTTCGGTCCTGCGGCCGCAGCCCTGCTCATGGCTTTTTGGGTCGCCATCCTCGCTCGTCAAGACCTCCAGATATGGAAGCTGGGGCGACTTCCACTTTATGCATTAGGCATGATTTTAACGTTTAATTTGGGGCGGGACATCACATTTATTACCCTCTATCCATTCGTTTTCCTGGCGGCCGCCCTCTGGTGGATGGATCGCCGAAGCCCCGCCACCGAAGGCGGACCCGCTCCGATTGGTCCAAATGCCTCCGCATCGCAAAATTTCCCGCAAAATCCAGATCAACCCCACACCGGTAGGGTGAGACTCCGTCGAGTCCTGACTAAACGCGGTCGCATAGTGACGCGTCGCGCCCGAATTGTCACCCGCTCCCGGTTGCCCTCACCGCCTCAATCAGAGCTGCGCACATGAGCATCCTGAGAATCAGAGCCGTGCACGTCACTAAGCGAACACTTTCAAAAATCCCGCCCCTCGATCTCTGTAAGCCTGCTGGCCGCGCCAGACGCAGTTCGGCTAATCGAAGCATTCGTGGAAATTGTATTAAGTTGTTTGAAATAAACGTCTTATTGCTTCGTTTACTGTTTACTCGCCTATACACAAAGAAAATGTGTGTTCTGTCCTCTTTCGGTCACAGTCACGGCGCGCTTTGGTCGCATTTTTTAAATCGCTGTATTAATTCGCCCTGATGGCTGATTTTTGTTTAAGGTTAGGTGTCACTTTACATGATTGAATCCTTGGCATCCTCGTCGCCAAAACAGGTGATTGCTTGTCCGACCAGACGCAAACGCGCGGTGATTATTTTTGATAACTTTGGCCCTTATCATTTAGCTCGCCTGCGCGCCGCCGCTAAAGTCTGCGACTTGAAAGCGATTCAAATCGCCGGCCGCAGCGCGGTTTATGCCTGGGACAACGAAGCGCCGCCCGAAGGCATGAACTTTGCCACTTTGTTCACGGTGGGGGCCAGCCACGAAATCGGGAAAAACGAACTGGCTCGAAGGATGGAGGAATCACTTGACGAATTTTCACCCGAAATGGTTCTCATTCCCGGTTGGTCGGGCGTGGGCGCAATTGACGCGCTGGCCTGGTGCGTCCGCCGTCGCGTCCCTGCGGTGATCATGTCGGAAAGCACCGAATGGGACGAACGCAGAACGCCGATGAAAGAGTGGGTTAAGCGGAAGATCATCGGGTTATGTTCCGCGGCGCTCGTCGGAGGGCAGCCGCATAAAGATTATCTGGTAAAACTGGGGATGGCGCCCGAATCTGTTTTTTTTGGATATGATGCGGTGGATAACGATTATTTTATCGGCAAAACAGACGGCGTCAGAACTCATTTATCGCAGATTCGGGCCAGCTACGGTTTGCCGGAAAATTATTTTCTGGCCAGTGCTCGTTTTGTGGAGAAAAAGAATCTCTTGACCCTCATCCGCGCCTATTCGCGATACCGCGAATACTGCGAACTTGCGGCCTATCGCGAGGCAAAAATCCGCGACGCTTTAAATCCCCATGCCGACAAATTAGCGGGCCGGCAACAGGATTCTGGGCTTCTATCTTCTGACCCATGGTCCCTGGTTCTGGTTGGCGATGGCCCGTTGCGCCCGGAACTGGAGCGTCTGGTTTCCGAGCTTCATTTGCAGGATTTCGTCCACTTGCCCGGCTTCAAACAATACCCTGATCTTCCCGCGTATTATGGCTGTGCAAGAGCTTTCGTCCACGCGAGCACAACAGAGCAATGGGGATTGGTGGTAAACGAGGCGATGGCTTCTGGTTTGCCCGTTCTGGTTTCTAATCGCTGCGGTTGCGCTAATGACCTTGTGCAGGACGGCATCAACGGCTTCGCTTTTGATCCGTACAATACTGAGCAGCTCGCGCAATTAATGCTCAGAGTTTCGGCGCCGGAATTCCCCCTCAGCACTTTTGGCCGTGCCAGCCGGCGAATCATTTCCGAATGGGGACCAGAACGGTTTGCCACCGGAATGCTCGCCGCCGGCGCCGTTGGCCGAAGGTCTTTCGGCAAGATAAGCACTCTCTCCAGTCAGGTGTTTCTCGAAATTGCCGCGCGAGCTTTGAAACGGGCTCCCGCCCAAAAGCCCATCGAACTTCCCGAGCAGGGCATCGTAAAACGATTGTTGGTTTTTCATTTTGGTGCCCGCAAAATACTGGCCATCCCTGCCAAATCTCGCGAGTTGCGCCGCATCGGGGTGCAATGTTACAAAGCCCACACCTTCAAACGGCGGATTTACCATCGCTTGATTTCAGAGGCTGTCTTCTTTGGAGCCCCCGGCTTTTTTTCGTCAGCCATTACTGCAAATGACTCCACAACCATTGGAATAGACTATGAGCGGTGGGTTGCCATGCTGGAGAACCGGCTTGGCAAGACAAATCTCCAGGCAGTCCTGGCTTGGCCCTCCCAAATGGACCGGGAGCGAGTCTATATAACCCTCTTCGACAAGCAGCTGCAAAATTGCGCATTTGTAAAGATCGCAAAAATGGAGGAGCAAGCGTTAATCGAGGCTGGATTCAACGCCCTTGACCAATTGAAAACGTGCCAGTTTCAGCAATTTCGCCTGCCCCACCCAATGGGATGTGGAATCTTTGACGGGCGTTGTTTCGCCATTCAGGAGCCGTTGCCCACAACCGCCCAATCGCTCAATTGGCGACAGCGCCTCGATGTGTCATTATTGGCACAGGGCCTCTGCATTGGACGAAAGCGGTTAAGCGCCAAAGAGATTATGCAGTTGTCCTGGTGGAAACGATATGCCGCCAACCTGCCTGCCGACTGCGAAGAGTTTCACCGGGAATTGATGACCCAAATGGAACGCTCCGGTGCCGAGGTGGGTCGGGTGCATGGTGATTTTGGCCTGGCAAATATGGCGGTTGACGGGGACACAATCTGGCTTTTCGATTGGGAGTTTTCACATCCACTGGGACCAGTGCTCACGGACGTCGTCGGTTTTTTCCTGTCCTTTTCCGTCGGCAAGGCAACTAAATCTCCGGTCCATTGCGCACAGGAAGTTTCGGAACAGTTTTTGAAGAAAAGCGGCCCGGAATGGCATTTGAATGTGATGCTCGCTCTGGCATTTCGGCATGCCTCAGGCTTGCCGGACGCCGAAGTTTATATTCGCCGCTGTTCGTGGAATGGCACAAATTGAACAAATAAACTATGGTTAAAAGTTACCGTCAACATTTTGCCACAAAAGACGAAGCGTCCCGGTACGATGCCGACGAGTACGCTGAGGGCTCATATTCTCACCTGCTGTGGGAACTTGAAAAGCCTGTCCTGGATTCATTGATTCGGCAATTTCGGCAGACTCATCCAGATATTT
>JASHPN010000345.1 GCA_030038175.1 Verrucomicrobiia bacterium
GTGGGACCGAGAAAAATGAAAGAGCCAATGGGCCGATTAGGATCCTGCAATCCGCTGCGCGCCCGGCGAACGGCGTCGGACACGGCCTTGATGGCCGCTTTCTGGCCAATGACGCGTTGCGACAACCGGTCCTCCATCTTCACGAGTTTTTGCCGTTCGCCTTCCAGCATTCGCGAGACAGGAATATGCGTCCAGGACGCCACGACTTTGGCGATGTCTTCGTCGGTGACTTCCTGGCGGAGCAGGGTGTTGCGCGCCGCTTGCGCGGACTGTTTCTCGATGGCGGCCAGCTTCCTTTCCAGTTCGGGGATTTTGCCGTATTGAATTTCCGCCGATTTGGTCAAGTCGCCTTTGCGTTGCGCCTGTTCCAATTCAATCTTGGCCTGTTCCAATTGCGATTGCACGACGCTGACAGCATTGACGGCGGCTTTTTCGTTCTGCCATTGGGCAGTGAGGGCCTTGGACTTGTCCTTCAGGTTGGCGATGTCCGCGTCCAATTTTTTCAGGCGTTCCCGGCTGGCCGCGTCTTTCTCCTTGGCCAGGGAAGTGCGCTCGATTTCCAATTGCAAAATCTGCCGGTCGAGCTGGTCCAATTCCGTGGGCTTGGAATCAAGTTCCATTTTGATGCGCGAGGCGGCTTCGTCCACGAGATCAATGGCTTTGTCCGGCAAAAAGCGGTCGGTGATATAGCGATGGGACAGTTGCGCGGCGGCCACCAGCGCGGAATCCTGGATGCGCACGCCATGATGCACTTCGTAGCGCTCCTTAAGCCCGCGCAGGATGGCGATGGTCGCTTCGACCGTCGGTTCGGTCACCATGACCGGCTGGAACCGGCGTTCCAGCGCCGGATCTTTCTCAATGTGTTTGCGGTATTCGTCCAATGTCGTGGCCCCGACGCAACGCAGTTCACCGCGCGCCAATTGCGGTTTCATGATATTGGCCGCGTCCGTCGCGCCTTCGGCTGCGCCGGCGCCCACGAGCGTGTGCAATTCGTCAATGAACAGAATGATTTTGCCTTCGGAAGCCACGATCTCCTTGAGAAACGCCTTGAGCCGGTCTTCAAATTCGCCGCGATATTTGGCCCCGGCGATCATCGCGCCCAAATCCATCGCCACCAGGCGCTTGTTTTTGAGCGATTCCGGGACGTCTCCACTGACGATTCGCCGCGCCAGCCCTTCCGCGATGGCCGTTTTGCCAACGCCAGGCTCGCCGATGAGAACGGGGTTGTTTTTGGTGCGGCGCGTGAGCACCTGCATGACCCGCCGGATTTCTTCGTCGCGTCCGATCACCGGATCAATTTTGCCCTGGCGCGCCAGCGCCGTCAGATCGCGGCCGTATTTTTCCAGCGCCTGGAATTTCTCTTCGGGATTGGCATCGGTCACCCGCTGATTGCCGCGCAACTCAGCCAGTGCGCGCAAAACCAGGTCGCGTTTCAAGCCGTGCTTCTGGAAGATTTTTTTCAGCGACGAACCGCCCTCGTCCATCAAACCGAGCAGCAAATGCTCGGTGCTGACATAATCGTCTTTGAGTTTGGCGGCTTCCGACTGGGCGGCCTCGAGCGATTTTTTGAGATTGGAACCTGCAAAAACGTCGCCGCCCTGGACCTTATGACGCCGCGCCAGTTCGCTTTCCAGGTCCGGTTTAAGGCGGTCCGGAGGCACGCCGACGCGTTGGAGTAAATCGGGAATAAGGCTGTCCGTTTGCGAAATCAGGGCGAGCGCCAGATGTTCTCCGTCCATTTCCTGGTGCGAAAAACTGCGCGCGATATTTTGCGCCTCCTGCAACGCTTCCTGCGACTTGATCGTAAGTTTTTCGAGCTGCATTCCGGGAATCTAACGCAAAACAGAAATTTGACAATCAATCCAAATTCGCGGATTGGTCTAGTTTAGTGACGCGGTTTTCGAGGCGCATTGAAATATGCCATTTCGTTTCAAAAAGAAGGAATCCGTGGCGCGGGCCGTACGGCGATTGTGCTGCGAACGGCTGGATGAGGCGTTGGAGACTTTGGAAAAAGTCGAAAGGCTGGACGCGGTGCACAATGTTCGCAAGGAGATCAAAAAACTGCGGTCCATTTTGCGATTAATGCGACGCGATATTGGCCGGGACACCTATAGCCGGCACACCGAAGTGCTGCGCGAAGCGGCGCGCCTGCTCATGGATTTTCGCGACGCGCAGGTGAAGCTCAATGCGTTTGACAGCCTGGCAAAACATTTCAGGCGCAACTTTTCGGCCTCACAGTTTGCCCCCATTCGATCGGCGCTGGCAAAAGAATGCCTGGTCGCGCAAAAGAAACTCCGCAAATCCATGGCGCCGTTGAAACGAATCCTCTCCCGGTCCAGGAACCAGATCGGTGATTTAAAAATCAAGGGACGTGGATGGAAGGCGATTGCGCCCGGGCTGAAGAAAATCTATGGTCGCGGAAAAGACGCATTTGAAACGGCCCTTTTGAAGCCGTCACCGCCGAACTTCCATGAATGGCGCAAGCGGGTCAAGGACCTTTGGTACGAACTGCGCCTGCTTTGCCCGGCCAATCCGCGGCGGTTAAAGATCGGGGCGGCCCGGTTTGGAAAGCTGGGCGATCTTCTGGGCGACGATCATGATTTATTCATGCTCAAGGAATTTGCTTCGAATAAAAATTCCCGCATGGACCATAAGGACAGGTTCGAAACATTTATCTCCTCGCGCCAGAGTGAATTACGTTCGGCGGGGTTAAAACTGGGGCGGAAGCTATACCGGGAAAAGCCGGCCCATTTTTGCCGGCAGATTGGCAAATATTGGAAGGACTGGAGGGGATAAAAGGGGTTCTGGCAGCAATAATTGTGCCGACCGCTAACAACTGCAATTTTGCTTCATTTTTAGTTTGGCATTCTCGATTTCTCGCATAAGTTATGCGCTCCATGATTGAGACTGACATCGAACTTTTAAAAGGGATCGCAAACCAACTGCGTATTCACTCCATCAACGCCACAACCGCGGCAGGCAGCGGCCATCCCACCTCCTGCTGTTCGGCGGCGGATGTCACGGCGGCCCTGTTTTTTGGGCACATGAAATATGATCCCAAAAACCCTCGCTATTACAACAACGACCGTTTCATTCTTTCCAAGGGCCATGCCGCCCCGCTGTTGTACGCGGTGTGGGTCGAAAACGGCTTCATTCCGGTGTCCGAGGTGGTGAAATTGCGGCAATTTGGCAGCGATCTTGAAGGGCATCCGACGCCTCGTTTGCCATTTGTAGATGTGGCGACGGGTTCTTTGGGGCAGGGTTTGGGCGCCGGTGTGGGCATGGCACTGGCCGCGCGTCTCGATAAGCTGGATTACAACACGTACGTGTTGATGGGCGACGGCGAAATCGCCGAAGGCGCCGTGTGGGAAGCCGCGTCGCTCGCGGGTTATTTCAAATTGAACAATTTAATCGCCATTGTGGATGTCAACCGGCTGGGCCAAAGCCAGGAAACAGCCTTTGGCCATCAAATCGGCGTTTATCGCAAGCGTTTTGAGGCCTTTGGATGGCGGGTCGAGGATGTTGACGGTCATGACATTGAGGAAATTCTCGAGGTTCTCAGCGGCGTCGGTCTCAATGACCAGCCGCTGGCCATCCTGGCCAAGACCTATAAGGGCGCCGGTGTTTCCTTTTTGCAGGACAAAGAAGGCTGGCACGGCAAACCTTTGAATAAAGAGGAAGCGGCCAAGGCCATCGCCGAATTGCAGCCCAATGCCAAATCCGGAATCAGTGTCTCGATTCCCAAACCGACCGTTCTGCCAGAACCTCAAGACTCCGCGCCCGCGAGTTATCCGCCGATTGATTACAAAGTCGGCGATTCCGTCGCCACGCGCGAGGCGTACGGCAACGCGCTTTTGCGAATCGGGGAAGTGGACAATCGGATCGTCGCGCTGGACGGCGACACCAAAAATTCCACCTTTTCCGAAAAATTCTTTAAGAAGGCCCCGGACCGCAGTTTCGAGTGTTTTATCGCTGAACAAAACATGGTGGGTGTCTCGGCCGGTCTTTCGGCGCGCGGCAAGCTCCCGTTCGCTTCCACCTTTGCCTGCTTTTTCACGCGGGCGTACGATCATATTCGCGTCGCGGGAATATCGCAGGGCAATGTGAAACTTACCGGTTCGCACGTGGGCGTCAGTATCGGCGAGGACGGCCCATCGCAGATGGGGTTGGAGGATTTGGCCATGATGCGGGCGGTGGTCGGGAGCACGGTGCTTTATCCGGCGGACGCGGTGAGCGCGGAAAAACTCGTGGAACAGATGGCCCTGACCAAAGGCGTTTGTTATTTGCGGACATCGCGGCCCAAAACCGCGGTGATCTACAATAACGACGAAGCGTTTCCGGTCGGCGGTGCGAAAGTGTTGCGGCAAAATGCCGGCGACAAAGTCACGGTCATTGCCGCCGGTGTGACGCTGTATGAGGCGCTCAAGGCGGCGGACACGTTGAAAGGCGAAGGCATCGGCATTACCGTTATTGACGCCTACAGCATCAAACCATTGGCCAAAAAAGAAATTCTCGCGGCGGCGCAAAAGACGAGCAACACCGTCATTACCGTGGAAGACCATTACACCGAGGGCGGCCTGGGCGATGCGGTGGCCGGGGAATTGAGCGGCGACGGCGTCAAAGTCCATAAGCTCGCCGTGAGCGGTTTGGCGCGCTCCGGCAAGCCAGCGGAATTGCTCGCGCACTTCGGGATTGATGCGGCGGGGATTGTGAATAGGGTCAAGGCTTTATAAACGCGCGCAGCCTGCGAGCGGGCGCCCTTTTCACGAATCGAGCGAAGTTTTCGGTCTGGACGACTCTCCCACATCCGCCGTCGCCTGGCTATGGCGGGACAGGCCCCTGCTCTCTCCCGCCCGCCTTCGTCCGGTTCGGTGCGGGACTACGGCGCGGCAGGCTGGGAGAGGGAGAATTGTTCGCCGATGGCTTGAAACGACGAGCGACAGATTGGACTCACAAAACGGATGCGCGAACCGGCAACTCAAACCTCGACCACGACAATTTCCGGGCGGCAGTTGAATCGGATGGGCACGGGAAACCAGCCGATGCCGGAGGTGACGTAAAGCGGACCCCATTTGGTGTGAAATAATCCCAGGTCGTATTCATCCACGGCGAAGGGCGTGATAATGGGACCGTAAAAGGGGATGCGCACCTGACCGCCATGCGAATGGCCGGCCAGGATGAGGTCGAACTTCTGAGTTCCCAATCTTTTCACATAAGCCGGATAATGAAACATCAACAGATTGAATGTTCCTGGTTTGGCGTTGGGCGGCGGATGCAAGGGCGTGATGTGCGCCATTCCGATGAGATGGATCTTTCCCTTGGCGATGGGAGTCTGCTGATCCACCAGCCATGCGCCGCCGGTGGACGCGAACGTTTTGGCAATCTCGGGAAATGACACTCCGCTCGTATAGTCATGGTTGCCCGGGACACCGTACAAAGGTGATTTGATTTCCGAGAGGCAAGCGAGGGATTCCGGCAAAAATCGGGCCTCTTCCATAATGTCGCCGGTAAAACAAACAAAATCCGGAGAAAGCGAGTTTATCTTTTGAACCACAGCGCGTGTGTGCGCACAGTCGCCTTTATGATGCAAATCGCTGAAATGGACAAAGCGGTGTGCGGGCCTGGCTTTGGCGAGGCGCACATGGTTCACCTTGACCCAGTCCGGTTCAATCGCCCTGGCGTCAGCGGCCATGGCCGTGGGCGCCGCGATCGCTGCAGCCGTGGTTCGCAGGATGAATTTGCGCCGGCTGATCTTCATTTGAAACTTAAACACCGGAAACAGAGTCCGGATGCGTCAAGAATGGCTTTGACCGCTTTCCGAACTTCACTTCACTTCATCGGCAGGTCCTGTCTGCGAATCCGCGGCATATTTCAATTGCCGTAAAATCCGCGATGAAGCTCTTTCCGCAGTCGCCTTTTTTCGGCTGGGTCGTCGGAATCAACCATTCGCTGGGCCAAAGCAGCCAATTCCTTTCCGCCGAGCTGACGCTTGCGAGCAAGCTCAATGGCGAATTGGATGACGCGCGACTGTTCGTCGGGCGGAAGTTGCTCAATTTCTTCGATGCCGGCTGTGGCAGTCATAGAAAAAAATGGCTCGCGGACTGGACTGATGACAAGGGCAAATCACTGGTCTGGCGCTGGAGAACTTTCCACGGCAACTGGAGGGCTTCTTTGGCACGAAACAGGCTGTTTCTGTTGTGGGAATAGATAAAAACGGCTGAAAACCGGTGGGTTTTGACCGATTTCGGGGTCTTCTTTTCCCACAACAGGCATGCGACACAATTTAAAAAATCTTTTGCTGGCTCTTCTGCTGGTTTGTGTGGTTTTGGTCGTGCGCGCGGACAATTGCGCCATTTGCGGCAAGGAAATTACCGGCCGGGTCTTCCTGATGACGGACAAAGTCACGGGGGAGAAAGTTGAGGTATGCTCTGATTGCATCCAGTTGCCCACCTGTTTTATCTGCGGATTGCCGGTCAAAGACGGCCTCCAATTGCCGGATGGACGCTGGCTCTGTGCCCGGGATGCCAAAACCGCCGTGTTGAACATTGATGACGTGCAACGTATTTTCGGCGACGTCCAAGATGATTTGGACAATCTTTTTTCCCGTTTCACAATATTTCCCACCAACTTGGATGTCTCGGTCATTGATCGCGTGGACGTGAACTCAATGTTTGAATTGATCGGCAACGAATTTGAAAGCCCTAATGTGCTGGGCATCACCCAACCGGTCGTCACCGATGGCGTGAAACGATACAAGATCGCGCTCTTGACCGGCCAGCCGGAGAACCAGCTCGAGGAAGTTTGCGCGCATGAACTTTCTCATGCGTGGGTGGGGGAAAATGTTTCGCCTGAGCGCCATGCCCGGCTGGCACGCGATGCCGAGGAAGGCTTTTGTGAAATGATGGGTTACCTGCTGGTGGATTCCAAAGGCGACGAAGGAGAAAAAAAACGCGTCATGGCCAATGCCTATACCCGCGGGCAGGTCAAATTGTTTGTGCAGGCAGAGCAGGAATACGGGATGGATGAAGTATTGGATTGGATGCAGTACGGAGCGGAATCAAAGTTGGAACCCGGCCACGTGGACGAAATTCGGGATGTGAAGCTGCCGGTCAACTCGCCCGGCTCACGCGCTTACGCCGTCGAACCGTTTCGGGCATCTGCGCCATCCGCGCCGGCGACCATCGAGCTTCAGGGTATTCTTTGGGGCGCAATGCCTTCGGCCATTATCAATGGCCGGTCATTCTTTGCCGGAGACGAATTTCCGGTGCGCGTCGGCAACGCCAAAGTGACAATTCGCTGCCTGGCGATAATGAAAAACGCCGTAAAGATTCAGAACCTGGAATCGGGAGAAACCGAAGAGCTGGACTTGCATGGTCATTGATTTTGATCGAATTAAAGACGAAGAAAGACGAAGTTGCCAAAAGGCCGGAATTGAGGGAGATTGAGCCAAGAGCTATGCCGGATTCGACCAAGTCAAAGTTCGTGAAAGGCCAGTTGCTCCTCGACAGCGGCCAATTGGCCGGATCCTTCTTCCAGCGTACCGTCGTGCTCGTGTGCCAGCACAATGCTGAAGGCGCTTTTGGCCTGATTTTGAATCGTGCCACCGGCAGCAAAGTGGGCGATGTGATTGTTGCCGATCTGCCCGACGCGCTTAAAGAATCCGAACTTTTTCTCGGCGGCCCCGTGCAGCCGGCCGCTTTGAGTTTTCTGCATTCGGACAATTTCATTCCGGAGCCGAACGACCTTCCCAAACTGGAACCTGGTGAATCGGGCGGAATCGTATTTCCCAACCTGAGTCTGGGCCATTCGCTCGATGAACTGGTGGAAATTGGCGAATCTTTTTCCACTGCCAAGAAGGTCAAAATGTTCGCCGGTTACGCCGGCTGGTCGCCGGGCCAACTCGAAGATGAATTGAAACGCAAGTCGTGGATCACGTATCCGGCCTCGCTCGAATTGGTATTCGAAACTCCGCCCAGCGACCTTTGGCGAAAAATCCTCAAAGCCAAAGGCGGGTGGAAGAATAAATTGCTCTCGCAGATGCCGGAAAACCTTTCATGGAACTGAGCTATGGGAAATGGCATTGCCACTGGCGGTTTTTCACGTTTTAAGAAGGCGCAGGAGGAATTGACGATGGCGGACATTGAGAAAAAATACGCCAAAGAACCCGCCGCGGCGCACCCGCACCAGAAACATAAGATTCGCGCCCGAATGGTGGAGGAATATTTCAGGCAGAAAAACCATAAACCGTCCGCCGGGGCGTTATGGTAATTAAAATCCGCTGATTAAAAAGGTCGAAACCAGCCTGGAAATACCAGATTTAGGGAAGTTTCATTAACACCCTGCTTTAGCGGGGCGATCGCGGAGGTCGAAGGGTTTGGGAACCGCTTCAGCGGTTTATCGGCGCCGAAACCGCTGAAGCGGTTAAGAAACTATGCGTTTGGCCAAACACCCAGCGAAAGCAGGGTGTTAATGATACCGCCGGCCAGGCTGCTTAAATTTTGAGATGCGCGCGCAGGATATCCCTTTTTCGTTTTATTTTGCATTTTTGGCGTCTAATTGAGTTAATTCCAAGCTGGATGAAACGATTCGACTTTTTGGTCCTGGGCAGCGGCATCGCCGGGCTGACGTTTGCCCTCAAAGTAGCGCCGCGGGGGCGCGTAGCAATCGTGACCAAAAAGGGCCGGGCCGAATCCAACACCAATTACGCGCAGGGCGGCATTGCGGCGGTGACGGGCAAAGACGATTCGTTTGAACTGCACGTGCGCGACACGCTTACAGCCGGGGCCGGCTTGTGCCGGGAAGCCGCGGTGCGAACGATTGTCGAAGAAGGGCCGGCGCGGATCCAGGAGCTGATCGAGTTGGGAATGAAATTTTCCGAATCGGAAAACCGCGCTGATGACGGCTCGCGCGGGCTCGATTTGGGACGGGAAGGCGGACATTCGCGCCGGAGGATCCTGCATGCCCGGGACATGACCGGGCACGAAATCGAGAGCGCCCTGCTCAACGCCATTTCAAAGCAGCCGAATATTTCCATCTTTGAGAATCATCTCGCGATTGATTTAATTCCCAGCCGGAAATTCGGCATCCACGATGGCAACCGCTGCCTGGGCGCTTATGTCTATGACCGGAACAACAATCGTGTGGAAACCTTTGCCGCGCCGGTCACGCTGCTGGCCACGGGCGGTTGCGGCAAAGTCTATCTTTACACGACCAATCCGGATATCGCCACGGGCGACGGCGTGGCCATGGCCTATCGCGTCGGCGCGAGCGTGGCCAACATGGAGTTTATCCAGTTCCATCCTACCTGCTTGTATCATCCCAGGGCGAAATCGTTTCTGATCAGCGAAGCGGTTCGGGGCGAAGGCGGAATTTTGAAGAACCTGGACGGTATTGAGTTCATGGAAAATGCGCATCCGATGAAATCCCTGGCGCCGCGCGACATTGTGGCGCGGGCGATCGACAGCGAGATGAAGCGAACCGGGGCGGACTGCGTGCTGCTCGACATCACGCACAAGCCCGCGCAATTCATTATTGAACGTTTCCCGAACATTTACCAAACGTGCCTCAGTTATGGCATAGATATTACCCGGGAGCCGATTCCGGTGGTGCCGGCGGCGCATTACCAGTGCGGCGGGGTGGTGACGAACCTGGATGGCCAGACGGATATTCCGGGACTTTTTGCCGTGGGCGAAGTTGCCTGCACGGGACTGCACGGCGCAAATCGTCTGGCCAGCAATTCGCTTTTGGAAGCGCTCGTGTGCGCGCACCGCGCGGCGCAAAAAGTGCTCCATGACCCGTTGCCGTCCCTTCGCGATTTTTCCATTCCCGCGTGGCAATCCGGCAATGCGACGAACGCCGATGAATTGGTGGTCGTTTCGCATAACTGGGATGAAATTCGCCGGCTCATGTGGGATTACGTGGGCATTGTGCGGACGAACAAGCGGTTGGAACGGGCGCAAAAACGCGTTGCCAATTTGCAGGAGGAAATCCGGGAATACTATTGGAATTTTATCGTTACCAGCGATTTGCTGGAATTGCGCAATATTGCGACCGTGGCCGAATTGATTATCCGAAGCGCTTTGGCACGCCCCGAAAGCCGCGGCCTGCATTATAACCTGGATTTTCCGGAGCCAAATCCCGACTGGGCGCAGCGGGATACGGTTTTAAGAAGGTAAATCTTTGCAAATCATCTCAAAACAGTGAAGTGGTCCATGACTATAATTATTGCCTCCGCAGCCCCGATGAAAGAATAGATCGTTTTGCCATTCTTATAGCGCGGGGCCATCAGAATCAGCGGCAAAAATGGGAAAAACGTAATAAGGAAAGAAAACGGGTCATTGAGCTTTACGTCATAAACAATATCCTGAGCGACCATTTTGCCCCCAATGACAAAACATGCTGCCGCTCCGATCAGTAAGAGAATCCTCACCATGTTTAGTCCATTTTTAATATTTCCTTATTATGATCGAACGCCGGGAAATGGAAAAAGCTGCGAGGAAGGAGAGTCTCGTAGGAAGGCAGACAGCGAGACGGGGCCTCTCGCAATCTCATAGTGGCCTCGCGGACAAAGCTGTCCGCGCTCCGTGGGCGCGGCATGTCGTTAGTAAAAGATGCGCCCGATGCTCCACGGATGTCGCCGCCGGAAGCGTTGACCCATCACATTTCGTATGGTATTTTTTTAGGCTGTTGCGATAACCTTGCCGCGAGGCGTCAACGGGTTTTTCGTTGCATTTATAACCGTTATGCGCCTTGTCGTTCTCATTTCTGCTGTGATTCTGCTGGCCGTTCCGGTTTCTTTGCGGGCGGATTATACCGCAACGGTCAATCCAAGTTCGGTCATTTCAACGAATTTTCAGGGCTGGGGCACATCCCTTTGTTGGTGGGCCAATGTGGTTGGGAGCTATCCCAACCGCAATTATTACATGGACCTTGCTTTTAACACACTCCAGTTGAACATCGTCCGTTACAACATCGGCGGCGGGGAGGATCCTGCGAATCCTGTCGCAAACCAGGGCTACCGCACAATCATGCAGGGATTTGAGCCGACGAATGGCATTTGGAACTGGAACGCCGACGCCAACCAGCGATGGGTATTGGAGCAGGCCTTGTCCCGCGGGGCCACGCTCGTGGACGCG
Organism: Verrucomicrobiia bacterium; assembly: GCA_030038175.1. Lineage (GTDB taxonomy): Bacteria > Verrucomicrobiota > Verrucomicrobiia > Limisphaerales > UBA11358 > UBA11358. The sequence goes on from JASHPN010000345.1 coordinate 11,136, forward strand.
TTTGCCAATTCGCCGCCCTGGTGGATGTGCGTCAACAGCAATTGCGTCGGCAACGCCGCCGACACCAACAACCTGCAGGTGGATTGTGAAACAAATTTCGCGGTCTATCTGGCCACGGTGGTCAGCAATCTCACGGTGCTCGACGGGGACCATTTCGATTATGTAACTCCCATGAACGAGCCCAATGGCTCCAAATGGTATGGTTCCAGCGGGCCTTCCCAGGAAGGATGCGATATGAATCCGGCGCAGGAGGGGCGCGTGGTTGCTGATTTGCGGACGGCGCTGAACACGAGCGCGCCTTCTTTGGGCATTGACGCGGCGGAGGACGTGGATCCCTATCAAACCTACAATGATCTGGTCAATTACTCGTCAACCCAGCTTGGAGACGTCGCCCTGTTCACGACTCATACTTATTCCACCACTGGCGAATCCACTTTGGCGAGCGAGGCAAGTTCCGAAAAGCGGACGCTTTGGGTGTCCGAATACGGGGATAGCGACGGCTCGGGCATGACGATGGCGCGCCGCATTCACGATGACATTACCACGATGGACCTTCGGGCGTGGGTTTATTGGCAGGTGGTGGATAGCGCTTCGGGATGGGGCTTCCTGCTCGACTCGCTTCTGGCCACCACAAACTCCAGTTACAACCCGAACCCCACGATCAACGAGAAGTTTTATGTGATGGGCCAGTTCAGCGAGTTTATCCGGCCGGGATGCAATATCATCTCCGTCAACGATACCAATACGCTTGCTGCGTGGAATCCCAGTAATTCGACGCTCGTCCTGGTGATGGTCAACAACGCCGCGTTCAGCACCAACGTCACTTACAACCTGGCCGACTTCGGTTCGCTGCCCTGGCTGGGTTCTGCCACGCAGACCGCGTCCGGGGAGAATATGACCACTCTGGCGGCGCCCGTAGTGGCGAATGGACAGTTCAGCGCGACATTTCCGGCCGATTCGGTCACGACCATTGTCTTGACCAACGTCACTCCGCCGGTGATCGCGAACCAGTATCCAACCGCGAATGCCAATTCGACGCAATTGTATCCGGGCCAAATACCAACCTTCTCGGTTTGGGCGACGGGCGGGATCCCGCTTTACTACCAGTGGTACAGCAACGGCGTCGCGGCGGCCTCGGCGAATAGTACGAACTTTACGCCATCGAGCATTTCGACGGCTGGGCCGGTTTCATTTGCATGCGTCGTGACCAATCTCGCCGGCACGGCCACGAGCCAGTGGTCGGTTGCCGTCGCTCCGGCGCCCACGGCCTCTTATCCCTCGGCCGTTCTTGCGCTCGGCCCAATCGGGTACTGGCGATTGAATGAGCCGGAACAGGGCGGTGGCGACGATGGGGCGATTGCCTACGACGACGTGGGCGGGAACAACGGAATTTACACGAACGCTCTGCTTGGCCAGATGAGTTACGACGTCACAACCGATCCGTCCGATACTTCGGCGCTGTTTGGTTCAGTGGCGGCCAACAATAGTTGCGTCTTCGGTATTTCAAGACCGGACTTTTCATTGAGTGACGGCGCCAACGCGGAATTTACCGTCGCCGCGTGGGCCAATTCGACGGGAAACAACGGTCTCAATACGCCGACGATTGCCGCCAAAGGTTACTATTATCAGGAAGAATATGCCCTGGATGCGGGCGCGGGCGATTGCTACCGCTTTACAGTTCGTGCCGCCGCCGGCACGGCCTATAACGCGAACTCGACGCTTTCGCTCAGCAGCACCGGCCAGTGGTATCATCTCGTGGGAGTTTGTGATGAGGCAAACGGTCTGGTGTCGCTTTATATCAATGGCGTGTTGGCGACCAACGTACCGATACCGTCAGCCAGCGGCATTACCAACTCGTCGGAAACACCGATGACCATTGGGGCCAGGGCGTCAAGCGCGACCAGCGGTTTCAACCAGCAGTATCCCGGTTACATTGCCGACGTAGCCATCTATAATTACGCCTTGAACTCCAATCAAATCCAAGCGCTCTATCAGGCCGGCGTGTCACTGCCATCCGTGGGATTGACCCTGCTCAATGCGACTGGAAACGCGCCGCAATTGAATTGGAATTATGGTACTTTGCAATCCGCGACGAATGTGACCGGTCCCTACATGGATGTGACGAATGTCACGCCGCCGTATTCGGTTCCGCTCACCAACGGCCAGCAATTTTTCCGGATCAGGGAGAATTAGCGGGGGGCAGACGGCATCCGCGTCATTAGAGGCCGCGAACGCCGACCATTTTTTGCGTTTCCACACACCAGACCTTCAGCCGCAGGCAGCGGAAAATTTCCAGCGGATGCAGCGACGTCGTCCTTGCCTGGCGCAATTCGGGAATGTCCCGGTAAAGCTCAGGCAGCCGATAGAACGGGACGCGATGATTCAGATGATGGATGTGGTGATAGCCGATGTTGCCGGTGAACCAGGTCATCAACGGATTGGTTTTCAAATGACTGGACGATTCGAGCGCGGCGCCTTCATAAGTCCAGCCTTCTTTGTCTTTGAGAATGACGCCGGGGAAATTGTGCTGCGCATAAAAGAGATACGCACCAATCGCACTGGCAATAAAAAACGGAAGAAGCAGCGTCAACCCCAGCGCAAGCCAGCCAAAATGAACGGCCAGCCAGACTGCGATGGCTCCGTGCAGCAGGAAGGCGGGAACACAATCAATGTTTTTCCGGGGCGATTTGAAGAAGGGCAGAATCACCATTCCAAAAAGGAACACGCTGATGTAACCGAACAAAATGAGGAGCGGATGGCGCATGAACAGATAGAGAAAACGTTCACCGGCGGGAGTTTGCCGATATTGTTCGCGGGTCATGATGGGAAAAGAGCCGATGTTGGCGCTGAGCAACTTGCAATTGTGGCTGTGATGATAATCATGCGAACTGCGCCAAACGGCGTTGGGACAAAGAAGGAAGATACCCGTCAGACGCATGAAAATCGCGGCCAGACGCGATTTGGGCAAAATCGCGCGATGTTGCTGGTCGTGGTAAATCACAAACAATCGGACGATCAGCAATCCGGCCAGGACACTGCAAACGATACGCCCTATCAGCGGCAGCGGGGAGAGCGTTCCCGCGGCGGCGGCCGCCAACAGAAAGGCTGTGGAAAGAATGCACCACCAGCTTTTCCAGGACGAATCGCGAGCATACGGTTTGGTTCGGGCGTAAAGGGTGTCAGAAACGGTCATGATTTTCACAAGTCAACGGAGCCGCCAGGTGATCCGCGCCTTGTCAATGTCGTATGGGGACATTTCCATTTTTACACGGTCGCCAACCGTGAGGCGGACAAATTTTTTGCGCATTTTTCCCGAAATGACGGCAAGCACCAGGTGCTTGTTATCCAGTTCAACGCGAAACATGGTTCCGGGCAGGACCACTTTCACAGTTCCCTCCACTTCGATGGCTTCTTCTTTCAAAATAAAATGGCGGAATCCGTGCTGCCCGAACTCCAATGCCGGAATTTGGAGTTGCAGATTTAGTAACGATCCCGACCGCCGCCGCGCTGACCGCCGCGATTTCCGTATTCGCGCCGTCCGCCTGCCGGGCGCTCCTCGCGCGGCCTGGCGATATTGACGGTAATGGCGCGTCCATCCAATTGGGTGCCGTTCAAGGCCGCAATGGCCTTTTGCGCCTCCTCGGGTGTATTCATCGTAACGAACGCAAAACCGCGCGAGCGGTTGGTCATGCGGTCCATCATCAAATTTGCTTCGGTGACCGTGCCGTGGGCGGAAAAGGCGTCGTTCAGGCTGTTTTCAGTGGTTTGGAAGGAAAGATTTCCAACAAATAGTCTATTGCTCATGTGATATTCAAATGTCCGATTAACGTTGCTTTTTCAGACTGTTCCCGGGAATCGGGTTTCAAATCATCACTGAACCAGGTTCACTTGAGGATTTAACATGCCTCGAAAGAGACAGCTTTCGTCGTTGACCTCAGTAAGGTGGCAGGTTCGACGGCGATTGCAACAACTAAAATGAAAAGAAATATTACGAGAGGATGCCATAGGGCAAAATAAAAAGGGGAAAAATTGCCAAAATTCGCGAGAATTGGGCAATTCGTGGATGGCCCCTCCGTTTCCTCCATGCGGACGTCAATTTTGGATTGAATTTTCAACCGTTTCCGGGTTTTAATATACAGAACGCGCGGTTAGCTCAGCGGTAGAGCACTTCCTTCACACGGAAGGGGTCGCAGGTTCAAACCCTGCACCGCGCACCACCTTTAAAATCAAGCAAAACTCGCAAAAATGCCCATGAATAAAGGACGAAACCATAGTTCAGAAAGCTTATACTCACGCCTACTCACACCCTACTGGACACCAACTCAAGCCCTTTGGTGCCACGTTTGGTGCCACGCTTCCTGAACCCGTGAAAATCTCTGTAACCAGATGTAAACATCACGGAAAACGCATGTGGCGCGTCCGCTGGCATGAACTCGGGCGAATCAAAAGTGACGCCCGGCGCCCATTTCCATCGGTGTCGGCTGCCGCGGCAATCTGCCG
>JASHPN010000346.1 GCA_030038175.1 Verrucomicrobiia bacterium
GCTCAGCGGCAGCGGCGTTAACCCGGACCAAATGTCCTGGTCAATTGACGAACAGGGCCGGTTGATATTCATGAATCAGGACGGGCGACTCACGGCAATTTTTACCAATGCAACCCGTCCGGATGGCCAATGGCATTTTTCGGGACCATGTCAGTTCTGGCCAGGCTGCACATACTCGCTTGAGGAAGTCAGTCCTAAAACCTTTGCAAATGAAATGTGGATCAAGCCGCTTGACGCCGCCGTTCGCGAACTTCAAAACAACCACGACGCGGATTCGGCGAATTTTGTTTCCAACATCCTCGCCTCGTTCAATCAGCCGGGCGGGATCGCCGCCAACGCGCACGTTCTCGACATGGAGCGGATGAAAAGCCGCGTGCGGGAATTGGTCCGGAGCGGCGCGATGGACAGCGCCGCCATACTAAACCGCGCGCAAGCGGATGCCTTTTGGTCTGATTCTCCCCAACTGCCGGCGCAGCCCGCCCACCGGCCCGGCGGCAACCCCGGGCCGGGCGGATTGGTGCTTTACCTGCCCTTTGACAAACCCGCGGACGCGAATGGCATAGTTCACGATGAAAGCGGCGCGGGCAACGACGGGAAAGTTTTCGGCGCGCAATGGGTGCCCGACGACAAATTCGGCGGCGCTTATCAATTCCGCCTCACTAATTTCAACGACCGGATTGTCGTTCCCAACCGCGACACGCTGAACCCGCAATGCATTACCCTGGCAGCATGGATTAAATCGTCCGGCCCTTCCGGTTTCTGGCGGCGCATTATAGACAAGGATTGCGGACACGGTTACTGCTTGAGCTTGGCGGGGTTTGGGCAGGACGAAGGCAAAGTGTGCTTTGAAGGACAAATACCCTGGAACCCTTTGGGCCCCGTGTTGGATGACGATCAATGGCATCACGTCGCGGCCACTTACGACGGCTCTATCGTGCGTTGCTATATTGACGGCATGGAGAACGGTAGTCGCCGGGTGGTGTATCCCCGCTCGCTGAGGCCGGATGATTGGGACTTGTGCATTGGCAATAGCGTGCCGGACTTTGGCGGTGAATTGCTGTCCTTCGACGGTTTGATTGCGCAAGTGCGCATTTACAATCGCGCTTTGAGTTCGGCCGAAATCTTGCAATTGTATAATTCACAAGAAGCCCGATTTTCCACCGCCGCAGAATCGCCTGGCATGAGCCAGGGCGCGACAAACGGCTTGGGCGCGCCGGAGGTCGCCACCTGGCGCGGCGTCCATGAACACGTGCAGACTGACGGGGAACTCGACGCGTTGGAAAAACAACTGCCTGCCCTCGCCGCCGACGGCGCCAACGCCCTCGTCATTCAGGTGGATTACAGTTTCGATTTCCAGTCGCATCCGGAACTGCGGGATAAATATTACATCACGAAAGCCAAAGCGCGCGAGTTTGCCGGCGCGGCCCGGCGCGTGGGCATCCGCGTCATTCCCGAATTCAATTGCCTGGGCCATCAATCAGGCGGCGACGTCACCGGCCCGCTGCTCGCCAAATACCCGCAGCTCGATGAAACGCCGGGGCAGTTTCCCGATAACAAGGGAATTTATTGCCGAAGCTGGTGCCCCCAAAACCCGGAAGTGTATCAAATCATTTTTCCTTTGATTGACGAAATTTCCGACGCCTTCCAAGCCAGCGCGTTTCACGTGGGCATGGACGAGGTTTTCATTATCGGGGACAAAAACTGCCCGCTTTGCCATGGCCAGGACCCGGCCAGGCTTTTTGCCGAATGTGTCAACCGCCTGTACCAGCACATTGTCGTCGAGCGCAAAATGCAAATGCTTATGTGGGGCGACCGACTGTTGGATGCCCGGACGACGGGTAACCACATGTATGAGGAATCCATGAATGGCACCTGGCCCGCCGTGGAAATGATTCCCAAAGACATTATTATCTGCGACTGGCACTATTTGGCGCAGACCAATTATCCGTCTTTGCCGTTCTTTTTGAGCAAAGGTTTTCGCGTTTGGCCCTCCGGCTTCCAACCGCTGGTCGCAACTACGGACTTCAGCCATTTTTCCCTGAAACAACGTCAAAATGATAAAAATGTCATTGGCTACCTTGCCACGACCTGGAGTTACTCCCATAAGGTTGACATCGCCGCCTGGCCGCCCATTACCCAAATTCTGCCGGAATGGGAAAATCAATGAGATAAAACAACGACGTCGGCAAACCATAAACGATTCAACCTGTTCTTCACCCAGTTTCTACCCGCCAACCTAAAATTGCCAAGAACTCCCAATAAAATAGCACTTTTTTCGGCACAAGGCGCGAGATGTGGTTCTTGGGGTGATCTGATCGCCCGGAGCAACGGTCCAACCCGCAACCGCGATTCGACGCCGGAATTCTGCTCTCGGGATCAAACAGTTGTAACAAGTAAACGAAGTGCAAAAAGCGCCTGTTTCATTGGGAAAATGTTTCAAAACTCGGTAAACGAAAGGAGTAAACGAAGCGGGCATCCCAGTAAATGAACCACCGAAGAAACAAGGAAGCGAACACTGGACCAGCATTTATTGGGTAAATTCTTTAGAATTGCCAATAAAACAGGCCTTTCTACTAGCGCCCGACTCGTTTCCTCGTTGCATTTGCTAGACACAGAAAAAGTGTGTGTCGCGCCATCTTGTCCGCCGTAGCTGCCTGTGCGAATGCGGAAGTCCCGCTACGCGGGACGACGGCGGATATGCCGCCCCCCATGTCCCAAACCTCGCGCCCTTATTGCGCATGAGAACGTTGTCGAATTTCGTTCACTCCCCTTCGCCGAGCCACCACACATTACAACTGTCTATCATTAAGCGACTTGCGTCGCTCAAAGCTCCTGAAAAACTCTTCGTTTACTTCGTTCACACCCTATACACAATAGAAATGTGCTTGCCGTCGGCCACTGCAAGTCCCGATACCTTTTATCGGCTTCCGAGCGAAGTCAGGCTTGCCTTGCCGTAGCTCTGCTCGCCGCGCCAAAGCGCAGCGACGGCGGGAGTGAAGGCAGTTTCGTTTCCCTGTTTCCAAACCCACGCACAAGAAATGTGTGCGTAATCCTCCGCCGGGCGCCCGCGATTTACTTCGTAGATTCCCACTTGGTCGCTGCGACTTTCAGTTTCGGGTGCGAGACAAATAAATGCCAAACGACCGCCTGAAAGGCCTCGCTGTGCGGCGTCACATGGGCGGCGTTCACCGTCGGAACAATGACGCAGGCCGTGGCTTCTTTGGCCGTGTAACCGCCGTCCCGGCCAACCACACCGATAATTGAGGCCCCGGCCTTTTTCGCCAACTGAATGGCGCTGACCAGGTTTGGGCTCACATTCTTTTCCAAATTGCCGCCGCCAACCGAAAATATCAGGAGACCATCCTTGGCATTGAGCCGCGAGCCTTTGAGCCATTCGGCGAATATCGTGGCCCATCCCTCGTCGTTGGTTCGCGCGGTCAATTCGGAAACATTGTCCGTGGGCGCGTACGCTTCGAAGCCGCAAATCTTTCGAAAATCGTTCACGGCGTGGCCGGCGTTGCCGGCGCTGCCGCCCACGCCCAGGATGAACAACCGGCCGCCGCGCTCGCGGATTTTGGCCAGTTCATCGGCGCATTGTTCGATCGCCCCGGCGTTCAATTGCGCGGCCACCTGCTGCGTTTCCGCTAAAAATTGTTGGGTAAAAGTCACAGTGATTTTGAGTTTAACAGGGATTCCAATTCTGCCAAGCCCGCGGGCGAACCGATTTCATAAAAACGTTCACCCACTTCGAACCCGGCCAATTGTTTTTCGCTCACGAGCCGGCCCATGACTTCCGCAAGGTCGAAAACCCGGTCCGCGGCCCAGGCGTCAAAAACCGATTTTTTAAACAGGCTCAGCCCGTAGTCAATGTAATGCATTTGCGGCGATTTGAGTTTTTTGTCATAAACCTCGATCTCACCGTTGGCAAATACAACGTTGCTGGCGTCGAATTTTCCTTCGTTGCGAAACACGGTCATCAATCCGGGCTTGCCGCTGCCGTGAAAGAAATCGGCAATGGGCGCATAGTCAACCGGCAAATAAGAATCGCCGTAGAGCACAAAAAACTCATTCCCCAGCAAAGGCAGGGCGCGTTTGATGGCGCCGCCCGTCCCAAGCAGTTTCGGTCCATCAAAGGAATAATCCAGTTGGATTCCAAATTCTTCGCCGGCGCCAAACTCGCGTTGGATCATTTCGCCCAGATAACCAATGCACAAAACCGCGCGGCGGATGCCCCGCGCCCGAAGCAGGTCCAGTTGGTGCGCCAAAAACGGCCGGCCCGCGACCGGGACCAATGACTTGGGAATTTTTTCCGTGACTGGCCGCAGCCGTGTGGCGAGTCCGCCGGCCAAAATCGCCACGGGAATATTTTCAAAAACGCTCAAGAAATGACAAGTTTGGTTCCTTCGAAATCGAAGCGAAAACGGATTTCCTGCAAACCGGCGCGCGTGAGGACATGGCGCAACTTGACTTTGTCCTCCGCGTAAAACATCAGGAAACCGCCGCCGCCGGCGCCGATTAACTTTCCGCCCAGGGCGCCGTTGGCCATTGCCAGGTCGTACCACTCGTTGATTTTGGAATTGCTCATGCCGCCGCTGCGCAGTTTCTTGCGCTGCCAATGCACGTCCATCAGGCGGGCAAACTCAGGAAGATTGCCGCCCTCCAGGGCGGCCTGGCTTTGCTGCCCCAAGTCCTTCACAAAGTGAAGGTTGTCGGTCATCGCTTTGTCATCGGCTTTCGATTTTTGGTCCTGCTCTTTCAAAATGGCCGAGGCGCTGCGCGAGTAACCGGTGAAAAATAACAGCAGATTGTCTTCGAGATTGTCCCGCGTTTCCCGGGAAAGTTTCAGCGGCCACGCCTCGACTTTTCCGTCCTGGAGAAATTGAAAACAGGTAATGCCGCCGTAAGCCGC
>JASHPN010000347.1 GCA_030038175.1 Verrucomicrobiia bacterium
CCGGTTCATCGGGGCTGATCGGCTCGGAAGTCGTCGAGTATTTTTGCAGACTGGGCTGGGACGTCCACGGCGTGGACAATAACATGCGGGCCGACTTTTTCGGCGCCGGCGGCGATACCCGTTGGAACCAGCAGCGCCTCCTGGCCGCGCATAAAAATTTTCACCACCACGAACTGGATATTCGCAACCGCGCGGGCGTGGACGAATTAATATCCACGCTGAAGCCGGTGTTGCTCGTTCACGCCGCCGCCCAACCCAGTCACGATCTGGCGGCCTCGCGGCCATTTGATGATTTTGACGTAAACGCTGTTGGGACTCTGAATCTGCTTGAGGCCTCGCGGCGCCATGTTCCCGGCGTGGTATTCGCGCACATGAGCACCAACAAAGTTTATGGCGATCGCCCGAATACCATTCGCTTGAAGGAATTGCCGACGCGCTGGGACTACGATGATCCTGCCTATGCCGGCGGCATTCCCGAGGACTTTTCAATTGACCAAAGCAAGCACAGCATTTTTGGCGCGTCGAAGGCCGCCGGGGACGTCATGGTGCAGGAATATGGCCGCTATTTCGGGATGAAAACTTGTTGCCTGCGCGGTGGTTGTCTCACTGGACCCAACCACAGCGGCGTGGAATTGCACGGGTTTTTGAGTTACCTGGTCAAATGCAACGTCGAGGGACGGCACTATAAGGTTTTTGGTTACAAAGGCAAACAGGTGCGCGACAATATCCATTCGCACGATGTGGCCAGTTTTATTCATGCATTTTACGACAAACCACGTGCGGGCGAGGTCTATAATATTGGCGGCGGGCGGGCCAACAGCGTATCCATTCTCGAAGCGTTTGACCGCGCCGCGGCGTTGAGCGGCAAAAAGATGAATTACGAGTACGTGGACCAAAACCGCGCCGGCGATCACATCTGCTACATCAGCGATCTTTCCAAAATGAAAGCCCACTATCCCGGCTGGGACATTACGAAGACGCTGGATGATGTGTTTCGGGAGATTTACGAAGCGACGGTGGCGAAGGCGCAAAGCGCCTGAAGAGAGAAGAGGGGAGAGGGAAGACAGAAGAAAGAAGATGTCAGAGGTCGGAGATCATGCGGGCGGAAGCGGACAGAGCCAAAATTGAAGGGTTCATGAAAGCCTTGGGAGAGCGAACCGGCGGCGAAGGTTCGATTTATCTAACGGGCGGCGCGACTGCGGTTCTTTACAGGTGGCGTGCGATTACGATTGACGTGGATATCAAGCCGGACCCGGAACCAGCCGGACTATTTGAAGCCGTGGCAAAACTGAAAGATGAAATGGACATCAACGTGGAGCTTGCGAGTCCTGACCAGTTCATCCCGGCAATTCCCGGCTGGCGTGAACGCAGCCTGTTTATCGCCCAATATGGCCGGATTAAATTTTTTCATTACGATCCCTATGGCCAGGCGCTCTCCAAGCTTCAAAGGCGGCATGACCGGGACATTCGCGACGTGCATTCGCTATTTCGGGAGGGGTTAATAGAAAAAGAACGGCTTTGGGAAATGTTTACCCAAATTGAAGCCCAATTGATCCGCTATCCGGCGATCGACCCGGGGTCGTTTCGCGCGGCGGTGATGGAATTCTGTAATGAACCCGAGTGAGCTCATATCCGGCTTGCCCGGTGAATCGCTCGTACGGGAAGGGTTGGCTGATTTGCGCGCCGGTCACCACACCGTCCCGGCGTGTCTGGCGGCAATCGCCCGGAGACGATTAAGCCAGGCGGGCTTGCTTGGCGAAACATTCCTTCCACAATCCGACGAACCGGAACTGGAACTCTACCGGATGCTCCGCCGCGAGGGTGGCGATGCCTACTCGCGATATAATTCCCTGGTCCGTGAATTAGTGAGCTTTGAAAATGCGCTGGACCGGCGAATGGGAAAACGTGAGAAATAGCAAGGACACAGGCGAAATGGGCGCCGGCCCTTAGTCTTCATTCTTCACTCTCCACTCTTCATATATAAGACATGACTGAACTTGTCCTCGAACCCGGGCGCGCCGAGAAGAATTACTGGCGCGACCTGTGGCGCTACCGCGAACTGTTCATGATGCTCGCCTGGCGCGACGTCGCGGTGCGTTACAAGCAGACCGTGGCCGGCGCCGCATGGGCGGTCGTTCAGCCCCTGCTGAACATGCTCATCATGACGTTCATTTTTGGAAAAGTGGCCGGCTTGCCTTCCCAGGGAGGCGCGCCTTATGCCATCATGGTCTTTGCCGCCATGTTGCCGTGGCAATTCTTTTCCAACGCGCTCTCGAACAGCAGCCAAAGCGTGGTCAACAATGCCGGCCTGATTTCCAAGATCTATTTTCCGCGCATGATTGTTCCCGCCGGTTCCATCATTGTTTCGCTGGTGGACTTCCTGGTAGCCTGTTCCATTCTCGCCGGTTTGATGGTTTGGTATCGTTTCTGGCCCACGTGGCGGATTGTCGCGTTGCCGCCGCTGATGGTCTTGGCCGTTGCCGCCGCCATGGGACCGGGACTGATTTTGACGGCCCTGACCGTCCGCTACCGGGACTTTCGGATTCTCATTCCTTTCGTGGTTCAATTCGGTATGTATGTGAGCCCCGTCGCATATAGCTCAGCCGTCATCCGCCACAAACTCGGCGACAGTTTGTTCCTGATCTACTCCCTGAATCCCATGGTGGCCGTCATTGACGGCTTCCGCTGGGCGATTCTGTGCGGACACCCATCTCACCTTCCGCAAACGGCCACGCAATTGCAGCAGGCAGCAGCAAATCAGGCCCTCTATTGGCCTGGCTTGGCCGTTTCATTGGGGTTCATCGTGATCCTGTTGGCGCTGGGCATTTACTACTTCCGCAAGACCGAGCGCGTCTTTGCGGATATTATCTGAATTCAAACGCTGAAAAGCCGAAAGACTGAAATGCTGAAAGACTGAAATGCTGAAAGACTGAAATCTGGAAACCTGAAATCTTATGCGATTGAGCGCGGATCTACGCAGACGAACGAAAGATTTTGCTTCAAAAATTATTCAATTCTTCATAAAACTGCCAAAGAACCGGGAAGAAGTGCGGATCCTGGGAAAGCAGTTATTACGTTCAGGGACGTCTGTGGCTGCCCACGTACGCGAGGCTTCACGGACGCGCTCTGACGCTGAATTTTGCTCAAAATTGGATGGTCTCCTCCAGGAGGCGGACGAGTCAGAATTGTGGCTGGAGTTATTGCGGGACGATTGCGGTATCTCCGGATCACAATTGGAACAGCTCCTCCGCGAGACCAACGAGCTTATGGCCATTTTTACGACCATCGTTTCAAAAGTGAAAGCTGGAAATTTGAAAAACTGAAACACTAAAACGCTATTTAGAATTTAAGATTGAATTTCAGCGTGTCAGCATTTCCATTTTTCAGCATTTATTAAGTATGTCCGGCTCAATTATCACCGTCGAGAATCTCTCGAAACGCTACACGATTCAGCACCAACTGAATCGCAACGAAGGTTTTCGCCATGTCTTGCAGGAGAAGGTCACGGCGCCCTTCCGCGCCCTTTTTGGCAAAAACGGCTCAAACGATCATTCTGCCAATCCGCAATCCGCAATCCGCAATCCGCAACTTGCCGCGCCGAAGCAGAGCAAAGGCGGGTCTGAAGATTTTTGGGCCTTAAAAGACGTTACCTTCGAGGTCAAACAGGGCGACGTGGTTGGCATTATCGGCCGCAACGGCGCGGGTAAAAGCACGCTGTTGAAAATTTTGAGCCGTATTACGGAACCCACCGAAGGTCGCGTTCGTCTCCGGGGCCGTGTTGCCAGCCTCCTCGAAGTGGGTACCGGTTTTCATCCGGAATTGACCGGTCGCGAAAACATTTTCCTCAACGGCTCAATCCTTGGTATGAGCAAGGCCGAGATTAGAAAAAAGTTTGATGAAATTGTGGCATTTTCGGAGGTGGAAAAATTCCTGGATACGCCAGTGAAACGCTATTCCAGCGGCATGTACGTGCGCCTCGCGTTTGCTGTGGCCGCACATTTGGAGCCGGAGATTCTGATCGTCGATGAGGTGCTTGCCGTCGGCGACGCCGAGTTTCAAAAAAAATGCCTTGGGAAAATGCAGGACGTTTCACAAAAGCAAGGGCGGACCGTACTTTTTGTCAGTCATTCTATGTCCGCCATATCGGCGTTATGCAATCGGGCCATCTTATTAAAGAAGGGGTCAATTGGCGTAACGGGAGAGCCGACAGAAGTTGTTGGTGCTTATTTGGGCGACGCGTGCATTTCAGAGAACGGTGAATTTGATCTAAGCAAGCATCCGCTTCGTTCGAAGGATAGTTCTCCAATTTTGAAAAAGATGAGATTGTGTAATGCAGATGGGAAACCTCGATCAGAACTCTTCCCCGACTGGGTCTGTTATGTGGAGCTAGAGTATGAATTAAAAGAGCCACTCCGATTACCTCGGGTGGCCATCGCGATTGAAAATTTTCAAGGTGCCCGACTGATGACGTTTGCATCGTATTTTCAAGATAAAAAAATTCCGGAGTTGTCTGGGCAAGGGAAGATAAGGTGCCTGCTTGGAAAACTGGCACTTGGAGCCGGACGCTATATGTTGAGCGTAAGCATAGGAGATAAACAGCAAGGGATGCTGGATTCGATTGATAATGCCGCATGGTTCAATGTAAATTGGAATAATAATTTTAAAAGCGGGGAACCCTATTATCAGGTTTACGGCCCCATTCTGCGGGATTCTGAATGGGAAGTTTTAATGAAGTGAATGTTATGGAGTACACTGGAGAAAGAATGGTGCCCGAGGGCGCAGATGTGACCACCTATTTAGAACACGTGTTTCGGTATGCATTTGCATGCAAGAATGTCAGAAACCGCAAGGTTCTCGATATTGCTTCAGGAGAGGGGTATGGAACGTACGCACTGTCCAAAGTGGCGAGCGGAGTCATTGGCATTGACGTCAGCGCTGAGGCTGTTGCCCATGCTAAATCAAAATACGGATTGGATTTTAGGGTCGGAAACGCGGAAAGAATTCCTTTGGAGTCTGGCTCTTTCGATGCGGTGGTGTCCTTTGAAACCGTCGAGCACGTTCCAAATCCAAGGCTGTTTATTGAGGAAATATATCGCGTCTTGCGGCCGGGTGGGATGGTTGTAATTTCTACCCCGAATAAAGAAGTATACCATCATGGCGTGACGCCGAATCCGTACCATTGCTCAGAAATGACGAGGGTAGAGTTTTTGAAGGTCATGCAACCGTATTTTCAGGTGTGCCAACTTCTTGGCCAGACATTTCCGCATAGCGCCTTGGATTGCCTGCAAAAAGCGGTGGGGATGGTTTCAGATAGGCTTGGATACTACATCCGCCGGAAAATTGAAATGTCTTTTCTTCCGGTCAATTCACGTTCTGGCGAAATCGAGCGTAACCGTGTTGTTGAGAAGATTCCAACCCTTTCAGCACCATTGGGCTGGTTATGGAATCCATTTGCACTTAGAAAGTTTGGCCTATCGCAGAAGAATCAGCCGAGGTATTTCATTGTCGTGGCGGTGAAGCGCAAAAATTGTGTCTGGTAGTCATAGATGAACCAATATTTTAGATTCATTTTTAAACACTTCGGCGCTCCGCCGCCGTCAAAGATAGTCATTCTCCAGTGTCGGGAAAGATGGGCCAATGGTCACATTCTTGACGACTTTCGCTTCTCATTTTCCGATATCCCCGTATCGATATCGCCGGTGGTGGACGAAACTGACGCAGATTTGCTAGTTCTTCCGTTTAGAGACGAATTCCTTCGAGAATTGCCTGGTACAATCGCTCTCTATAGGAAGCTGCGCCGACGGCGTTCTCGGGTGTGGATTATGCTTTACGGTCTGAAATATCGGCGGATTGAGCTAGTGCCGGCTAATCGGCTTTACCGTTACTACCGGAAGCGGCAATTTTTATTCTCTTTGAAGAGGTGGTTGTGGCGCTTTAGATTACTGGGCTTTGTGCGCTTTGCAATCCGGATTTGGGTGTTGAGGTTCAAATGAAAATTCTCATGGTTGCCTATATGAATCCCACATCTAGCGATTATCCAGTTTTTTTGGGCACTCGGTGGAGAATGATGGGGCACGAAGTGAGGCACTTTTCAGCGGACTTGGAGGTGGTGGATGAGCCACTTTATGGATTCCTAGGATCTATCCAGCACTGCTTTCATGCCCTTCTGGAACGTCGCATTGATGCCGTCTGCGCAAAATTCAATCCGGATATTGTGCTGTTGATGTACCAGTTTTTGAATTTGGAAGCGGTGATACGCCTTAAGCGAAAGCATGGTTGCATTGTTGGCTCTTATCTCGACAACAACTACCTATTAATGGGAGACACCGCTCCGGTCTTGAGTCTTTCCGACTTCGTGATTGTCCATGATAGCTACGTTAAGCCTCTGATACAGGGAAAGGAGGGGGGTCGCGTAGAAAACGTTTTTTATCTGCCCGGGCTTGCCGAGCCGTCTGAACATCTCCCTCTCGAATTATCAGAAGAGGACAAAACGAGATACGGAGCAGACATTGCCTTTGTCGGTTTACGAGGCCCTGATCGTCTCACAGCCCTGCCGCGCCTGGCGAAATACGGCCTTCGGGTTTGGGGATTGGCGGAACAATGGAATGATTTTCCGGGAATGCATTCTCTCATCGAAGAAGAACCGGTTTATGGATTAAAGAAAACCAAAATCTACAACGCTGCAAAAATTGTCTTGAGCCTCGAAGAGAAAACCAAACAGATTAACTCGATTAATCCAAGAATTCCGGAAGCACTGGCCAGCGGCGGTTTTGTGCTGTGCAATTGGACAAAGGATCTTGAAAACGCCGGTTTCCGCGATGGTGAAAATATTGCTTGGTTTAAATCTTTTGATGAGATGGAAGAAAAAGCAGGTTTTTATTTGGCGCATCCGGATAAGCGCTCGGAAATAAGCGGGTGTGGACGGCAGCATGTCCTTGCCACTTTAACCTATGAAAAAGTGGCACCCGGCATTGCCCGGGCGATGGAGGAAGTTCTTAGTTCCAAGTGTTCTTAGTGGGAGGCATTTGAACGTTCAAGAACCATTAACGGTCGTTTTTTGTGCCGAAGATGGTCCTGGTGTGGCCGGCGGTGTCAATACTTGGCTTTGCACGCTGCTACCGGACCTGCGGGTCAGGGGTATCAGCGTTCGGGCCTGTTTGTTCCTTCACGGCGGCCAGCCGGGCCCAATAGTCAAGCGCCTTTCCGAAGCCGGCATAAGCTTAGATACGGTCCCATCAAATTACACATTTTCCGAAAAGGCGCATTGGCTTGTAAAAAAAATTTGTAATTGCCGTGCGCAAGTTTTGGTCGCAAACTACCTTATTGGGGGTTTCGCGGCCGGTAATAATTTGAGGCAATTTGGCGTGCAAACAATCGCCGTAAGCCATGGCCAGGACCTATTCTACCAAACGCTTCGAAAGAGTTGCGTTGGTAATAATCCTCAATATCGAGTTTCCGCCGCCGTATGCGTATCAAAAGTTCTTACCGAAGAATGGGCGGCATCTGTTGCTGGAAAGTTTCCGGTTCGTTGCATACCGTGCGGGGTTCCCAAGTCGCAACAGTTTGCCGAGCGAGAAGGGCGGGCATTTCGCATTGTCTATGTCGGAAGGTTGGCGCAGGAACACAAGCGGGTCATTGACGTCGCACATGCTTTGCGCAACGCCGTGGAAGCCGTGCCGGAACTCGAAGCGAACATAATCGGCGACGGCACAGCACGTGCGGAGGTGGACACGCCGATTATGCAGGAGATGAAATTGATCGCCAGCCATCAGCTTCGAAATCACGTGATTTTGATTGACGACGCGCGTTTGTTTGTCGGCACGGCGGATTATCCAAACCATTGAGGCTTGTAGAGCTGCGGCGGCGCAATTTTGGCCAGTCCATAAGTTTACTGTCGCGAATGATGTAATCGCTATTACACCTTTAAATAAATGAAAAAAGGCTTAAGCAGTCAGTTCAGTTTTTGCCCTGCGCTACGTGATATGCTTGTGTCCGGCGCAACGGTCGGTCGCACCGGCAAAAAATTTGACAAACTTGCCGCACTATCCACGGTCAACAATTTACACATTTTGAGGGGTTTGCACTTGCATTTGAAAGCCAGACGAACACTCGAGGTCGGTTTATGCTTCGGAGGCTCTTGCTTGTTGTTTACTGCTACCCATCAGGAAATCTCAGGCCGGCCAGATCATCAACACATCGCCTTGGATCCGTTTCAAAAACAGGTATGGGACGATGCTGGCCTTGAAGTCGTTGAAAAGGCCGGATTGTCTGGCTATCTGGATTTTCGACCGGAATTCTCAAGTACGGCCCTGCCGCGCCTGCTCGAAGGGGGGGACCGGTTTGACCTGATCTATGTGGATGGTTCCCACATATTTGAGGATGTATTTATAGATGCTTACTTTGGGAGTCGGCTCTTATCGGAAAATGGAATTATAGCCTTTGACGACTGCAGTGACCCGCACATTCAAAAAGTGACTAAATTCATCCGGAGAAGTTTAGGATCATCGCTCCGGGAGTTGGATTTGTCGCCGTTTCGGCCGGATCGCGGTAGGTCAGTCAAATACAAATTGGCCTTGCTTACCAGGAAGCTGCAGATGACGGCATTCCAAAGAATTGGGGTATTATCCCGTCCTTGGAACGTCAAATTCAACAATTTCTAGCCAAAATACAATATTCCCTAGATTCACAATTTGCATTCTAAAGAATCACTGACCGCTGTATTTTGCGCTGAGGATGGCCCGAGTGTGGCCAGCGGTGTCAATACCTGGCTTTGTACGCTGTTGCCGGACCTACAGGCGCGGGGTATCTGTGTTCGTGCCTGTTTGTTCCTTCACGGCGGCCAGCCGGGCCCAATAGTAAAGCAACTTTTCGAAGCCGGCATAAGTTTAGATGTGGTGCCATCAAGTTATTCCTTTTCAGAAAAAGCAAATTGGCTTGTCACAAGAATGTGTGAGTATCATCCAAAGTTTTTGATTCCAAACTACGTCATTGCCGGGTTTGCGGCGGGAAATAATTTGCGACATTTTGGCGTGCAAACAATTGCCGTAAGCCATGGCCAGGACCTTTTCTACCAAACACTTCGTCAAAGTTGTACCGGGAATGATCCTCAATATCGAGTGTCCTCCGCGGTATGCGTATCAAAGGCTCTTACCGAAGAATGGGCGGCATCTGTTGCTGGAAGGTTCCCGGTTCGTTGTATCCCGTGCGGCGTTCCCATGTCGCAGCGGTTTGCGGAGCGAGACGGACGGACATTTCGCATTGTCTATGTTGGAAGGTTGGCGCAGGAACACAAGCGGGTCATTGACGTGGCACATGCTTTGCGTAACGCCGTCGAAGCCATGCCAGATGTGGAAGCTGACATAATCGGCGATGGCCCGGAAAGGCCGGTCGTCGAACGGATTATTGCTGAAACTTTCGCGCGTGCGCGCCTGCGATGTCTTGGCTATCTGCCGGTGGAAACGGTCCGGCGGATGGTGGCTGACTATCACGCTGTCGTCCTTCTCTCCGACAGTGAAGGTTTGCCCGTGACACTTTTGGAGGCCATGACTTGCGGTGTTGTTCCCATTTGCACTGATATCCGCGGAGGCATCCGAGAGCTTGTTCGAGACTGCGTGACTGGACTCATTGTAAAAGATCGCGGCCCGGATGTTCTGCGAGCTATTAAGTTGCTGAAGGATGATGTCGGATTATGGAAGCGGCTGTCAGCTTCTGTGCGAGAGATCGTCCTTCCTTACTCTGGCAGCAGATGTGCCGACGAATGGGAAAAACTGATCATACATCTAAATGAAAAGTCGGAGACGGTCTTTTTAACCAAGCCATGGGTTCCGCCGGCTGGCATTGAATTGCCACCATGGAACCGCGTATTTCATTGGGACGATGACCGCAAACCCTTTAAGTTCCGTGTCCGTGACCGGATAATTGGGTACAAAAGACGTCTGCTGGGCCAAAAATGAATCGCAAACAAATCGTCGTCAGTTCTCCCGACCTTGGCTTGAGCGGTGCGACGACCTTCATTGCAAGGCTCCTGAATCGTCTCCAAAGAGACGGTTGGGATGCGGAATGGCTCGTTACGGGCCACGTTGTAAAAAACGATGGCCAATGGCTGAAGGAACCGTCTTGGCCGGTGCAACGTTTCGAAGAAACCAAAGTGGGACAAATCCAAAAGCGGCAGGCGATGTTGATCGAGCGCCTGCAAAAAACGTCGCCGTGCGTCTATCTGCCAACTTTCGATTTCGACATGCTTCACGCGGTTCCAGCTCTGCCACCGGAAGTTGCGGTCGCGATGGTTGTTCATTCGGACGAACCGGTTTATTATGAGGCAACTCTGCGCATGGAACGCCACCTGAACGCCATCGTTGGCGTTAGCGATTGTATTGTTCGTAAATTGAGGCAAACTCTCAAGAATTCTTTCAGACGCATCCACAAAATTCATTACGGCATTGAGCCGGTAACCGCTCTGGATTTTGGCGGGCGTCCGGCAAGCAGGTTAATGGAAATTATCTATTGTGGACGCCTGTCATTCTATCAGAAGCGCATCCAGGATTTGGCTGAAGTTATCCGTCGATGCCATTCTCAACATATTCCTGCGCGATTTTCTATTGCTGGCACAGGACCGGATGAGATTGAATTCTTTGAAAGCATTGCACGTCCCCTTGCATCTGGGTATGTGCGTCGTCTGGGTCTGCTTTCGAATGAGGAGACACTTCGGGTATTGAGTGAATCGGACATCGTCATCATGACCTCGGATTTTGAGGGGCTGCCGGTGATCCTCTTGGAAGCGATGTCGCAGGGTTGCGTTCCGGTGGTGACTCGGACTGAAAGCGGCATGGCGGAGTTGGTTCGGCACATGGAGAATGGATATCTGCTTCCGATCGGCGACGTGGCTGCCTTTGTAGAAACGTTGAAAATACTTTCGGCAGAGCGGAGCCATCTGCAACAATTGAAGAAGGCCGCGTTTGAAGGCATTCACGGGGGGGGGTTCACATTGAAGCGAGCAGCAAAAGAGTATACAATGCTTTTTGAATCTTTGATGTTAGGCGAAGAGAAGTCGGCGATGGCTCGCAATGGCAGAGCGATTATCCCTTGCCAATATCGATTCAAATCCCGCCTCCGTAAGGCTCTGCATTCTCTATTATGGAGATGAGAGTTTTCGTTGGTTTGTTATTGATTGGCTGATGGCTTGAGTCTGAATATTACAAAAGCAATTTCAATGATTCCTGCCATACATGCAGGCCAAACGTTGCCCCCGATTCACATTATGGCAGCGGGAACTCACGCAGTACCA
>JASHPN010000348.1 GCA_030038175.1 Verrucomicrobiia bacterium
TCACCTTCCGGAATCGTTGCCGTTTCCCCGGATCCTGTCTTTTCCACATGGATCGTTCCGCTGGCATCCCGCACATCCGCTCGCCAGCGTTCGCCGGCATACAAAGCGGCCTCGATGCCGTCCGTTGCCGCAATCGTCGTGTGGGTTCCGTCCCAGCAAAAATAAAACGCCGTCATCGCAACCCCGCTCAGCATGAAAAATACAACGATAAACACCATGCATTCGATCAGCGTGAGTCCGCTCTGACGTCTTCTATTCCGGTAGGGACGGCGCGCTGCGCCGTCAGCGCCGCGTCCAGCGGCGCAATCGTCCGCAGGTTCGTTGGACATCGCTTCCGCCCGCTCGACGCGGGCGGGGACATCGCAGCGCGATGTCCCTGCCAAGTTGCCGTGTTTAATTCTCATTTCACCGTAATTTCGCGCGCAATGGCGCCGTGGGGATGCCCATCCGGCACCCATTCGAGGCGCAAATGGTTTCCGCCTTTGCTCAATTCAAAGTGGCCCGGAGGCAGGTTCGCGGCCGCTCGTGAATGCACCGTGTAGGCCTGCGTTCCGTCCGGAAAACTCTTCCAATCGCCGGCCGCGAGAATTTCCATCTCGCCATCTACAATCTCATCCGCCACCGCCCGGCAATATTCCGCCCGCAGCGCCGCCCGTTCCTGCATGAACGCGAATCCCAGCGGCACAATCGCCATCGAAAGAATCACCAGGGCCACCGCCAGGTCCACTTCGAGAAAACCGCGCCGAATGTTGCTTTGTGCTTTTATTCTCATTGTGACAATTGCCATCTCAAAACCGCGATCAGGATGCCGAACATGGCCGTTGCGATCAGGCCGACCAGCACGCCATTCAAAATCACAATTCCGGTTGTAACGGTGTGGGCCGTTGCCTCCTCCTGTTGAAATGCTTTGGCATCGAGCGTTTCATGCCATCCGCGCAAGGCAGTTGCGAACCCGCCCCGGGCGTGCGCGGCATTGGACAATCGCCAATGAAACTCGCCCTTATGGTCAAACGCCCGAACGGCGTCTTCCATTTTTATCCCCTGTTGAAGCGCCGCAACAACGCGACCCGCTCGCGCCCGGCAAATTTCATTTGCGGTGCAATCACCCGCCAACCGTGCCGCCTCGGCTTCCGGCACGCCTCCGTCCAGCAGCACGGCGAGCATCGCCGAAAAGGTGCGTTGCAAGCGTTTTCGCTTCCACGAAATATGCCACGCAATCCAATCCGCCAGCGGAAATCCCCGCAATTGGAAAAATCGCGCGAATCGCGGCCCCCCGATGTACAGCGCCGTGACAAAAATGAGGGCGGCAAAAACCGCCACGTCAAATCCCATCAGCCAGCCGGTATGCGCAAAAACAAACGCCGTTAATGGCCATACCGTTATATCCATTCCCGCGGCGACGTCCTGGAATCTTGGAATGACATACACGGACTCAAGGCTGACGATCCCCACAAACACCGGCGAAAAAAATAAAATGACCAAAAGCATGTAATGCACCGCGCTGCGGACCCCCGCGGGCCCGTCCCTCAGAATTTCGCGGCAAGCCGGCAACACGCGCCGCACGTCGCCCAGATTTTGGCCCGCTCGAAGCATGGCCGCAATTTGCGGCGGCAAAAATTGAGGCGCCAAATCGAGCGCCTGGTTAAATCCCACTCCCGACTCGAGATACGCCGCCACCAAATGAAAATGCATTCCCACCGTCCGATCGCGATCACGCGCCAGGGAAAGAATCATTTGTTCAATGGATTGGCCGCGTTTCAGCGCGTCCTCGACCAGATCCAGAAACAACCGGGCCCGTTCCGCCCGGCGCATCGGAAGGGTAAATAAAAAATGAAGCAAAACCATCGGCGCGACCACGCCTGTAAACCACGCGGCCAGCAAAAGAGGCGCCAGCAAAATGCTGATCACAAAAAAGCCGGGGTCCACGATTTGGCCCAACACGGGTAAAACTGTTATTGCACCATGCATTGTGTTTAACCGCCGCTCAGATTGTTGATAAACGAAATCAGCACCGCGAAAACCGGCCAGATTTGGCTGAAAATCATTCCCCCGAGCGCCAGGATCGCAAACGGCAGGACCGAATAGAGAAACATTTCCGAATGATACGCCGCCCGCGCGCGATATATCTCCGCCGCGCGCCCAAATCCCGCCGTCAAATTCTCCCCGGATTGCGCCACTGTCCACACAAACAAGGGCGGAAACGCGCGGCTTGCAATCGGTTTTTTGGCCACGGCCATTTCAGAAAACTTTCCGTGCCCGGATGCGAGCCGCTGGCGCCAGTCGGCCAATTCCGGTTCGGCGCGCGTTCCCTCCTCCAGTTGCCCGGTAAATGCCAGCGCCTCGTTCAGCGGTACGCCGTTTTTCAACATCAGCGCCATCGCCGAGGCCACGCGCGCCAGCGCCGCTTCTTTGAAGGCCGGCAATCGCCAGCGTAATCTCCGCCGGGCCGGCGACATGCTCACCCCGATCAAAACGACCAGCAGCACAATCCCGATAATAAACGGGGATAGCCACATATTTGCCGCAATGCCGGGCGGCACCCGGGAACCCGTCAACGACTCAAAATTGCTCCAAATAAAATGTCCCAATAGATAGGCAACGAAGCACGACAGGGCAAATCCCGCGAACAGCACGATTAATGGATAGACCATCAAACCTTTCAATCGAGTGATCAGATTGTTTTGACCGTGATAATAATCCGCCAGCATGGTGAGCGCGCCCGGCAAATCACCGCTCTTGACCCCCACGCTAATCATCCGTTTGTACAGCTCCGGCAACTGGCGCGGCTTCAGGGCATCGGTGATCGGCGTGCCGTGCGCCAGGTCCTCTTCCAGCGCTTCCAATTCCGCCCGCAATTGGCCCCGGCGCATGTCCTCGCACAACCGTTTCAGCGCGCCTTCCAGCGGAATACCGTCCCGCAGCATCGCCGCCAGTTGCTCGTTAAAAAATGCAAACTCATCGTATTTCATAGGCCAAATATCCGTTTGAACTCCGCCTCATTGGTGACCCCGGCGTTCACCAGCGAACGCGCCGAAGCCTCAATCGTTTGCGCCGGCGCGATCAAATTTAACTCCCTCCGCCGGACATGCTCCCGCGCCGCGTCATCCACGCGCAACCACTCCACGAGCGGCGCCCGCCCGGCATAGCCCGTCTGCAAACATTGGCCGCAGCCGCGGCCGTCACACGACGAGCAAAGCCTCCGGATCAACCGCTGGTTTAAGACCAATTCCACCGCGCTGGCCACCGCGGAAAAATCCGCGCACATCGCCAGCAACCGCTCAAATACTCCCCGGCACGATCCCGCGTGCAGCGTCGAAATGACCAGATGCCCCGTCAACCCGGCCCGCACCGCCAGTTGCGCCGTGGCTTCATCCCGGATTTCGCCGATGATCAAAACCTGCGGATCCTGCCGCAGCAAATGCCGGGCGGCCCGCGCAAAATCCAGGCCCACCGCTTCGTTCACCTCCGTCTGCATGGTGCCCGGAACAATTTGTTCCACCGGGTCTTCCACCGTAATGATGTGCCGTCCGCCAACCTCGGCCAGCCGCCGCAAACACGCGTAAATCGTAGTCGTCTTTCCGCTTCCCGCCGGCCCGGTCAGAAGCAGCAACCCGCTCGGCCGCCGTAGAAATTTCTCCAACTCATTGCCGGCCGTCTCCGGAAATTGAATCTCATCCAGGGATTTCGCCGACCCGGAATTGAAAAGCCGCAGCACGATTTTTTCCCCCGTCACCGTCGGATACGTCGCGACCCGCACGTCGTTTTGGGTCTTGAGCTCTTCATGCGGGATGCGGCCGTCCTGGGGCAGTGATTCCTGATAGGTCTTGAGCCGGGCAAGAAATTTGATGCGCCCGAACACCCGTTCAGCCACTTCCGCCGGCAGCTCATTGGCAGGCGTGATGACCCCGTCGAGGCGAAACGCAACGTCGGCGGCCTTGCCGCGCATTTGCAGGTGAATATCGCTGGCCCCGGCGCGCTCGGCCTGCTGCACGAGTCCTTCCAGGAGCTTCGGCGCCGATAGTTCCAATATTTTCCGATCGTCTGATTGCGTTACATCTGTCATGGCAGCTTCAGGATATTAGACAACCCCATGCACAGATGCTCACGCGAAAAAACTCTTCAATAGGAACCATGAACCATCGTCACCGCGCTTGCGTACTTAATTGCGCAGGAGCCGAGGTAACGAGGCTCTGACTAAATCGGCTCATCGAGAGCTTCGATCTCCAAAATCGGACGCGCATACATCCGGAGCGCGGCATTCATGCCGCTTCAACGTCCGATAACAAGAGGACGCGGAAGCGGCATGAATGCCGCGCCCCAATGCCCGCTCCAATCACCTATCTCCAAATCAATAATAGTCCGGTTCATTCCCCGCCTTCCACTTGATATTGCAGCCCATGCTCGCCTTTTGGCTGGCCGCAACCGGTTTGCCCGCCAGCACCGCATCCACCGCCGCGCGCAGGTCCGTGCCCGTCACCGAAATCCCGTTGCCCGGACGGCTGTCGTCGAATTGTCCGCGATAGGCCAGCTTCTGGTTTTTGTCGAACAAATAAATATCCGGCGTGCAGGCCGCCCGATAAGCCCTGGCCACCGCCTGTGTCTCGTCATAAAGGTAAGGAAACGTGTAACCCGCTGATTTAACTTCCTCCTTCATCTTCGCCGGGCTGTCGTCGGGATATTTGGTTACGTCATTCGAATTGATGGCCACGATCGCAACGCCTTTCGCAGTGTAATCCCGCCCAAACTGCGCAAGCCCGGCGCGAATATGTTTCACATAGGGACAATGGTTGCAGATAAACAATACGACGAACGCGGGCGCCCCCTTAAAATCCGCCAGCGAAGCAAGTTCTCCATTTGTGTCCGGCAATTCAAATTCAGGCGCTGTCGTGCCGAGCGGCAGCATGGTGGAAGGTGTCAGGGCCATATGCCCAAAATTTGGAACGTCCCGCTCATTTCCGCAAGGGCATTTTACTACCCCATCGTGCTTGCGTTTTTTATTGCGTAGGAGCCGCTTGCCGGGACGTAGCCTTGTGGCGGAAACCGGACGTCAGGAGGCTCTGACTAAACTGATTCACGGAAAGCCCCCAACTCACTCCGGATTCGCCGACAACCACGACATAATACTCGACGCCTGCGGATTGCCGGGATCCAATTGCAGCACTTTCAAGTACTGTTCGCGCGCGTGCGGCACATCGAGCAATTTCTGCGCGTAAAGATTGCCCAGTTCCAGGTGGACGCGCGCGTTGCCGGGATTGGATGCTAAAATTCTTCTCAATTCATTCACCGCGTCGGGGATATAACCCGCGGCCCTCAGCGCCAGCGCGAAATTATAGCGCGCATCGCTCGAATCCGGCTCAATCGCCAGCGCCATTTCATAGGCCGCCAATGAGAATTGATAATCCCGCAGCCGATAAGCCATGACCCCGCAATTGTATTGTGCTTCAAACCAGCTTGGGTCCAGCCGGGTGGCCTGCCGGTATTCGTCCAGGGAATCGGGGAACCGGCCCTCCCTCTCGGCGTCCCGCGCGCGGTTAAACATCACCGTGGCCGCATGGCGGCTGCCGGCCGCCGGGCGCGCCGGCGACAAATACAAATAACGCGGATAGACCGGCGGCGCGGGCTGAACAATCCGCACCGGCGCCGGCGTTCCTCCCTCCGATTCATTTTCCGGCGGCAACGGCGTCACCTTCACTTTGCTTTCCTGAACCGGCGAGGGACGAAGCCATTGAACGGAATTAGGGTTGCCCTGCGCACCTGAATTAACCGGCTGGGAATTAACCACGCCGGACGAGAACAAATCCCGTTCCGACGGCGGCGCGGGCGCGGGATTTTGCGCCGAGGCGACTGTCGGCTGCCGTTGCATCGGGACTGTTTCCGCGGGCGCCGCAGAGACCGCATTGTGCGTTCGTTTCGCTTGAGATTTTGCCGGCCGTTCTCTTCGGGTTTCGCTGCTCTCAGTTCTTGGCGGTTCCATGGCAGTCTGGTTTTGCCATTCCTCCGGATTTTGCCCAGTTTGCTGGCCGGAAGCCGCGGTTGCCATCGGCACAGACTGGGTCTGGGACTGCTCCAGACTGGTGACAATCGCATTCACTTCATCCCAGTTTGCCGGCCGCGGCTCCAGCGCCAGGTACGACCGGTACTCGTCCAACGCATACCTGTCATTGTGCAGGTAATCGCGCTCCACCGTGGCCAGATTTAAAATGGCCGGGCCAAAATCGGGATGATATTGGACCGCGGCCTGAAAAAATTTCTCCGCTTCTTCCGGCCGTCCCCGTTGCATCCGCGCCAGGCCCAGGCCGTTCAGCGCCTCCGCATTGTTCGGGCTTAAATAGAGCGCGGTACTAAAGCTCTTTTCCGCCGGAAGAACGTCATGCGCGCGAAGCTGCGCCAGCCCCAGCTCGAGCCAGCCCTCGGGCTCGTTCACCCGGCGCAACGTGTAAGCGGTAAACTCGCTGATGGCGTCGTCCATTTTGTTTTGCTCCATCCACAGGCAGCCCAGGTTGTAATGCGCTTCCGTCAGATCCCGGTCCAGTTCCAGGGCCCGCTTGTACGCGTTCGCTGCCTCCTCAAATTGCCCGGCGTGCTGCTCGGCAACTCCAAGATAATTCCACGCTTCGGCGTTGGTCGCCATGGCCTCGGTCGCCGCCTTAAATTCATCCGCCGCGTCGGCGTATTCACCCTGGTCGAACAGCTTCTTTCCCTTCAATAACGCATGTGTTCCCGGCGGACTGCAACCAGCCAAAGCAGCCGCCAGCGCCAAAAACACCACAAACCAATACGATTTAATTTCATTTTTGGTGGTCAACATGCCGGCTGGTGGTAACATTGTGCTTTTAAAGTGTCAAGAAACGCGCTGGTCCAATTTGTCCTTTGCCTATTGTGGCTGCCGGCTCTTCAAATACAAGCCGGAACCTCGCCCAATTCTCCTTTCGCCCGCGTGGTCATTGTCCACGCACCCAACGCCGTGGCCGATTTTCAGCCGGACGACGAAATCGTCCAGAAGATGGTCAACCGCGGGATTATTGAATTCACCGGCAAAACCACCGTTGCCGCCGCCTGGCGCAGCCTCGTCTCGACGCAGGACGTCATCGGCATCAAGGTGTTCTCCGCCGGCGGCGAGATTAGCGGCACGCGCCCGGTCGTTGTCGCCGCCGTGGTGCGCGGCCTGCTCGACGCCGGACTGCCCCCCAATCACATCATCGTTTGGGATAAACGGGCAAGCGATCTGCGCGCCGCGGGATTTTTTCGGCTTTCTGAACTTTTCAACGTCCGCGTCGAAGGCGCCGTCGAAACCGGCTATGACCCAACCAACTTTTACCTGCCCGACAGCGCGATTGTCGGCAATCTGGTTTACGGCGACCTGGAATTTGGAAAGACCGGCGACAACATCGGCCGAAAATCCTTTGTCACAAAAATCCTCAGCCATCAGGTCACAAAAATCATCAGCATCGCCCCTCTGCTCAACCAGCCGTCCGCCGGCGTTTGCGGCCATCTTTTCAGCCTGGCTTTGGGCAGCGTGGACAACACTCTGCGCTTTGAAGACGATCCCGATCGCCTGGCCGTCGCCATCCCGGAAATAAACGCGCTCCCTTCCGTGGGCGATCGCGTGGTCCTCAACATCACCGATGCCCTCATCGGCCAGTACGAGGGCGGTGACAGCGTCCTGTTGCACTATTCCACCGTGCTCGACCAGCTCTGGTTCAGCCATGATCCCGTCGCCCTGGACACCCTGGCCATCCGGGAATTGGATCGCGAACGCCATGCCTTTGACGTGCCCGGCTTTCCGGCGAACCTGGAAATCTACACCAACGCCGCCCTCCTCCAACTCGGCATCAACGACCCCTCCCAAATTCACGTCCAGACTGTAAAACTCAAATAAAATCACTTCTCCCTTGCCCCTAACCGCCGCAACTCCGCCGGATTGATGCGATGCCACACCCACTCTTTCATCGCTCGCGCCCCGACGCCCTGGTAAAAATCCAAGGCCCGTTCATTCCAATTCAACGCGATCCACTCATAGCGTCCGCAACCACGGTCCACCCCGATCTTGGCCACCGCCTCAAGCAATCGCCGGCCAATGCCCCGCTTGCGAAACTTGGGGCGCACATAGATGTCCTCCAGCCAAATGCCCGATCGGCCCAGAAAACTGGAAAAGGTAAAAAAGTAAATCGCATAGCCCGCCTCTTCCCCATCGCATCGCGCAAACAACGCTCCGGCAACCGGTTGCGATCCAAAGAACGATTGATGCAGAGACTCTGCGGTTGCTTCCACCTCGCGCTCGAGGCGTTCGAACCGGGCAAGTTCACGAATCAGTTCCAATAGCGAAGGAATGTCTTCAGGCCGGATTGGCCTTATCGTAATTTCCATGCGAACTACAGAGTAAGCGGAACCTGCGCCCCCGGCAAGCCGGCGTTCGCCAATTATTATTTTTTCCCAAAAAGTATTGGCACAATGAGTCATTCTGTGCTTTATTTCGGTATCGGCATGACGACCACAGGTTACAATGCCCCAAGCGTTAACCTTCCAACCGGAGGACTTCCAATGGACTTGCATCACCCATTCGTGAGGGAATTTCCAGGCTACAGCGACGCCGTGCGTTCGCTCAAATCCGCCGACGGGAAATTCTGCACGCTGTTCGACGAATACCACGCGCTGGACGACCAAATCTGCCGCATCGAAGAAGATGTGGAATTTGCGACCGACCAGCAGCTCGAAGAATTGAAATTCAAGCGCGCGCGACTGAAAGATTCGCTCTACGCCGCCGTGCAAAAACACGGCGCCACCCCGCTCCGCGCCAATTAGTCCGCGCCAATGATAAGACCGGCCAAAAGCGGCGCCCGCCGCTGCGAAGAGTTTTTATGCATCGGAAAACTTTTTTAACCATTTAACGATTTTAACCCTTCAACCGTCTCAATGCGCCGGACCGCTATGCTGCTCCGCCCGCCGTTTTGCCGCTTCCGCAATCACTTTGTCCGCCGCGTCGCGCGGCATTTCCTCATAATGACTGAATTCCTCCGAGTGAACGCCGCAGCCGCCCGTCAACGATCGCAGCGTGCTGGAATAATGATAAAGCTCCGCCGTCGGCACGTGCGCTTTGATCACCTGAAACAGCCCGTCCGAATCCATCCCCAAAATCTTGCCACGCCGTGACGAAAGGTCCCCCATGACCTTGCCCATAAAATCCTCGGGAACGCGGATTTCGACCGTCTCAATCGGTTCCAGCAAACACGGCTTGGCCGCGGCGAACGCCTCCTTGAACGCGAAGTAGCCGGCAATCTGAAACGCAATGTCCTTCGAATCCACCGGATGCATCTTGCCGTCGTAAAAATCAATCTTCACGTCCGTCACCCGGCATCCCGCAATGATCCCCTCGCCGCACGCCTGCTGGACGCCCTTTTCCACCGAAGGAACAAAATTTCGGTCCACGTTCTGGCCAACCAGCGATTGCGTAAATTCCACCCCACTGTCCCGCGGCCGCGGTTCCACGCGCATCCAGACCTCGGCAAACTGTCCCGCGCCGCCGGTTTGCTTTTTATGCCGGTATTTTGAATCACCCTTTGCCTTGATGGTTTCCCGATATTTCACGCGCGGCGCCGCGAGCTCCACGTGGACGTTGTACCGCCGCCGCAGCCGGTCCGCCACCACTTCCAAATGCAATTCGCCTTGCGCGGATATAATCGTTTGATGCAATTCCGTGTCCACGACGTATAAAAACGTCGGGTCTTCCTCGCGCAACGCCGCCAGGCCCGACGCAATTTTGTCCTCTTCTCCCCTCGTTGTCGCCACCAGCGCCGCATGAATGTTGGGTTTGGGATACGTCACTTTCGGCAGCGTCACCGGGCGTTTTGGCGCACACAGCGTATTGCCCGTGTGGGTGTCCTTAAGCTTCACCACCGCGCCGATGTCTCCCGCCCCAAGCGTATTGACGGTCTCCCGGTTCTGGCCATTCAGCAGGTAAATCTGGCCGATGCGTTCCGTCGCGCTGCGGACGCTGTTGAAAAGATCCGACCCGCTGTTGACGCTGCCGGAATAAACCCGGAAAAACGATAGTTCGCCGAAATGCGCTTCGGACATGGTTTTAAAAATATAAACTGCCGTGTCATGTCCCTCATGCGAAAGTTCGATCTCCTTGCCGCCGCCATCCAGCGCCGGCACTTTTTTCCGATCCACCGGCGAAGATCCGTAGCGGGCGATGAAATCCATGAGCCGGCCAATCCCGATGTTAGTTTCCGCTGAAGCGCAAAAAAGCGGAATGAACAGTTCTTTCTGCACCGCAGCGTGAATGCCCGCCCGGAACTCGTCTTCCGACAAAGTTCCCTGCTCAAAGAATTTGTTCATCAAATCGTCGTCCGATTCGGCGATGTGCTCGATCAGCTCGCGATGCAGCGCCGCCGCGCGTTCGGCCAATTCACCCGCGGCCGGTTCTTCCGTATATTTGCCGCTGCCGTCGGCGGCATACGTCACGATTTCACTGCGCAATACATCGAGCGTCTGATTAAATCCCGGCCCGGCGTTGATCGGCACGTTCAATGGAAAAACATGCCGCCCAAAATGTTCCTGGGCGGCCTTCAACACCGCGTCAAAATCCACGTGCTCCTTGTCCAGCGCGTTGATCACGATCATTTTAGGGATGCCGTAACTCGTGGCATAGTCCCACGCCCGGTCCGTTCCCACTCCCAACCCGTGCTGCGCGTGAATCACCACCAGCGCAAAATCTCCAACGCGCAACGCCCCCAATCCCTCGCTGATGAAATCCAAATAGCCGGGCGTATCAATGATATTAAACTTCTTTCCGCCCCATTCCAGATGCATGAGCGATGCCGAAACTGAAATCTTCCGCGTCTTCTCGCTCACATGATAATCAGACACCGTCGTGCCATCAGCGATCCGGCCCATCCGCCCAATCACACCCGCGCACCGCAGCATCGCTTCGCTCAACATCGTCTTCCCCGACGAGGCGTGACCCACGATGGCGAAGTTACGAATATCGGAGGGAGGATAATTTTTCATAAGCCGGAATCACATGCCATTATAAGAGCACAAGCAGGATTTATAAATTGCCTTCATTTGACCCGAATTTAGGCTGCCTGCGCAAGCCGATTTTTTCTTACCTCTGGCACTTCGGACAATAATACGTGCTTCGCGCTCCCTGGACGATTTGCCGAATTTGCGTCCCGCATTTCAAACACGGTTTCCCGGCGCGATCATAAACCCGCAATCGCTTCTCATAATATCCTTCCCCGTCATTGTGATAATAAAACAGGGCATCCGATTTTCCGCTCATGGTCTTCAATGGAACCGTGCTGCCGAATTTAATCGCCTCATTCAAAACCTCGCGCGTCGCCGCCAACAATCGGGCCGCCTGCTCTTTCGTCAGCCGATTCGCGGCCAACTTCGGCGAAATGCGCGCCCGAAAGAGCGCTTCACTCGCATAAATATTGCCGACACCCGCAATCAGGCTCTGATCGAGCAATTTTACCTTGATCGCCTGCCCCGATCGCTTGAGCGCCCGGAAAAACCCAGTCGGCGACAGTTCGGACGCCTCGGGCCCCAGCGCATCAATCGGCGATAGATCCAGCGTCATTCGCCCAAAATACCGGAGGTCTTCATAAACCAGGTTCCGTCCGCCCAAATCAAAAACCACCGCCGTATGCCTGGGCAGCTTCTCCTTTTTGAGCGCCACAAACATTCTGCCCGCCATGCCCAAATGGCCGAGCGCCGAAAATGTCTCGCGTGATCTCTTCGACTGAAACTCGAAGAGAAGATACTTGCCGCGCCGCGAAAGATTTTTGAATCGCGCGCCCGTCAACCGCCGTTCAAGCTCGCGCGGCGGCGTGGGCCGCGTGACCCGCTCGCGGCAGACACGCACGCCGCGAATCGTCTTCCCGCGCAACAACGGGCGCAAATGACGCGCCAGAATCTCAACTTCAGGCATCTCCGGCATGGCCTATTGAATCACGCGCACCCCAAGAATTGTCAAACATTTTGGCATGCCTTTTCGTAATCGTCGCCGTTCTCGGATTGATCTTGTGCCGAAGGCACACCGGAATGTAGCCAGACACGGAGTGTCTCTGGAGTTTGGCTGTTGATTTTTAATTGCAGCTCAAGAATGCGGCTGAGGCCAGAGGGACGTCGCATTTTTGTGACTTCTCCTCGGCGCCGGTGCCGGTTGTGAAGTCGGAAAAATGTTTAGGATTTAGCGCTTGGGCCCAGAGTTCACGTCGCAATTGATTAATCAGTTCGGTGGTGGTGGCTCGTTCCTGCTT
>JASHPN010000037.1 GCA_030038175.1 Verrucomicrobiia bacterium
CATCGAAGGCCCCCTCATGGCCGGCATGAATGTCGTCGGCGATTTATTCGGCTCGGGCAAAATGTTTTTGCCGCAAGTCGTCAAATCCGCGCGCGTGATGAAAAAGGCCGTGGCTTATTTGCAGCCGTTCATGGAGGCGGAAAAGGAAAAGGCATCAGCCGGGGAACGCGACGTAGCGGGGCGCATCGTTCTGGCCACCGTTAAAGGCGATGTCCATGACATTGGCAAAAATATTGTCGGTGTCGTTCTTGCGTGCAATAACTACGAAGTCATAGACCTGGGGGTCATGGTGCCGTGTGAGAAAATTCTCGCCGCCGCGCGGGAGCACAAAGCCGATATTGTGGGACTGAGCGGACTGATTACGCCCTCGCTGGACGAAATGGTCCACGTCGCCCGCGAGATGGCGCGCGAAGGGTTGAAGTTGCCGCTGCTCATCGGCGGCGCCACCACCAGCAAGGCGCACACGGCGGTAAAGATCGCGCCGAATTATCAGGAACCCGTCGTGCACGTGCTCGACGCCAGCCGCGCCGTGCCGGTGGCCAGCAGCCTCATCAGCGCCCAACATAAACCCGGTTTCGCCGCCCAGGTGCGCGCGGAATACGAGAAATTGCGCACCCAACACGCCGGTCCCAAAATAAAACTGCTGGGCCTGGCCGAAGCGCGAGCCAACGCGCCCAAACTGAAATTTGATGATTTGGCAAAACCGGAATTTGCCGGGTGCCGGACTGTCGCGCCTTCGCTCGGTGAATTGACGAGATTCATTGATTGGACTCCCTTCTTCCATACCTGGGAATTGCGCGGCGTGTATCCGAAAATCCTGCAGCACGAAAAACACGGCGAGGAAGCGCGCAAACTTTTTGCCGACGCCCAAAAATTGCTCGGCCAAATCACTTCGCAACAATTGCTTCAACCGCTGGGAATCTATGGCTTTTTTCCGGCCAACCGCGTCGGCGACGACGTGCAACTTTACGGTGACGACGCGCGTTCGCAGGTTTTGGCAACCTTTCATTTTTTGCGCCAGCAAATGGACAAAGGCGACGGCACGCCCAATTGGTGTCTCGCCGATTTTGTCGCCCCCCAGGGCGCGCCGGATTTTATCGGCGCTTTTGCCGTCACGAGCGGACATGGCCTGGCGGAGTTGGTAAAAAAATTCAAGGCGGACCACGACGATTACAATGCCATCATGGCGGAGGCGCTGGCGGACCGCCTGGCGGAGGCCTTTGCCGAATGGCTGCACCGTCGCGCGCGCGTCGAATGGGGTTACGGAAAAAATGAGAACCTGTTGCCGGAAGATTTAATTCAGGAAAAATACCGCGGGATTCGCCCGGCGGCCGGCTATCCGGCTTGTCCGGATCACACGGAGAAGAACACCCTGTGGCAATTGCTGGACGTCGAGAAAAACGCCGGCATTCAATTGACCGAAAGTTGCGCCATGTGGCCGGGAAGCTCCGTCAGCGGGCTTTATTTCGCCCATCCTGAATCCAAATATTTTGCCGTCGGCAAACTCGGCCGCGACCAGATTGAAGACTACCACCGCCGCAAAGGCATGACTGTCCCGGAAATTGAGCGTTGGTTGGGGTCGTACTTGAATTATTAATCATTCAACCCCTTCCCGCTCATAATTTGCTTCCGGTATTTTTCAATTCTCTCTTCCCGCGTCTTCGCTTGTTTGGCCCCGGAAAAATAGAGCAGGTATCCTCTTTGCCGCCCCGGCGTCAGCGCCGCAAACGCCTTTTTCAAAGCCGGCGTTTCTTTCAGTTTCTTTTGAAATTCTTCCGGCGCCTTGAATTCGGACGTCTTTTTCAATTTCACCTGCAGACCCGCTTTTTCCACTTCGATGGCTTCCTTGATATAGGCTTTGAGGATCGCTTCCTTCTCGATGATTTCCCGAACCTTGGTGAACCGAATCTGTCGCCCCGCCTGCATATTTTCGGTCGGTTGGATGAGAATACCCCGGGTATCCTTGAGCAATGCGCCTTTGAAAAACAGGACCGCGCAGTATTCTTTAAATCCCTGGATGATAACGATGTTTTTCCCCTCACACAGGTAACAAGGTTTGCCCCAACGCAATTCCTCGTCTAGGCCGCAGTCGAGAATGATCCTTCTCAACTTCTCAAATTCCGGGCGCCACTTCTCGGCCTCATCGAAAAACCAATCAACTTTTGGATTCATGTTGTTTTTATCATTGCGTCACCTTGCCGGCGATTTCCTGAAGCCGATTATGCGCCATATTAATGCCTTGGGCAAATGGCAGCTTCAGCATCTGGTCTCGTTTGGCCACCGATTCATAAATGATGCGCATATTGAGTTTGCTGCTGCCAGCGGTGATCTTTTCAAATTCCAGGACTTCAAGTTGGACGCCAAAAGGCGTATTTTCCATTTCAAACGTCCGGATGATTTTTCGGTTGGGGCTGCATTCATGGATCACGCCGTTGGCCTGAAAAACCGCGTTTCCCTGGGCATCGGTGGTCTTGAACTGATAACTGCCATGGTTTTTCGCTTCCAGTTTTAAAACGCGCGTTCCCATCCATTGCTCAACCAGATTCGGTTCGACGTGGGCTTTAAAAAGCAGTTCCAGCGGCAAATCAAATTCCCGGGTAATCACCAGTTCCTGTTTGCCTTCTTCGGCTTGGATTTTTGTCTTTTGTTCCATGGTATTTTAATTTTTGGTTTTGTATTTTTTCATCAAGGTTTCCAGTTTATTAAACCGCTCATCCCAGAGTTTGCGGAACGGTTCAATAAAATCGGCGATCTCCTTCATTTTGTTCGGATTGATGTGATAGTGGATTTCTCTCCCCTTTTGCTCGTGTCCAAGCAATTCGCACTGGGCGAGGATTTGGAGGTGCTTCGAGATGGTCGGCCTGGCGGTGTCAAAATTGGCCGCGATCGCCCCGGCGGTCATGGCTTGCGATGCCACCATTAGAAGAATGGCCCTTCGCGTCGGATCCGCGATGGCTTGAAATGCGTCTCGTCGTAAATTCATTGTGTAGCTATGTGGCTACGCAATATATGTGTAGCCATTTCGCTACGCAACATCTTTTTTGAAAATGTTCTGAATATGCAGAATCGGTCGTTGGACGATGTTATTTGGGCCGTTTCCGGGCGAGGACGGCGCCCTGGTCTCTGCCTTTTCGGAGGAGCCCTTCCCGGTTCACGACCCGGCGGCCGGAATTTGCATTTTCGCGCCCTCGGCAACGGTCGTGGAGCCGTCCTTGCCATCGAGCGTATAGTCCACCTGAAGCTTCTTGCTCTCATCCGGCGCGGGATCGCCCAGATCGCTGTCGGACACCGTGAAATTGAGCGCGCTATTCCTGATCCTGCCGGTAATGATGCTGGTGACGTCAATGGTATCGCCATCCGGCAGCACGCCATAGGTCGCCTTGCGAATGACCAGCTTTGACGCGCCGGCATTGGGGTCGGGCTTGTCGGCGGGCGATATTTTTAGCGTGCCGCGTTCATAAACACTTTTGCTCCCGGCCACGCCGTCAATTTTGAAATCCACCTTGAGCAGCTTGCACACTCCCGAGGCCGGGTCGCCGAAATTATCGTTGCTGGCGTCCACGGTCAGGCTGTCGTTGGTTACCATCCCGGCCACTTGCGCCGTGACATCGCTGGAAGAGGACGGGTCGGAAGGATCGCCATAAACGGCTTTGACAATGACCAATCGCGACGGCGGATTGGTTGTGGTGTCGGCCGTGGTAATGGAATTGGTTGCGGCATCATCGGCGCGCGCGGCCAGGCAGGCGAAGAAAGCGGCGCAAGCCAGGACTTTGGTTGTGATTTGGAAAGTGCGGATGTTCATAAGCAAAGAATTAGATAATCGGGTGGAAAATGTAAAACAAAATGTTAACCACAGAGCCGCGCCCGCCTGCCTTGCCGTAGCTCTGCTTGCCGCACCATAGCGCAGCGACGGTGGGAGTGAAGACAGGTGAGAAAGCGGGATCGCCTGCCCCCGGGAATCAGCCGGTAAAATTGGAAGGCAATCTGTGGAAGTTTGACAATGGACGGTCCCTCGCCTGCCATAGTCTCGCTGCCACGAAGCCAGCAGAGCCGCGACCATGAGGGAGCGGGAAGGATGCGCCCTCGCACAAGACCGTGGGCATCAGGCAGGATGCACACACATTCTTTGTGCGCGGGTTTGGCAACGGGGAAACGAAACCTGGATGGGTTAAATCGTTGAAATGCCAAAAGGGTTAAATGGATCTTCGAAATGGGGAACTCGTGTTACGTATTTCGTGTTGCGTCAAGTATTGGGCTAAGAGGAGCGCGGGCAGCTTTGTCCGCGCGAACGTGGCGCAATCAGGGACACGCGTACAAGGCTGTCCGCGTTCGTCGGAGTTGGACCGCAGGATCACATACACATTTTTTGTCCATAGGCGGGGAAACTGGAAACGAGACACGAATTGCGCTAATTTTCACGAAGAACATTGGGGTTTTGAGGAATTTTTGGTTGGCGGGGTGGAAACCTGGCTGGGGTTGACCCTCACGCGAAGGCCGCAAAGGCCGCAAAGAGCAGAAGCGGAAGCGATACCTTTGCCGCCGGCCTCGGGCAAGACCCATTGATGAAGCGTTTTCAAAAGTTTCCTGACGACAATTACGTTGCGTCCATTGCGTCCTTTGCGTGAGGCCCTCAACGGCAATGAAAATGGTCACCGTACGCGCACACATTCTTTGTGCGCCGGCTTGGAAACAGGGAAACGGGACACGAATTTCACGAATTATTAGGAAGCCATGGCCATTAGTGGCACAGCGCGTCCCGCCTGTGCTCTCGGGATGCGCTGAGAGCTAAAACAAAAATCCCGGACCGGAGGAACCTGCCTCTGCACACTTTTTTTGTGTCTAGGCGCGTGAACGAGGAAACGAAGGGAGGGGAGGCAAAGACAGCGATTTTATTGGGGAATTTGAGGGTTTTTTGAGGGGGTGGATTTTTCCGGTAGCCTGTTTCGTTTACAGGCCAAGAGGGCTGCGACGACCCGCCTGAAGCGCGTAAAGGGGTCGGTTCCTAGTATTTGAGTATTTTGAGGTTGACGCTTAAATTGTAAAGGGGTCGGTTCCTAGTATAATAGTATTTTGAGGTTGACGCTTAAATTGAGGTGGGCAGAATGCCGGCATGGCGCGAAAATTGAGAGTGCAATATCCGGGAGCCATATACCATGTCATGAATCGCGGCGACCGCCGGGAAGCCATTTTCCACGATGATGAGGATCGCCGGCTCTTCCTTGAAGCGTTGGGAGAGGCTTGCGAAAAAACCGGATGGCAGGTTCATGCCTTGTGCCTGATGCCAAACCATTTTCATTTGGTCGTTGTGAAGGGGTCCTAGAATTATGACAATCGCCAGTTGACAAGGACGATTTAATTATAATGTCCA
>JASHPN010000349.1 GCA_030038175.1 Verrucomicrobiia bacterium
ATCCTTCCGGGCGGCTATCTGATTGGCACGGGGCTGCTGATTAATTTGCTCGCGGCGCACATTTATCGGTTTCAATTGTCCCTTAAGAAACTGGGCATCCAAATTGTCCATGCGGGCGTGATCCTGTTGCTGGTCGGCCAGCTTGCCACCGATATGCTGGCCCATGAGTCGCAACTGAGTTTCAGCCAGGGCCAGACAAGAAATTATGGCGAAAGTGTGAACCAATACGAGCTGGCGTTCACAAGCCCGGACGGGACCGGTTTCGAGCGCGTCGTGGCGATTCCGGCGCAGTGGCTTGCCGGAAAGAGCGAAATTGACAATACAAATTTGCCCTTTGCCATCCGGGTAAAGCTATATTGGAAAAATTCGGATGCCGAATTTCGCGCCCCGATGATGCAAAACGGGCCGCCGATAACATCCAACGGCGTCGCTCTAAATTTTGATTTTTCCCCCGCGCCGGAAGTCAAAACCATGGACGACAAAAACGCGCCCACGGCGGAAATCGAACTGGCCGGGCCGACAGGTTCATTGGGTGATTGGATTGTCTCGGATTGGACTGATGACGACGCAAAAATCGAGGAAAAGCGGGAAGAATACACGCCACAGTTGGGGACGAACATGACCGACAACATCATCTCTGATTTAGAGCGCCCGCAATCAGTCACCGTTGACGGAAAGGCATTTACCTTCGCCTTGCGGCCGGAACAGACGGTTTTTCCGTTTTCACTCACGTTGCTGAAGGCGACGCACACGGTGTACGAAGGGACCGACATCCCGAAAGATTTTCGAAGCACGATCCAATTGCAAAATCCGCAGACGGGTGAGAATCGCGAGGTGGAAATTTCCATGAACCATCCGTTGCGTTACGAGGGCCTGACGTTTTACCAACAGCAAATGATCGCGGGCCAGGCTACTGAGCAGGTGGGGCTGGCCCAAAACTCTCTGCTGCAGGTCGTCCACAATCCAGGCTGGTTGACTCCGTACGTCGGCTGTGGGATGGTGGGTACCGGGCTCGCGATTCAATTTATGTTTCATCTCATTGGATTCATTAAGAAGAGAAAATGATATGCTGAAAAGGCTCCTGCCCATCGTTTTGACGGCCATCATGGCGGTTTGGTTTATGGGCCAATTGGCTCCGCCCAAAGACACGGATTACGATTTTTCCAAATTTGGAAAGTTGCCGCTGGTTTTCAACGGACGGTTAAAGCCCATGGATTCGCTCGCGCGTAATTCGCTTCTGCAAATCGACGAATTCCAAACGCTCGATCTCGAACCGTGGAAAGGTCCGTTGGAAAGCCACGAAACGACCAATGCACTTCCGTGGCTGGCGAATGTCATGATGAATCCCCAGGTCGCCGATGACTGGCCGGTTTTCCGCGTGGATAATCCGGATTTGATCGCTTTCCTGAAACTGCCGGACCGAAACATCGAGCAACACGAGGATGGGGAACATTATTCATGGAACCAAATCGCCCCGTCGCTCGATGCTTTCGACAAGGAGAACGAGCGGGTCGAGGCGATCGAAAGCGCCGGCCGCAGTGCCTATGACCGGGACGTGGTGAAAGTTCACGAGCGCA
Organism: Verrucomicrobiia bacterium; assembly: GCA_030038175.1. GTDB lineage: Bacteria > Verrucomicrobiota > Verrucomicrobiia > Limisphaerales > UBA11358 > UBA11358. The sequence continues at coordinate 1,578 of JASHPN010000349.1, forward strand.
TGGAGCTTTACGCGCAGCTCAAAAACGCGATCCAGCCCGAGGATTCGCAAAACTGGAAACAGGAATTGGCGGATTATGAAAGTCTCATCCCCGATGGGGTCGCCGCGGTGCGGGCACAACAAGCGGGCAAAAAATATAATGACCAGGTATTCAATGCGTTTCTGGGCGAACTGCAACGATTCGATTACATGTCCCAACTCGAGCCGCCCCTGATTGTGCCGCCCTCCGATTCCTCCAATGATTGGAAAAGCGTGGGAACCGTTCTGCTCGAAGCGGCTAAAGGCAAGTCCATTCCCGCGGCCGTGGCGGATTATGCCGGGATGGCGGATGCGTTTCGGAATCACGATGCCGGGGGATTTAATTCCGCACTTGCGGACCTGGATGCATCGCTGGTTCCGAGGTTTTCCCATGCGCTGGCGAGGGCGCGCGCGGAAGTTTTCTTTAACCAGATGCAGCCGTTCTACAATGCCATGGTGATTTACGTTCTGGCCGGCCTGCTGGCCATCGTTTCGTGGTTTAATCTTTCGGAAGCACTGCGGCGGTCCGCCGTGTGGCTCATTGGCCTCGCGTTTTTAATTCACACCACCGGCCTCATTTATCGGATCGTTTTGCAGGGGCGGCCGCCGGTCACGAATCTCTATTCCTCCGCCATTTTTATCGGCTGGGGCGCCTGTTTGCTCGGGATGATCCTGGAACGATTCTATAAAAACGGCATCGGCGCCGTCGTCTCGGCGGGAATGGGTTTTGTCACGCTGATCATCGCTCAAAACCTGGCGTTGGACGGGGACACCATGGAAATGATGCGCGCCGTCCTGGATACCAATTTCTGGCTGGCGACCCATGTCGTGGCCGTCACGATTGGCTACGCGAGCACCTTTGTGGCCGGATTTTTGGCGCTGATCTATATCGTTCGCGGGGCCTTTACCAGAACGCTGGACAAGGCCACGGCTCAATCGCTGGCCAGGATGATTTATGGCATCGTTTGTTTTGCGACGCTCTTCAGTTTTGTAGGAACCGTTTTGGGCGGTATTTGGGCCGACCAATCCTGGGGGCGTTTTTGGGGGTGGGACCCCAAGGAAAACGGCGCCCTGATTATCGTGCTTTGGAACGCGTTGATCCTGCATTTGCGCTGGGGCGGAATGATCCGCGAACGCGGCCTGGTGAACTGCGCCGTCTTTGGCAACATCGTCACGAGCTGGTCCTGGTTCGGCGTGAACATGCTCGGCATTGGCCTGCACAGTTACGGATTTACGGAAGCCGCCTTTAAGTGGCTGAGCCTCTTTGTCGCCAGCCAGCTCGGCTTCATCGCGATTGGCCTGCTCCCACCGAGAACATGGAAGAGCTTTGCCGGGAAGGTCAACGCCCAATCAGATGCACATGCTGGGCCTTCACCTGCGCCGTGACGGAATCGGCCGGTTTCAAATCCATATCTTCGCAGGACCGCCGGGTGAGCAATGCCCTCAGAGGGAAACCACAATCCAATTCCACCCGTACCAGCGGCCCGTCGGGCTCCAATGAACGAATCGTGCCCGGCAAATGATTGCGCGCGCTGGTGGAAGTGTCCGGCCCTTTAAAGAGAATGACATTTTCCGCCCGGATACAGGCATAAACCTCCCGCGTGTTGGGCGGCAGATCCTGGTCCACCGCGGTCAAATAGACTGGCCCCGCTTCCACCGTCGTCAGGCCGTGTTCGGTTTTTATGACCGATGCGCGGACCATGGTTTCCACCGCGAGCACGCCTGCGACGTCGAGGCTCACCGGGCGGCTGAATAAATCGTGAACGGCCCCCGCTTGCGCGACTTTGCCGGCCACCAAAACAATCATTTCATCCGCGAGCGCCAGCGCTTCAAACCGGTCATGCGTCACATAAAGCATCGGTGTCTGAAATTCGTCCCGCACGCGCAACAGATAAGGAATGATGCGCTTTCTCAATGGCAGATCGAGATTGGCCAGCGGTTCATCCATCAGGAGCAGGTGCGGCGAAGAAAGCAAGGCCCGCGCGACTGCGACCCGTTGTTTCTCGCCGCCGGAAAGATCGGAAACGTGCCGTGCCACCAGAGAGCCAATTTCCAGGACCTCCAAAACGCGCTCGAAGGTGATCGCCGGACGCGCACCCCGATCCATCTTTTGCCCATAAAGCAGATTTTGCCGCACCGATAAATGAGGGAAGAGGGCCAGATCTTGCGGCACATAGCCGATTCCGCGCAGTCGGGCCGGCACGAAGATGCGCCGGGATGTGTCGGTCAAAATCCGGTCATCCAGTTGGATTAATGCCGACTTCGGGCGGCGCAGCCCGGAGATTAGGTCCAACAGGGTGGTCTTTCCCGCGCCGGAGGGTCCGAAGACGGCAGTGATGCGACCATGAATTTCCGCATTCACTTCCAGCGCAAACGACGCCAGCGGCAAAGAAATGTTTTTGAGCAACAGCATCAAAACTCCATTCGAGCGACGAGCCGGGAATCCAGTTGCTGGACCTTTTGAGCGGATGATTGGATCCTGGACAAGTGTTTGGCTAAAGCAAGCTTTTCTCTTGCTCCTTCTTTTCTTTGACGGCTTGAAGCAACCTCACCGCTTCCAAATCTCTTTGCCGACCAGCCGCGGACTTCGAAGCAATGAGCGCATCCAGGCTCAAAATCTGAAACTCACCGTACGAGAGGCGGTGCGGGGTTGACCGTTGCATAACCAGGTCGTAGCCGCCAATTCCCGAAACTTCGCTCAAGCAATCGAGGATTCCCAAATCTGTATTTAAATAAATATTCTTCAAGGTGCGGCAAAGTTCATCGGTCATTTCGAGCGGGAGCTTATTGGCGGTCAGGCGATGGCGCGGGTGCAAATCCTTCACCGCAGCTTCAAGCCGCCTGAGATTTTCGGGGCTGAACCGGCAACAAATATCCAGGTCCAGCGTGACTAACGAAGCGCCGTGCAACACGCCACAAACGCCGCCGATGATGACAAACTCCACGTCCTGCTCTTTAAGCCTGCGCAAGAGTGCTTTGTCATTTTGCGGCATGGCGTTGTCCTGCTTCTTTCAATTCGAGGATCATGTCCAGGGCGCGCTGATGCTGTTCGAGTCTTTGTTCGGGCGTCAGGCGCAACGCCTCCTCGACCAACGACATGTCAAAGCCATAGTCCGAGGCCGCGCGCCAGGCGGGGCCGGCATCCGGCGGCATCACGTACTTGCCGTTTATCTGCGCCAATGTCTCCTCGTCAATCATTCAAAAAGTCTAAGCCGCTTGAAACATAAACACAATCAGTTCGTTTCACTGCGGCGTCCTTTTGCGCCGGATCACCCACTCGCTGGTCCAGACCGCAATAAATGCCAGCACCACGGAAACACCGAGCAGCCGCCAGGCCGTGGTGTCCTGAAAATCCTGCACCGATTGAAAAATGGCCAGGGAGATCGTCATGGTCTTGCCGGGAATGCTGCCGGCAACCATGACGGTGGCTCCAAATTCGCCCAGCGCCCGGGCAAAGGCCAGCAACATCCCGCCTACGATTCCCGGCAAAGCCAGGGGGACCGAAATGGTAAAAAAGACCCGTGCTTCCCCTGCTCCGAGTGTGCGCGCGATTTGCTCAAGCCGCGGATTGACACCCTCAAACGCCATGCGCACCGAACGAACCAGCAACGGAAACGACATGACACACAAAGCCGCCAGCACGGCGCGCCAGGTGAAGATGATATCGAAACCAAACTCCCGGTGGAGAAATCCGCCGACGCCCTGCCGTTTCCCCAACAGGTCCAGCAATACCAGGCCGGTCGCCACCGGCGGCATGACCAGGGGAAGCGTAATCAACGTTTCGACCAGGGATTTGCCCGGCCAGTTGCGCCGCGCCAGCAGCCATGCCGTGCCCAGGCCGAAGGGAAGAATGACGAGCGTACTCAAGGCGGACACCCAGGCCGTAAACCGGATAATCTGCCATTCTTCAGCGCTCATGGGAGTCCGGTTCAGCGGATTATCCTAAAGCCAAACCTCTCAAAGATCCTCGCCGCCTGGTCCGAATCGAGGAATTCAAGGAACTTTTTGGCGGTCTTGGCGTGGTCCGATGCCTTCACCAGCGCCACCGGATATCGGATATCCGGGCCGGTCGCGGGCGGAACTTCATAGGCCACTTTCACGTTTTTCGCAATGGCCGCGTCCGTCTTGTACACAATTCCCACCTCTACATTACCCGAGGCGACCGCCGCCAGCGCGGCACGCACGTTTTCCTCCGGCACGACCTTCGGAGCCACGGCATCCCATAGTTGGATTTTTTCCAGCCATTTCTTCGCATATACTCCCGCCGGCACGGCCTTCGGATCGGCCAGGGCGATTTGCTTTACCTCGGCCCGCGCCAAATCGTTTGGGGAAAAGAGGCGCAACCGGCTGTCCCGCGGCGCTACCACGACCAGGGTATTGCCCAGAAGGTCCCGGCGCGTGCCCGGCTCAATCAAATCCGCCTTTGCCAGCCGGTCCATTTGCGCTTCGTCGGCAGAGAAAAAGATGTCCGCCGGCGCGCCTTCCTGGATTTGCCGGGCCAGGACGCTCGACGCCTCAAAATAGAATCCCACGGTCAGCCCGGTTTGTTTTTGGTAATCGGCGCCAATTTCCTTAAGGCTATCGGTGAGGCTGGCGGCGGCAAAGACGGTGATATCCGCCGCCCGGGCGGATGCCGCGATCACGAGGAGGCACGTTATGGTTGCGATGGTTTGAAGACATTGTTTCATTTTCATAATCATATGTAATGCGCCGGTTTCGCGGCGTCCAGCAAATTTCCGATGTTTATATTTGACAAAATATATCGTATTGGTTGAAATTCCGCCGTCACTATCGCAATCACCATTTAAAAATATTTATTTCAAATTTATGATAAAAAGGGATCAAAGAGTTCTGAGCGGGTCGCCGAAAAGCCTCGATGCGATGTTTCACACGCATTCGGATGTCACATCCACCGCACTCCCAGACCTTCGGAGATTCGTCCGATTCACGGGAAGCCCGGTCACGATAGCCGGAGCAATCGCCATTTTGTTTTTGGCGTTTTCGGCTCCGGCCAGCCGTGCTGACGACCTCCAAACCGCCTCCCAGTCCACTGGAAATCCCTTTGCCGATTACTTCCTCAACTGGTTTCCGCGCGTCAGCCAAATTCAAAGCGAACAGCCGCATTGGATCACTCCCCTCGTCACGGTTACGCCCCGTTTGGAAGAAGAATACCGCTACGATCAATCATGGACGACCAAGGAAAACCACTCCTCGGTGGATAATTATGGTTACAACAAGGGCCTCGAATTTATCCCGTTCGATCCGGTTGAAATTATCATAGGCGTGCCCGGCTACGAAGAACAGAACCGGGATCCGCACCAATTCGGATGGGCTGATGAAACGTTCCTCGTCAAATACCGGATCCTTTCCGGCAACGAAGAGAACGGGAATTATATTCTGACCGCCTTTATGGGATTATCCGTTCCCAGCGGCAGTGACGATTTCTCGTCCCACAATTACGAATATACCCCGACCATTGCCGCCGGCAAGGGGTGGGGCAATTTCGATATTCAAAGCACTTTGGGTTTTACCGTGTGGGGAAACGGCTTCGTGCATACGGACGACCCGGGAAACTCGCTTGTATCCAATACAACATTTCAATATCGCGTTGCCAAATACTTCTGGCCCGAAGTCGAGGCCAACTACACCTATTGGCCCAGCGGCGCAAATGAGGGCCGAAACCAGCTTCTAGTGACCCCCGGCCTGATGATCGGCCGGATCCCGATCCACGACCGCGTGGGGATTACTTTCGGCCTGGGCTGCCAATTCCCCGTAACCGACCACGCCACCATTCATCGCAATATCATCCTCTCAGGCCGAATTCCGTTCTAAGAACGGAATCGCCATTGCGCGCCGGGCGGTTTTCTGCGAAAATAAGCCGGTTGGCGCGATGCAGATTTATCCCAAACATTATTGCGGGGTCTTCGGAATTTTTGGCCATCCGAATGCCGCGGAGCTGGCGTATTACGGTCTTTACGCCCTCCAACACCGGGGCCAGGAAAGCGCGGGCATTGTCACGAGCGATGGCAGAAATTTTCGTGCGCACCGCGGCATGGGCCTGGTCCCGCAGATTTTCAACGGCGAAATCCTGCATCAACTCATCGGCAGCGTGGCAGTGGGCCATACGCGCTATTCTACCACCGGCTCGTCCCAATTGAAAAATGCCCAGCCACTGACCGTGGATTGCGCCCGGGGACAGATCGCCATAGCGCATAACGGCAACCTGACCAACGCCGCCCGTTTGCGCGACGAACTGGAGGCCCGCGGCTCGATCTTTCAAACCACCGTTGACAGCGAAATTATCCTGCATTTGCTCGCCCAACCCGACGCCAACGGCAGTAAAAATCCGTTCGTCCACAGCCTCCGCAAACTGGAAGGGGCCTATTCGCTGGTCATCATGACGGAAAAGGAGTTGATTGGGGCGCGCGATCCTTTCGGTTTTCGTCCGCTGTGCATCGGCAAACTCGGCGACGCTTACGTTTTGTCCAGCGAAACCTGCGCGCTGGACTTGATTCACGCGAAATTCATTCGAGACGTGGCGCCCGGCGAGATCGTCATCATCAATGAACAAGGGCTGCAAAGCCTCCAGGCCTTCCCGGAACAGCAGCGCCATGCGTTCTGCATCTTTGAATATGTTTATTTCGCCAGGCCGGACAGCACGATTGCTGGGCGCAACGTCTATAAAGTGCGCGTAGAAATGGGCCGCCAGCTTGCCCGGGAATATCCCATCCAGGCCGACGTCATCGTGCCGGTGCCGGACAGCGGCAACTGTGCCGCGCTCGGCTATTCCCTGGAATCGGGCATCCCCTACGAAATGGCCTTCGTGCGCAATCACTACGTTGGGCGCAGCTTTTTGCAGCCGTCCCAGCTCATTCGGGATTTCAACGTGCGCGTGAAGTTGAACCTCATCTGCGAACTGGTAAAGGACAAGCGGGTCATTGTCGTGGACGATTCCATCGTACGGGGCACCACCTGCAAAGCCCGCGTGAACAATCTCAAGGAAGCCGGTGCGAAAGAGGTTCATGTCCTGGTAAGCTGTCCGCCGCACATGAATCCCTGCGTGTATGGAATTGATTTTCCGGACCGCAGCAAATTGATGGCGGCGAACCATTCACTCGAAGAAATCCGGAGATATATCAACGCGGATTCGTTGAATTATCTCTCCCAGGAAGGCATGGTGGCGGCAACCGGCCTGCCCAAGAGCTCGTTCTGCATGGCCTGTTATGACGGCGACTATCCGGTGGCGTTTGATCCGTCCGTGGACAAACACATCATCGAACGCCGCAGCGGCCGGGTGACCAGCCTGTCTGAAACGCTCGCCCAGGAACGGGCGCAGATTAAATTGCTCTAGCAATTTAAAATCACACTTTCAAATTGATGAATACGTTCAAGGTTGCAGCATTGGCGGGCGATGGCATTGGCCCGGAAGTGATGCGCGAAGCCATCAAGGTGTTGCGCGCCGCCGAAAAAAAATTCGCTTTTCGAATCGAAATGACCGAGGCGCCCGTCGGCTGGGCCGGGATTGACGCGGACGGAAAAGCTTTACCCGATTCCACGCTGGCGTTGTGCAAAACGTCTGACGCGATCCTGTTTGGCTCGGTTGGACTGCCGGACCGCGATCCCACGATACCCAGGGAAGAGCGCCCCGAACGCGCGGCCCTGCTGCGGATCCGAAAGGAATTTGGGCTTTTTGCCAATCTCCGGCCGGTAAAATTGCCGAAGGCTCTCGCTCATGCCTGTCCATTGGCAAAGGAACGGCAGGGAGACGGCATTGACATCCTCGTCGTGCGCGAATTGACCGGAGGCATGTATTTTGGCCAGCCCAAAAAGACCGAGAGCATCGGAGTCGGAGATTTCCGGGCTACTGACACCATGGTTTATACGACGCCGGAAATTGAACGCATCGCGCACGTGGCCTTCAAGGCCGCGCAACTGCGGCGCAAAAAAGTGACCAGCATTGACAAGGCCAACGTCCTGGAAAACGGCGTTTTGTGGCGCGACGTGGTCACGCGCACGGGCAAACATTATCCCGGCGTGCAACTCGAACATCAATTTGTGGACAACGCCGCGATGCAACTGGTTCTGCGTCCCGCGCAATTTGACGTGATGCTGTGCGAAAACATGTTTGGCGATATTTTGAGCGACGAGGCGGCGGCCCTGGGCGGTTCGCTTGGGATGCTGCCCAGCGCCAGCCTGGGAGCGGCCAGCGGCGGCAAAGTATTCGGATTTTACGAACCGGCGGGGGGCACCGCGCCGGATATCGCGGGCAAAAACCTGGCAAATCCGATCGCTCAAATTCTCTCGGGGGCGCTGATGCTGCGTCATAGTTTCGATTTAAACGAGGCCGCAACGGCCATTGAGAATGCCGTTGGCAAAGCCATTGAACAAGGCAACCGCACCGGCGATATTTTCAGCCCAAACGAACCGGGGGCGAAAAAAATTGGAACCCGCGAGATGGGCGATGCCATTGCGGCGGCGATTTAGCCATTGCGGATGGCGGAACATCTTCCCAAGACAGGACGGTCACGCATTGTCTGCTGCAATCCGAAATGGAGAAAGGGGTTTGCGTTTGCTGAAAAAACCGGCATTCTCCCGAGCATCAATATGATGAAAAAGATTTTGCCGGCTCTGCCGTTTTTGTTCATCGCGCTCTGGACTGTTGCGGCGCCCAATCCGGGGGCATCCGAGGACGAAACCAACGCCCTGCCAAAATATGAACCGGTCGTTATTCCTGACGCGACCAACCGGCCGGTCTTCACCACCAACACCGTCACTATCGCCGGTGAACGGGTCCGCTACCAGGCGGAAACCGGAATGTTGCCGGTGTTCAAAAAAGACGGCATGACCATCGCGTCGGTTTTCTATGTCGCCTACACGCGGTTGGGTGAGAGAGATAAGGCGACGCGCCCCGTTACTTTTTGCTTTAATGGCGGCCCGGGTTCGTCGTCCATTTGGCTGCATTTGGGCGCGCTGGGTCCGCGCCGGGTGAAGATGAACCCGGATGGGACTCTGCCGCCGCCGCCGTTTCAAATGACGGACAACAATTATTCCCTTTTAAACGCAAGCGACCTCGTATTCATTGACCCCGTGGCGACCGGCTTCAGCCGGGCGGTCAAGAGTGAAAAGCCGGGCGATTTCTTTAGCGACACCGCCGACCTGAATTCGGTGGGCGAATTCATCCGGCTTTGGACGACGCGGCATCAGCGCTGGCTTTCGCCCAAGTATTTATGCGGTGAAAGTTACGGCGTGTTTCGCGCGGCGGGCCTGGCGGACCATTTGCGGGACGCGTATGGAATGTATCTGAACGGTTTAATCCTGGTGTCCGGGGTTTTAGATTTTGAAACGATTGCGGACGACCCGGGCAATGATATTCCCTACCCTCTATATCTGCCGGCTTATACGGCCGCGGCGCATTTTCACAATAAATTGCCGCCGGATTTGCAGAACGATTTGACGGCGGCGCTGGCCGAATCCCGGGCATTTGCCAAAGGCGAATATGCCACTGCCCTGCAACAGGGGGATTCGCTGCCGCCTGACGAGCGGCAGAAAGTGGTCCTCGAACTTTCGCGGCTCACCGGCCTGAAGACAAATATTATCAGCGACAACGAC
>JASHPN010000350.1 GCA_030038175.1 Verrucomicrobiia bacterium
CCTGGCCCTGGCCGTGGGCTGGCACCTGCTTGGGTTTTCGACCGGGTTCCTCCAGACGTGGTGGTTCTTTTTCGTGTTGCATCAGCCGATTTCCCCGGCGGTAATCATGGCCGTCTTTCTCCTCGGAATGTGGTTCGACCTGCTCACCTTCGCCGTGCCGCTGAACATGGGGACCCTGGAAGGCAGCCGAATTGTCGTGTTTAAAGCCGTCGGATTTGGCGCCGTGTTGGGAATGACCTACGGCCTGGCCCTGCGCCTGGCCCAATTGTCGTGTGCCGGGTTTGGCCTGATAAATTATGCCGCCTTTCGTGCCGTCTGGCGGCCCGCCGGCAGGAAAGCGAAAATGGAGAGCAGAGAGTGGAGGATGGCGGAACGACAGGCATCGAACCCTGAACGCGAATTTTAACCACATTTAAAGTTTCAACCAGCGTTTGAGCGCAGCCTCCACGCCGTTCATGACCCGATCGTCGAACTTCCCTGGAGCTTTGCGGATAAATTTGGGGTTTTACACGAAATCGCAAAGAGACATGGATTTTCAACTGAATGTATTTCTACTGGCTGCGCTTCAAAACAATTTGCTCCAGTGCGTCCAAACGTTCCTTCAAATCCGCAATCTCGGCAGCCTGCCTCTGTATCATCGCATCCCGGTCATTGAGTTTCTGGTTCAATCCCTGAATGGCGGCGAGTTCCACGCCGTCAAATTCCAGCGTGCTGATGCCTTTGTCATCGCGGCCCGGATAAAAGGCGTGGATGAAATCCTGCGCCATGGGACCCATGTTCAGCGGCGCATCGGCGGATTGCCATTTATAGTGCCATTGCTCAATCGGCACATTCGCCAGCTTGTCCAGCACGCCCTGGTAATCCACTGGCGCGAAATCCTTCTTGGCATTCCGATCCGAGAGCGCGGTCCAACTGGTGTCGCCGGCCCCCAGTAAGGCGCCCACGGTGCCGGCGGAAGTGGTGGCAATGCGCACGCCGCCCGAGGCGCGCAGGTTGAAGGAATTATTATTGGTGGATTGGAACGGCGTGCCGGAAGAATCGTCCGCCCAGACAAAACTGCCGAAATTAGTGGCCTGCGCAAATGAACCCGCGGCAAAACTGCAAAATCCACTGGCGAGATTTTGGAACCCGCCCGGGACCGTCGCATAATTTGTCGTCGCCTGATTGTTATAGCCGCCGCCGACCGTGGACTGGTCTTGCCCGCTGGCCACGTTATCCTGTCCGCCGGCAATCACACCGGCAAAACTGGTATTGGTATTATACCAACCGCCCCCGATCGTGCCATAAGCCGCGTTGCCTGCCAGATAGTTGTAGTAACCGCCGCCAATTACTCCTTCGTAGTTGTTGTCGCCAATAACGTCAAACCAACCGCCGCCGATGACGGCGTGGTCTGAGCTGGCCGCAATCGAGTTTTGCTCCCCGCCGCCGATGAAACTGTCCCAGCTCAAATTGGTATTCGCTTCGCCGCCACCGATGACTCCGCCAATTCCATTGACGGTATTGCTCGTGCCGCCGCCGACAGTGGAAAATGTGTTTGCAGCCTGATTGAAATATCCGCCCGGCACAGTCGCTTCGTCGTTCCCTGCGGAGTTGTTTTCGCCGCCGCCAATGACGGCGCCTTCCCCGTTCGTTAAAACCGAATTGTGTGCGCCGCCGCCAATGACCGATTCGTCGCTGAAATTATAAATGTGATTGTCTGAACCGCCGCCAATCGTGCCGCAGTAAAGATTGCCCACCGTCTCCATCGAACCGTTAATTGAGTTTTCGTAGCCGCCGGAAATAACGGAGACCGCGGCATTGGTGAAAACGTTGTTTGCATAGCCGCCGGCCACGACCACCGCGATTGAATTGCTGTAAATATAATTGGCATAGCCGCCGCCAATGAAGGATTCAAACGCGTTGTACTCGATTACGTTATAGGCTCCGCCGGCAATCGTTGCTGCGAAAGCCGAATCGTTGATGGCATTGTGTGACCCTCCCCCAATCGTTGATTGGGTGTCGTTGGTGCCGATGACGTTCGCCCAGCCCCCGGCGATCGTGCCTTCGTAGGAATTGGTTAGAATTATATTTTGAACACCGCCGCCGATGACCGCCCCGTTGCCGGGCACGATGAGGTTTTCGGATCCGCCGCCAATGAATGAGATGGTCGTCTGATTGGTATTCTCATAACCGCCGCCAATGACCGACCACTGACCCGACATCACGTTGGCCTGTCCCCCGCCAATTGAGGATAGGTCGCTATTGGACGCAACCAGGTTGCCCAATCCTTCGGCGATCAGTGAATGGTCCGAGCCTGATTGGATGGCATTGCCGCTGCCACCGCCGATACTGGCATAATTGGCGGCAATGGTGTTGGAAGATACCTGCCCATTAAAATTCGTGGTGCCGCCTCCGGCAATCACCGCACCCACCACGCCGACGGAAATGGAATTAGCCGCCGCGCCGCCCAGAATGTCCGGCGAATCATTGGTCAGGTAATATCCTGAGGCAAATCCCGGCAATTCATTTGCACTCTGCGCCATCACCGCATAGGGCGTCGGCGTCAGAGTCTGCGCCGGGGTCAGCGTCGCAAATCCATTCACACCGTCGTTGAACCAGATCAGCAACTGCAATCCCGATTGCTCGAACAAGCTGGCGCTGATCGCGTCCATATTCGCCGTATTGGTGTTGCCCAGCACCACCGTAAACAGCCCATTGGTGACCGGCACACTCACAGAAACACCCGGCTCGCTGCCGTTCACGCTCGTGCCGTCGTTACTCCAATAGGTCGTGTACGAAATATTGGCCGGGGGTGGCGGAACCGTAACTGTTGGCGCACTGGTGTAGGACCCGTTGCCGGGATTGTCCACCGTCACAGAAGTAATTTGCCCGCCGCTGACGTTCCCATGGGCGGCCGCGCCGGAACCGCCGCCGCCGCTGATCGCCAGCGTCACCGTGCTGCCGGTGTATCCGCTGCCGGCGTACACTAGGTTATAGGTGGTGATAAACCCCCCGCTCGGCGCGTTGGCCGTGATGACGGCGGCGCTGGCGGCATTGCTGCTCGTCACCAGGGCAAATTCAAACTGGCCGATCCCGGTGAAGTTTGTGCCGTTATCGGTCACCCGGCCCTGGTAGGTGAAGACCGTGTCTTGCGCCATGGCAGTTGAAAGTTCAATGTTGAGGATCAACAGCGCCAGCAGCGCCAACGAATGCATAATTGGGACGTGGGTTTTCATGTTTTATCTCCTGTTGGTTGGGTTCCCGGGAAGCCGTGAAAGCCACTGACTTAGTTTGGCCAACGCTCCGAGTATCACCATAACCTTGAGAACCACTTATAAACGAATAATACGATTTGTCAATATTTATCATTCCCATTGTTAATTCTTGAAAGCCAATGATTTGAGAAGCTATAACCGCTACCTCAACTCGGGTGGGACGCGCGTCGGGCCACAAGCCTTCGCCATTGCACTTGCGCTCTTTATTGCGCAGGAGCCAACGCCTGCCGCGCCTGGCGAAGGCGGGTCAGGAGGTTCTGACTGACTATTTGATAGAATGCCCTCTTTCTTTTTCGAAAAAAACCGTCCCTCCAATACTTGACGCAACAGGCACTACGCGACACGTGGCCGTCACTCCTCCATAACCACCGCCGCGCACCGCGTGGGGATTTGGAGCATGCCGCTCGTCGGCTGCGCTTCCGGATTATCCGGCGTGGCCACGACCAGCGAACCGGCGTTGGGAATAGTGACCGTCGCAGTAATCGCCTTGTCCGGATCAGTGTTCACCACTACCACCACGCGCCTGCCTGATGCCGTCAAAAACACCGAGTAACGAAAAGCGCCATCCGCCTGGACGCTGGCCCCCAGGGTGTCCCTGAACTGCGCATTCCACAGGTAATCTTTATACTTCCGCCGCAAATCATCGATCTTCCTTCCGTATTTAACCGTGAGTGGAAAATCGGTGACATGCCCTTTGTAAAAGAACGGTTCATACTGGATCACATACCGGTCCATCAGGATCAGATTCAGCGCCTCGCGATCATCAAAACCGCTCACGCCCGCCAGGACGACGCTGTTGGTCGTGTCCAAATATTGATTAAATGGGAAAGGCGTGACGCCAGTCTCTGACACCGGAAAATATTGCATCAGCCAATCCTCCGGTCCTTCCCCCGCAAAAAGGAAGTCGGGACTGACCTTGTCCGCCGCCGCGCGCAATTCCTCGGACAACGGCAAATCGCCCCCATAAACGTAGCCCGGCGGCGTGTAACCATGATCCGGCGCCCAGCTATAGAGCGTGTCGGAATGATGACAAATTTCGTCCCAAAGCCAGCCCTCGGATCCCAGCGCCAATATCTTCTGAAACTCTCTCACCGCCAGCGCGCGATACGCCGGGTCCTGAAAATCCATCACCGCGCGCTTATGCAATCCGATTCCGGCCAACTGCGTTGGCGTCACGTACGCATATCCGCCCTGCTCATAGCGTTTGCCGTTGGGATCGGTGCATTGGTATTTGTAAAGTTCGTTT
>JASHPN010000351.1 GCA_030038175.1 Verrucomicrobiia bacterium
GCGAACCCTGGCCGGGCAATAACGCGACGTAGGATGGATTGCTCAAGGCCTTTCCTGCAAAGATGCCATCAGGCGGAGCGTCAATCGCGGACAAGTCTGCTCCTTCGGAAAGCCGTTTGGCAACAACCCGAAGCGACTCAGCCAAATCCCAAGGCGACTCCGCGACAATGCCAAGTCGGAAGGTTCCGGTAATCGTCCGTTTTGCCAGGGCGGCGGCTAGGTCGGTCAATTCCGCGTGGCAAATACGTTCGGCAATCGGAATGAGTTTTTCGATTTGTTGCCGGAGTTCATCAACGCTTGACGCAGCGAGCAGGATAAGTTCGGATGATTGCGCACTGCCCAATAACGCAAGGTCTTCGGGCGCGGTTTTGCCGTCAGGATTCGCTTCTTCAAGGGTAACATGCGAATTCGCTCCGCCGAAGCCCATTGAGCTGACAGAAGCACGACGTGGAGTGCCGTTGGATTTCCATGTCTTGCCTTTCAGGCTAGGCCGCAGTTGCCAACCCGACTGCGAAAAGACATTGACCGGACGCTCACAATTCACCGTGGGTGGAAGAATTTTGTGTTTCAGCGCTTGAATGGCCTTGATGAGTCCTGCCGCGCCGGCAGCGGCTTTGCAGTGGCCGATGTTCGCCTTGATGCTGCCGATGGCACAGAGAAAATCTTCGCCATTGCTTTGAAGCACGCGCTGGATCGCCGTAAGCTCAACCTTGTCCCCGACTGGCGTGCCGGTCCCATGCCCTTCAATGTAGCCTATGGTGGACATCGGATAGCCCGCCTTTTCGTAAGCGAGACGCAACGCACGCGCTTGCCCCTCAACTTCCGGCGCTGTGATGCCGCCCTTGCCATCAGACGAGTAAGCCCAGCCTTTGAGCAAGGCGTGAATTTTCAGCCCGCGAGCGCGGGCATCGCCTTCACGCATCAGCACGACAATGCCACAACCTTCGCCCGTCATCATGCCGCCCGCACGTTCGTCGTAAGGGCGAATGTCTTCCTTGGCCAGCGCCTGGGTTTTGGCGAAGCCGACGATTTCAAATGGGTCGAGGCTGACATCCACGCCACCCGCCAGCGCAAAGTCGAGGTCGCCTTTGACTAGCGCATCGCAAGCAATGACGACACCCAACAGCGAAGAGGAACATGCGCCGTCCACGGTGAAACCGCCGCCGCCCAAGTCAAAATGATTGCAAAGACGACCGGCGATGGTGTTGGACATGTTCCCGGCGAGAGAATCCTCGTTGGATGCGGGGAACGGCGATTCAAAAGACTCGCGGTACGCCGTAAGGATGCGTACGATATTATGCTCCTCGATTCCCTGTGCTTGCAGTGAACGTCGCAATGCCCTTTCCGCGTATGGCCAGCGCAAACGTAGATTGTGGCTGCGCATGAACTCTCCTGCGAGGGTATTACCGAGCATGACCCCAACCCGCGTCCGGTCAACCAAGGCTAGGTCCAGTCCTGAGTCTTTGAGCGCCAAATCCGCAGTGAAAAGGGCCAGCCAGTGGGCGATGTCCGACGTGCGAGCGGTAATTGGTGGAATCCGAAATTTGAGGGGGTCGAACTCCCAGTCCGTGATCACCGCCATTCGGTCGCAATATGACTTGTCAGGCGCTTCGGGATCGAGGTCGAAGTATTCCGGAGGCATTCGTTCCGGTGGCGCTTTGCGGAAGAATCGCCGACCCGCAAGGACATTTTGCCACAGTTCTTCCGGGGAATGCGCGCCGGGAAATTCGCAGGCCATTCCGATAACAGCAATCGACGATTGACTAGTAGACCCGTTCTTCATGACAGAAAGTGAGACAACGATGGTTTGCCAACACGAATTCCACTTGCGGTAATGATAAGACATGTGACCAGTTTCGATCCCCGAGGGCTTGCAAATCTGCTTTAAATGTCTGCCAAAAAATCATAATTTACCGACCGAGAACAATAAAAGCTTATTCGTGTGATAATAAACATCGGTCTAAAGAAGTCAATAGAATCCGTCTGAAAGTTGCCTGTTTTATAGAAAGTTCACTTTTGAGATCACTTCACCAGAAGTCTAAAAGGTTATCCCCAATAATTTCCCAACCCGGTCGTGACCAAACCGAGCAGGCTTTGCATTCCGCTCCCGCCAGAGTCTCGCCTCGGCTTGTGTGCTCGTCCCGTCGCTTGATAATTCCCCCACCCTAAAAGCCAGACTTCCGGCCAGCTAATTGAGTCATTGAGCAAGTCGTAAGACTGGCTTTTCCCATCCCTCTGCGACAGGACTGCGCCACCGCCGCGCCCTCCCTTGCTGCCGCTCCATGCCGCCAGCCCGGTTTCGTCACTTGACAGAACTAATCGGCGCGACCAAAGCGCCACTGAATTCTCCGCAGGCTCTGAACCCAACGTCGCTCTCGTCGCGGATGCCATGGAGTTTTCTGATCGTGTTCAATGCCTTTGCCCTGCCGCCATCGCCGTAGCCTGCTTGTCCTCTCCGAAAACGAACCGTAATTAGACACGGCACAATCTCCGCGCCAACATTCCTCAGACTCCATATTGTCACGGCCATTGCTTTCGTGCGGTTTAAACTCATGCTTCGCATCCCGGCTCGCTTTCTCCGAATCCTGGTGCAGCAAGCAGCATACGGCGACGACGGACAGCGGTTCAAAAAAAGCATATGAACGCGGAAAACCCCAATCAAAGAAATGAAGCAGCAAGCACCGGCTCTGCTCGGCCATCGTCGGTTTCAAAAACCAGCAAGACGCAGCAGGATTTTATCAGGCATTGCACCAACCGCAGGTTATCCACAGAAAAGGTTTTGAACTATTTGCGGACGCAGTTGCCCCGGCAATACGAACTGGCGGAAATTGTCGGCAGATGGATATGGTTGGATTTTCCAGCCAAAAGTCACCATTTCGCGGCCAATACCCTCTGGCGTTTGGGCTTCCATTGGAATCAGCGGCGCGGCGTCTGGCAACATCCGTGCGGCAGCTTTGACCCTCTCGGCAGTCATCCCACCGACCCGCACGTCAAATACCGCTCGTATTTCCCCGCCGACATGCTGCCGGCGTGAACCAAAAACGGCTACCTATGGCTAACAAAATGGCTAACAAACCAAGCGGAAACCGGGAGCTCAAATAGTGACACAATCTGCTTGAATCACCAATGAAATAAGGCATAATAACCCTGTCGTCCGCCACCAAAGGCGCTCGATTCCGACCCTCGCCTCCAACGAGCGGTGTCCTTGGATCCACGCTTTTTTTAATTTTTCCTTGTGAATGTAGCACCCCGTAGCACCCTTGTTGCACCTGAATGTTGCACATTAAGCCATTGGCATCCAACGATGTAGCACCTGTTGCACCCTTTAGGACTTCAACTCACATGTTCCGCGTCCGGAATCTAACTCAGCCAAATCCTGTTCATCATGTTCATCCTGTTCTGTCTTCATTCCCTTGGTTTGCTTCTGTTAACAATCAGCGCCCAACGCGGGCACACATTTCAATCCCTCCCGACAGAAATCTCTCAAAGGCTCAATAAAAAGCCGCCCATTTTTCGTGTCAATTCGTGCAATGGGTGTCTCGTTTCCAGTTTCCAGCACTCAAAACTTCTCCGCACCCTGGCAATTGGGCTTGACCCAATCAGCCATAAACCCCTATAATCACTTCAGTTAAAATGAAGAATCCCGGGCGTCCACCTGCGCCACTCACGCGGCGGCTTGGTTTGATTTTCGGAGTGGCCGGCTGGCTTGGCCTGGCATTGAACGGCCGTGCCGCCAGCCTCGTCGTCACCAATACGGCGGATTCCGGGCCCGGGTCGCTGCGCGCGGTCGCAGCCGGCGCCAATCCCGGCAGCACGATTACCTTTGCCGGTGCGCTCTCCGGCGAAATCATTTTCGAAACCAATGGAACGATTGACCTGACAAACAGCGTGACCATTGACGCCTCGGCATTGCCCGGCGGCATTCAAATTAATGGCCGCGGGACAAATACCGTCTTCACGGTAGCATCCGGTGTCACCGCCGTGCTGAACGCGCTGACCATCACCAACGGTTACAGCAACGGCAACGGCGGGGGCATTGTCAATAATGGCACGCTAACGCTAAATGAATGCACCCTGGCCGGAAATACGGATCCCGACGACTTTGGCGCGGGCTTATTCAACGGAGGCACGGCGACACTCAATGAATGCACCCTGGCCGGAAACAGCGGTCCCAACGTCGGCGGCGCCGCCATTTACAATAACGACACGTTGACGCTGAAAGAATGCACGCTGTCGGGCAATAGTGGCGGCTTCGGCGGCGGTATTTACAATGATGAAGGGGGCACGGTGACAATACTCAACACCATTATCGCCGGAAACAGCGCGTATTACGGCGCGGATATTTACAATGGCTACGATGGCAGCGTAAATTATGAAGGGACGAGTCTCGTCCAGTCATTTTATAGTTATTTTGGCAGCTTTTACGGACCGACTCCTCTCAATGCCGCGCCCGACCTCGGCCCGCTGGGGAACTACGGCGGATCGACTCCCACGATGCCGCCCTGGCCCGGCTCGCCGGCCATTGGCGCGGGCAGCGTAGCCGCCAATCCTTTTCCCACCGACCAACGCGGCTACGCGCGCAGCCAAAACGGCCTGATTGACATCGGCGCCGTGGAATCACCAACGGTCCAGCCTTTTACGGCAAGTCCCGCCATGGGCGTGGCTCCCGTGAGAGTGTTTTTTGAGTCCACCAATACTGACAGCGACGGCAGTGGCATTGCGCAATGGAGCTGGAGTTTCGACGACGGAACCACCGCCGCCGGACAGAATGTATCCCATCTTTATATCGCAACCGGCCTGTTCTCGCCCGGCCTCATCGTAACGAATAGCCTGGGCCTGGCACTGGCCGTTTCCGGCCCAGCCATCAACGTAGCCGCGTTGGTCACGAACACCGCCGACAGCGGCCCGGGCACTCTCCGGTCGGCCATTATGGACGCGTCCGGCGAGGGAACGATCCTCTTTGCCACGAACTTGTCTGGAGCCACGATCACGCTGGCAAGCACGCTGGCGATTAACACCAACCTCACCATTGACGCTTCGGCGCTGCCCGGCGGCATTCAAATTAATGGCAACGGCGCGGTCACAGTTTTCAGCGTGCCGTCCGGCGTCACTGACGTGCTGAACGCGCTCACCATTACCAACGGTTACACCAGCGGCGATGGCGGCGGCGTTAGCAACAATGGCACGCTGACCTTGAATCAATGCGCCCTGGCGGGAAGCACCGCTGATGCCGGCTACGGTGGCGGCATTTGGAACGGAGGCACGGTGATACTGAATGAATGCACCTTCGCGGAAAATAGCGCTTACTACGGCGGCGGCGGCGTCTTCAATGAACGCACGGCTGTCCTGAATGGATGCACTCTGTCGGGAAACAGCACTCCCGGCGGCTACGGCGGCGGCATTTTCGGCTACGCCGGCCTGATAACGATCACCAACACCATTGCCGCCGGAAACAGCGCGGATTACGGCGCGGATATTTTCACGGATGGCAACTTAACTTATGGCGGCTCAAATCTCGTCCAGTCGGTTTATAACGCTGGCGGCCCCGTTACCGGTCCCCCTCCCCTCAATGCCGCTCCTGAACTTGCCCCGCTGGGGAATTGCGGCGGGCCGACGCCGACGATGCCGCCCCTGCCCGGCTCGCCGGCCATTGGCGCGGGCAGCGTAGCCGCCAATCCTTTTGCCACCGACCAGCGCGGCTACGCCCGCAGCCAAAACGGCCTGGTTGACATCGGCGCGGTGGAGCTGCCCAGCGTGCAGCCCTTTACCGCAAATCCTGCCCTGGGGGCGGCTTCCTGGAACGTGCAATTTGACTCCACCAATGAGGACAGTGACGGCACCACTATTGTCCAATGGAACTGGAACTTCGCCGATGGAACCACGACCAATGTGCAAAACCCAACCCATGTTTACAGCCTGTCAGGCATATTGCTTCCCAACCTCATCGTAACCAACAGCCTGGGCCTGGCGCTGGCCGTTTCCGGCACGCTCGCCAACAACGGCGCGCCGTTGATCATTGACAGCGCCGCCGATAGCGGTCCGGGCTCTCTCCGATCGGCCATGGCTGCCGCCATTGGAGGAGAAACGATTACGTTTGCCCCGAATCTTTCCGGCGCCGCCATCATGCTGTCCAGTACCCTGTCCATTAACACAAACCTGACCATTGACGCGTCCGGGCTGCCCGCCGGCATTCAAATCAATGGCAATGGGCAAAATACAGCGATCGTTGTCGCCTCCGGCGTCACCGACGCGCTAAATTCACTTACCATCACCAATGGTAACTCCAGCGGCGATGGCGGCGGCATTTACAATAATGGCATGCTCACCCTGAACCAATGCACCCTGGCGGGAAATGCCGCTCCCGCCGGCTCCGGCGGAGGCATTTACAACGGTGGCACGGTGATACTCAATGAATGCACCCTGGCAAAAAATAGTGCTTACTACGTCGGCGGGGGCATCGAAAACGGGAGTATCTTCACTCCAGGCACGGCGATACTCGATGGATGCACACTTTCGGCAAATAGCGCGCTTGGCCTTACCGGCTACGGCGGCGGCGTTGCCTGCGAAGGCGGAATTGTAATGATGACCAACACCATTGTCGCCGGAAACGAAGCTAATGTTGACCTGGATATCGTCAACTTTGGCACCATAACCTATGGCGGCTCGAATCTCGTCCAGTCAGTGGGCAATAATGGCACGATTACCGGTCCCGCGCCCCTGACCAATTCCCCGGACATCGCCCCGCTGGGTAACTATAGCGGCCCAACTCCAACCATGCCGCCCTTGCTTGGTTCCCCCGCCATTGGCGCAGCCAGCCTCACCGCCAATACCTTTGCCACCGACCAGCGCCTCCATCAAAGGATTCAAAACGGCCGAATTGATCTTGGCGCGGTGGAAAGACCCGCCGTCCAGCCCTTTATCGCGAACCCCACAAATGGATTGGCTCCTTTGAGCACACAGCTTAACTGCACGAATGCGGACAGCGACGGCACGGCGATCGTCCAATGGAACTGGAGCTTCGGCGATGGAACGGCCACCAACGTGCAAAATCCATCCCATGTTTATAGCACACCGGGTGTCTTTTCGCCCAGCGTCATTGTCACCAACAGCCTGGGCTTGGCGCTGACCGTTTCCGGGCCGGCCATCAGCGTCATTGCGCTGGTGACCAGCGCTGCCGACAGCGGCCCGGGCACCCTTCGGTGGGCCATCACCAATGCCAACAGCGGCCAGGTGATCGTCTTCGCCCCGAACTTGTCGGGCGCGACCATCATGCTGGCCTCCAGGCTGCAAATTGTCACGAACCTCACGATTGACGCGTCGGCGCTGCCGGGTGGCCTTCAAATCAACGGTGGCGGTACTTCCGAAGTCTTCGATGTGCCTTACTTCGGCCTCACCGTCGTGCTGAATTCGCTTACCATCTCCAATGGTTACACCCCCGGCGATGGCGGCGGCATTTACAGTGTTGGCAACCTGACGTTGAATCGTTGCACTCTCTCGGGAAACCGTTCGGGCGACTATGGCGGCGGTCTTTCTACCGGAGGCAGCGCGATCCTGAATGAATGCACCGTGTCGCAAAATAGCGCTCCCGGCGGCTACGGCGGCGGCATCGGCAACGAAGGGACATTGACGCTGAATGGATGCACGCTGTCCGGGAACAGTGCCCCCGGCAGCTATGGCGGAGGCATTTACTGCGATGAGGGACGGGTGATGATGACCAATACCATCGTCGCTGGAAACTCCGGCGCCGATATTTACGTGGAGGAAGTCGGGACCATCGCCTATGGGGTCTCGAATCTTGTCCAGTCAGTGACCAACGTCAATGGTGGCACGGTGACCGGTCCCGCCCCTCTCAATGCTGCTCCCCATCTCGCCCCGCTGGGCAACTACGGCGGGCCGGCGCCGACGATGCCGCCCCTGCCCGGTTCGCCGGCCATCGGCGCGGGCAGCACGGCCGCCAATCCGTTTGCCACCGACCAGCGCGGTTATGCGCGCAGCCAAAACGGCCTGATTGACATCGGCGCGGTGGAATTGCCCACGGTCCAATCCTTTGCCGCGGGTCCCACCATTGGACTGGCTCCCTTGCGAGTGTATTTTGAGTCCGCCAATGCTGACAGCGACGGCAGCGCAATTGTCGGATGGAACTGGAGCTTCGGCGATGGAAATGCCGGCGCCGTGCAAAATCCAACCAATGTCTATAGCACGACCGGCTTGTTCTCACCCGCCCTGATCGTGACGAATAGCCTGGGCCTGGCGCTGGCTGCTTCCGGTCCGTCCATCATCGTCTCTTCGGCGCTGCCGAACGTCACTGGCGTCAAGTTGTCGGGAACCAATCTAACGATTGAGGGCGCCAACGGAAGCTCCGGAACGACCTACATTGTGCTGACCAGCACCAATCTCACCCTGCCGTCCACCCAGTGGACGCCGGTGGTTACCAATACCTGGAGCGCCAATGGCGCGTTCAGCCTCACACTGACCAACGTCCTGAATCCGCCGGGGCCGCGGCGGTTCTATCTGCTCCAGATCCAGTGAACGGGTTTAAACCACGGATGGACACGAATGGACACGGATTTTTGTCCGCAGATTGCGGTGATTTGCGCGAACAAACCATAAAACTCACTTGTCCCGCCATCGCTTCCGAGCGGCGGCGGAAGGGGTCTTGTAGGCAATCTTTTTGCGCGGCTTGTGCGAAGGTGATGCAAGCGCACCGATTTTTTCGTTGTTATATGATACTGCGCGTGACGAGCGCGCTTTTCTGCGAAGCGGAACGGGCGGGTCGTAGGGGAAAAGGGCCGACCGTCAGCCTGTGACGTGAAGCAGCAAAGCGCGTTGGTCACGGCTATTTTAAGAAGACCTCTATTCTGAAAAATCAGTGTTTTGACTGTCAATGTTTGACTGCCAGCAAAACTGCCAGCAACGGTGTAATAAAGGAGTAGTACGAGAGTAGTTTTTGGATGTCATGAAGTATAGTGTTCAGGCTTGACTTGAAAGCAAAAACCTGTGATTTTCTTCATGTTAGCAGCGTAAGTCTTGTAACTTGCGTTCTGGCGGCAGGATACGAATTTGAGTTCATTTTCCACGACTCGGTTCGATTCCGACCCTCGCCT
>JASHPN010000352.1 GCA_030038175.1 Verrucomicrobiia bacterium
ACGTGCAAGGCGCTTCGATGCCGGGTGAGTTCGAGCACCCGTTTCAGCACCAGCGCCAGCGGAAGGAGTACCATGCCCAATGTGAACACCACCGGCGCCGGTGTGTCACGCAATGAAATGAATCCCGGCAGTTGGACGATTGCCAAAACCGTGAGCGAAAGGACCAATGGACCGAGCAATCCGATGAAAACGGCGGCGATTAGAACGGCTTTGCCAACGATGCCGCCCGCGCCGCGCCCTCGGCCGGCGATGTCGAGGCCAATGGACAGCAACCCGGCGAACGTGCCGGCTCCGGCGGCAAACAACAGGCTCGCAAAGATTTCCCGGCTCAGCACGAAATTATGGATCAGCATGGCAAATCCGCGGACCGCGCCCCACGCCACCATCGCCGCCGGAATCCCCAGCACGAAAACAAATGCGACGGCCAGGTGGCACCATGCCATCCGCCTTTGAACCGGCCGGGCGCTCATGCGTCGTGCGGGAATGACCCGCCGCCGCCCCAGCACGGCGAACGCGATCGCAATCGCCACGGCTTCGCACAGCAGCGGGCCGATCACCAGGCGCAGCGATTCACTCAAAGCCAATCCGCCGGCATGGGCATCGAAGAGCGCGACCGTCCATGATTTGACGACCATGAGCGAGGCCATCTCAAATTCGGCATACGCGCAAAGAAACACCACCGCAAACGCCGCCGCCGGTCCCCCGAGGCATCCCGCGCGCGCCAAAAACATCCATTCACTGCGCAGATGGTAGGGACGGCGCGCTGCGCCGTCACCGCCCGTATCGCGGGCGGAATCGTTCCCGTACCCAAATGCCAGCCTTCGGCAATGAATCGCCTCGGCCGAAACCGGCGACGGCGTGAAATAAAGAATCACCGCGGCGATCGGGGTGAATTTCCACCAAAGCAAACTGGAATAAAAAATAACATTCAGGTCCGGGTGATGAATCAGCGAAAGCGAAAAACTGGCATAAGCATAACCGGTGAGGAGCACCGGCGTAAAATAGGGCGCCAGCAGGAGAATCCACGCCGTGCGCCGGACGGATCGCCGGCTGTCGGCCAGGAGCGCCTGCAGGGGTCGCGCCGCCATCACGGCCAGCACTCCCACTATCAGACCCCGAATCAGAGTTTCTGGAGATATTCCGATTTCAGCCACGCCAGACATTCCATGTTGGCAGCATCGAGATCGCCGAGGGACACGCCGTCGGCAGCCCAGCGCTGCAGTTGTTTTACTTCGTTGGGCAAAGCAGCGTTGTCCACCGGCCCCAGCGGAATTTGGCGTGACTTGGCGTTGGCCAGCGCGATTTCGCATTTTTCCGAAAGCAGGAAATCCACCAGCCTTTGCGCTTCGGCCAAATGCTTTGTTCCCTTAATAATGGCCGCGGTGTTCGGAATACAAATGGTTTTTCCATTTTCCAGGCGCACCGGAACCATGCCCACCGGCTTGCCTTCGTCATGCGCCTCGTAATAATCGTCCGTATCGGTCCAGCCCAAATCGCAGACGCCCGCGCAGACCAGGTCTTTGACCACGGAATTGCCGTCCACCTCGCGCAAATGCCGCGCGCGGCGGTCCTTTTCCCACGCCAGAACGCGATCGCGTCCCCACAATTTCCATAGGATGGTGTACTGGGTCCGGGTGGTGCCATAGAGCGGTTTGGCGATCACCATGCGGTCCAGGTCGCCGCTCGAGGCTTTTTCGACCGCTTCCTCGGTGGGCGCCAGATGGTTCGTATTGACGATCCACAATCGCAGCCGCGCGGCAAAGCCCGCCCAGCGCCCGTCCGGATCCTTGAATGCGGCGGGAATCCGTTCGTAACCGCTGCCGCGATACGGCAGCAGCAATCCTTCGTCCGCCAGTTGCAGCGTGCCGAGTATTTCATTGTTCCAGAACACGTCGCAGCGTGGATGCGCTTTTTCCTGCAATATCAGTTCCACCAGTCCAAGGGATTTGGTGGCTTCGGTGTCGTAGCGGACGGCTACGGGTATTCCCGTCTCGCGCTGAAATTCCTGGAAAATCGAGTCCGCATAAATGGAATCGTGAGCGCAATAGACCACGAGCGTTTTCTTTTGCGGCGCCCAAAGCAGATCAAAACCGAGAAACAAAAGCACCACGAACACGGCCAGCACAAGCAGCCGGCGCAGAAAGCCGCGGTCAGTGGGCGGGGGCGTTGGCGCTGGACTCATTGGGTAGCGTATCGAAATAACTCTTGATGGCCGCCTGGTATCCGGGCGGGATTTGTTCCTCAACCACCGCTTCGCTCGCCTGCTGGCGAACGTCCTGGACCGCCTGCAAATAATCTTCCCGCGCCGGACCGGCCTGGGAAACTTCCCGCGTTTTCCATTCCATCAGCATCTTCCCGGCCTGAAGCGGGGACGGGTCCTTTTGCTGTTTGAATTTGCTCGCCTGGGAATCATCGCCATAGGGCCTCGGACCGTATCCGTATCCTCCGTTCATTCCCATGCCCGGATTATCGCAAAGGGAGTTGCATTTTCCCTGGCAAAAAGACGCATACGCTTCGAGGTCGCCCATTTTGGTGAAATCCTTGCCGTCCAACCCCTGCAAGCCGTTGAGTTCTTTGGCAAATTGGAGCGCCTTGAGGGCGTCTTCCATGTCTTTCATGTCCGACATCGCCTTGGCCAATTGATCGAGCTCCTGCTGCGAGAGGCTCAATGAGGCGGACATGTCTTTCAAAGCTTGATTGGACAATTCGGGCGTATCGGACATGGCCAATTGCTGGAGCGCTCGTTGCAAATCCGAATCCAGCGCTTGCGAACTCAACTGCTGATCCAACGTGTCCTTGAGGCCCTGAAGGCGGTCCATTAGGTCCTGGCGGAGTTTCTCCTGCTCGATGGGGTCTTTGGTGGCGGCCAGTTCCTGCGCTTTCTGTTTAAGGGCCTCTAGCTCCTTTTTGGCGCTGGAAACATCGCCTTTCTGCAAATCATTCTTCAATTGCTCGGCTTTGGTCGGGTCCGCGAGGCCGAAATTCTGGGAGGCCGGCGGAACATTGAGCGCGCTCTTGAGTTTCTCCTCGCTCATCTGTTTCCAGAGTTGCCCGAAGACTTTTTGCTGCTCGTTGAGGCGCGCCAGGTTGCCGGTTTTATCATTCGGCTTGGCGTTCTGAAATACTTTTTCGAGATTCGCCAGGGCCTGCTTCGTCAGGTCGCTCTGGTCGCCGGCGTGTTTCTCCGCCAGCAGGGCGGCGCGGATGGCAGTGGCTTTGGCGATTTCCCGCTCACGCTCGCGTTGTTGGGCCAGTTGCTTCTGCTGCTGATGCAGGCCCAGGGGATCGTATTGCGGCAACGCCTGCGCGCCCAGGCCGACGAGGACCAGGCCCGCGCCGAGACTGAATAGGTCCCGCTGCCAATGGAAAGGCACGATGCGTTTTGGAGCGGCGGCGGCGGCCTTTTGTTGCGCTTCCTTCAGGACCAAATCCTGATACGCGCCGAGCGAATGCTCAATGAGCGAGGCCGTGAGAAACAGATCGTGAGTTCCCAATTTGGCGTCCGCCAATCGCGCGGCATCAGCGAGGGTGCGGCGGCGATAAAAAATCCAGGCCGGAATAAAAGTGACGGCGGCGAAAACGGCCAGGGAGAGCGGCGTAAACCAATTGGGAATCAAACTGAACAGCCGCGAAAGTAACAGCGCCGCCGCGTAGAGCGCCAGGCCAACCAGGAAAATAAGCCGCCATTGTCGGGCCAGGGAAATCATCGTTTGCCGCCGGCCAACTTGCCGAAGAAACCGTTGCACAATGGACGCACTCATTCTGCCAACTCTAATTCGGACTGCTTTAACCTACCCATATCCCTTTGTTAATCAATATTCAACAAAAATTTAGACCCGAATTTGCGAAACCAAGCCGCGACCGCGCGGGAGCGACCAATGAATATACAAACCACGGATTTGCACAGTCTGGCAAATCCGCAACCCAAGGAGCGCGGACAGCTTTGTCCGCGCGAACAGGGTGTGATGGCACGATCAGGGAACACGCGGACAAGGCTGTCCGCGCTCCTCAATTTCGAAACTTTCGCGCGTTGACTGCCTGAACCGCTCCAGTCGCTCGCCGTTTCAAGCCATCGGCCGGCGTATCGGAGAGCGATCCCGCAAGGGGCGGGATCGCTTCGGCGTACGAAGTTGTGAGATAGCGGAATACATTGGCGTCGCAGTTGTTGTTCAATGAAGTGGCATAAATGCCGCGCTCCAATCGCGGTTCATGGAAAGCCCCTTTTGCTTTTTCGCATGCATTGGGACCGTGAACTGGAGCGCCCGGAGCGCGGCTGTGTGGGGGTAAAAGGGGCGCCAGCCGCAGCGTGTTGAAAAGTTGGGTGTGCTGCGGCTGGTCTCCGATACCCTCCTTCGCCCCGCCGAGCGGGGCTACGGACGGGCAGGCAGCCGCGCTCCGTCCGGTTCGTGGAGAAGGATCCCCAAGGCAAACGGATATCTCCCTTTGCTCCGCAACCGTCCTGTTAAAAAATCCGCTTTTTAATTAATTCTCCCGTCAACCACCAACTCCTCTGACACCGCGCCTTCCGGGACGACCGCTGGTTCCGGAGGGCGAATTTCGGATTGGGGACTCAAGAGAACTTCACTGCTTTCGTCGGACAAATCCGTTTCTTGTGACAGGTGACGAAAAAGGACGATGAAAAAGCCGCCGAGTACCGCCGTCAGAAGCAATCCGAAGGCGACGAAACCGCTTCCAAAGACCAGGTCGCGACTGGACGGAAAGATCAGGCAAAGGATGAACAAAAACATGACCGCTTCCGCCACGCCGGTGGCGATTTCCATATCACGGTTCTTGTGTCTCTCCATGGCAGCCAAACCCCTGCATTTTTGATGCCACAAATCAGACAGAGCCGCGAACGCCTGCCTTGCCGTAGCTTCCGAGCGAAGGCAGGTGACGGAGCGTCCCGGAATCGAAGATGTGTCTGACCGGCCGCCTCACGCAATGGCCGCAACGGTCGCAAAGGAAATCATTCCAAAACCTTTGCGCCCTTTGCGTCCTTCGCGTGAGCGCCTGTGCTAAGAACCACTGACTACGGACTACGGACTAAAAGCGATAGCCATGCAAAAAGCATAACCGTGGAGTTAAGTACCTGAATTTGTGCAAGAATTTTGGATTTGAACTGCGGAAAAACACGACACCAGATTTTAACCACAGATGGACACCGATGAACAGCGATCCATTCAAAATTGCCGCAGGCTGACTGAGAACTCTGAAGGAGTTCCGGAAATTAGCCAGGGGTCGAGACCCGCTTCACGGTGACGACCACCCCTGGTATGCAACCGCCTCCCTGAAAGACTCCGATGCAGTCAGAATAAAAACGGGTTTTGTAAATTGGACTATTCTGACTCATACAAGTTATAAGCGTTGCAATCCGAAAAACAGCACAGCCCGGCTGAGGGATAAAGGCCGGAGTTCCGCCCCACCGTATTCAATCTAGTCACAACAAATTTCCGACATGTATCGAGTCCTGTAAACATGTGGCCTGTAAGGGGATGGTAGGGGATTGGGGCGGAGAGTCAATCGGAGAGTGAAGAGGGATCCGCCTTCGGGCGCATCTCAGTTTTTAAGAGGCAAAGCGGGAGAAGATGCCGCCCCGATGGGGCTCAGGGGCTTTATTGGATTTTTTA
>JASHPN010000353.1 GCA_030038175.1 Verrucomicrobiia bacterium
GGGTCTCGAAATGATAATAAAGAGCCGTCAGGTCGCGCCAGCAGGGGTCACCCCGCAGCTTGATGAGAGCGGAGCCAAGCATGATGCGAAAAATGAGCCAGCGAAAAAGCCAAATGACGACGACGGGCGTCTCGCGTTTTGGAAAAGGGCGGGGATCGAGCAACGGACAAAGAAAAATCGCGAGAAAACCGGTTTCCACCAATTGAATTTCCCAGCCGTAACCGTACCATTCCTCTCCCAGATGGACGAAAGACATGTAAAGTCCCCACAACACGACCATCACAACGGCATTGGCATATCCGGCGACAACGACGCAGGCCAGGGCAAAGCCAATCCAGGCGGTGATTTGGAGAGCGGCGTCCGAATGCGCGAACCAGAATAGAGATGGCGACTGAACAAAACCGGCGAGCCCGCCCGGGATGCTTTCGAGATACAAATTCAGGGGCGTAAGCCCGTTCGAACCGATGAGAGGAACGATCTGCCTGGCAGCGGCGAGAAAGGCCACCGCGTAAACCGCGCCCAACAGACGCAGGATGACAAATCGCGTCAGCCAATAATCCCCTTTTTTATTTGCGATTGGCGATGGCAGATTGCGGATTAATTCAAGCACGGAGCGTTTTTAAGAGCGGTCCGGTTCTCGTTCTCATGCCCCTCTTTCTTCAACACGGGGATGTAAAACAAGCGAAGCTTTTTTCCCGCCGCGTTGGATTGATACTGATACAGGCCAAAGAAGCACGAGATTTTTTTTGCGCCGGGCGACGCGTCGCGGCGATAGAAATTCCAGAGCAAGGACTGGCTGTTTGCGCCTTTGGCGGGATCCTTTTCCGAGCGCCATACGGCCCAGAGCGGCGACCAATTGCGCTCGATCCCCGGACTGGCGGGCATGAACGTCTCCAGCAGCGCGGGGGCCTGGAGGCGCGTACTGCCGTCGAAATCACGGTGATAAACCAATAATGGCCAAAGGTCCACGCGCCGCTTCAGCTTCCCGGTTTCAGTGCTTCGGTCCGAGGTGTTCTGGTAAAGAAAAAAGAGGATCCGCGAGCGGCGGCGCTCAAGCGGCGGCGCGTGAATGGCGTTGAATTTATAAACCGGCCAGGCATAGAAGTTATCCTCGAGCGACGTATTGTGAGACCGGCTGAAGAATGGGAAAATCCGGGTTTCCGTTTTTCCCGGGCCGCGCGCCACTTCAATAACCGGCCACGGCATTTCCCATTCCCGATACTCTTTGCCGCGGTCATCAATCCAGTTAAAAAAAGGCCAGAAAACGGCGGTCCAATCGCGTTGCGGCGACCGCAACGAACTGTAAAACGGAATATTCAAGCGCACCTTTTCCGGGTTGCCGGTGCCGATGCCGTTGTTTTGCCGGACATGGAAAGGCCACAGGACGAAATATTGGTCGTGGCCGCCATTGGTTTCGATCATGCCCCATTCGTTGGTGGTCGTAGTGAGGACTTTATGTTCGCGACCGTAAAAGGGCCAGGCCTGCCAGCCATGCATTCCGTTTCCGTGGCGCACATTGCCAAACGGATAAAAATAATTGTCATTAATGATATCCTTCTTTTGGGTTTCACTGTAGGCGGGAAACATGACGAAGAAGATCCGGTCGCGAAAGAGAGTGTTTTGAAGGCGCCCATAGAAGGGAAAGAAAGCGGTGTAATTATAGGCCGGATCGGCACAACGCTGCTGGAAATAAATCGGAAAAAGGTTGAAGCGCCGCTTGGTCAAATTGCCGGGGTCTTCGCCGCCGGAGATATTGAACAGTTGAAAAATTTGCGCGCGGTATTGGCTCCCGTATTTTACGTATGTGAATATGGGGTAAAAAGAAGCGTCTTCGAGTTCATCAATTGTGGGATCTTTTTCGCAGGAAAAGAAGGGCGGCAACGCCCACGTTTCAACGCTCTCGTTATGCTCCTTGTAAAATAAGGGTCCGAACACTTCGACACGCTGGCCTGAGCCGATGGTGAGCGGGAACCGATCAAAGACAGGGCCGGCCGAGAAGTCATCGGCAATAGCGACTCGATAAAGCAAAAAAAGCGCAGCCAACGTTATCGTTAATGACAGTGGCTTGTGCATGGTTTTTCTGCTATTTTGAACCGGATTTAACATTGATGTTGACTTTTTAAGCAGTTCATATAGGTTGTTTCACCATGAGGTTTTTGACCTCGGTTCCTCCTGACCCAGTGTCGGCGTTTGTCGGCGCTGGGTTCTTTTTTTAACGCTATCGTTCGGGGGTTTTTTCATTTCTTAATCAATGTCCAACGGCGTCCCAACAAATTCAGGAGGGCCGGCAAAAACGTCAATGCGGCGATCATGCAAAGAGCCAATCCCATCGCCATGACTTCGCCCAGGCTGCGCATGCCGCGATGCTGGGCAAGGATAAGACTGCCGAAGCCGGAGATGGCGGTCAATCCCGACACCAGAACGGCTTTACCCGTGCTGCGAGAGAGGATGCCCGGCGTGCGTTCCTCGGCAAAGCGATTGAGGATTTGAATTCCATTGGTCACGCCGATGCCGATGACCAGCGGAAGAGTCATAATATTCGCAAGATTAATGGGAATGCCAAAACCTCCCATGCAGCCGGCAAGCCACAGAGTCCCGACGGCCACGGGCAGCAACGCCAAAATGACGGCCAGGAAACTGCGAAAATGGAAAAGGACCATGATGGCGATCGCGATGAGGGCATACCATGCCGCCTGGACGTAGCTGTTTTTCAACAAACTTTCATACTCGTAAAGCTGGACGGGGGTGCCGGTGGCATTCGGATCAATGGTCCGCAAATCGGCGACAAATTTTTCCTGGTTTGGCCGTTGCCAGACGTCGGTTTTGGGCGACACTTGCAAGAGAAATTCTCCGCCTTGCCCGACAAACTGGTCGCGCAAGGCCGGCGGCAGGTCCTCGACCGTCAAGGGAGCCGTAATATTTTGTCCTTTCAAGGCGTCAAAGGTGCCGCTGACATCCTGGAAAAAGGCCACTTGAAATTCGGCAAGCTGGCGCGCGTGCGCGTCGAGCTCGTATTGATCACCGGCCAGCATGGCTTTGCGGAAATTTTCGATCGCCTGGCGCAGGCGGATCAAATCGCGGGAAAGGTCCGGATTGCTGGAACCAACATATTCCAGCGCATTGCCGCAATAGCCATATAATGAATAGAGCCTCGCGCTCAAATCATAAATGTCAACCGGACGCGGGTCAGGCGGCCGGAACTGCAAGGGCGCGACCAGGTTTTTAATCTGCCGGATCAAGGGCAGTTTCCTGGCCTGGCTGGACTCAATAAAATTATCGAGCACATCCGGAGGCGGATCAATCGCCGCAACGGTGGGCAGTTTTTCGATCCGGTTTTCCAACCCGATGGCGTCATCCAGGTTCGTGGCCACAATGGCGCCCAACAGGACGGAAGTATCCGCCGAGTGGATCAGCAGATTTTGAAACACGACGGAGGGCAGGGAGGGGCTTTGCATTTGAATCAGATTGTAATCAAATTTGACCTTGCCCTGGCAAATCTCCCTGGCCGCCAGAACGCATACCACCACGGTTATGCCAATGACAATGACGGGCCGTTGCAGCCAGAAATTCTCAATGCGCGCCCGGGTCACATCCTCCCTGGTCCGAAGGTCAATGACGTTCTGGCGCCCGCGCAGGAGCAGGACCGGCAGGAGGGTCATCATCGGAACCAGGCAGAGGAGCAAACCACCGCCGCAAATGATTCCCATTTCCTGAATGCCCTTAAAATTCGTGAAGATCATGGCGATAAAGGCCCCGGCGGTGGTGAGGGAACCGGTGAAGATACCCTGGCCGGTAAAGACCATGGCGGTGATGATGGCCTGTTCCTTCGGCCGGCCATGCCGCAACTCCTCTTCGTATCGAGTAATCAGGTGGACGCCATAGTCAATCGCCAGACCGATGAGCATCGGCACAAAAGTAATCGTCAAGACGTTGAGGCGCCCGACCGTGAGAGCGGAAAACGCGAGCGTATAAGCCAGCCCGATTAACAGACAAAGAGCGGCCTTGATGGGCCGTCCCGTTTCGTTGTAGCCGTATATGAAAATGATGGCGCACAGGAACAGCGATACGATGCTGGCCAGGCCGACATCCTTTTGCGATTGGGTCATCTGGTCGTAATCCAGCACCGGTTCTCCCGTCAGGCCCACGTTCACACCGGGTACTTCCAACTGGGTTTCCCGGATCAATTCACGCAACCGGTCAATGGCGTCTCCCGTGACGTCCCCGCCCGGAGCGTGGCTTGGAACAACAGCGTCTTTGATCTGGGTCCAAATGGTGGGAAGCGTATTTTGAGATTCGGCA
The DNA here is from genome assembly GCA_030038175.1 of Verrucomicrobiia bacterium. Taxonomy (GTDB): domain Bacteria; phylum Verrucomicrobiota; class Verrucomicrobiia; order Limisphaerales; family UBA11358; genus UBA11358. The sequence goes on from JASHPN010000353.1 coordinate 4,300, forward strand.
ACGGGCGGATGGGTCGTCAGGAGAAAAATATGGTTATGATCGAAGGTGATATAAATATCCGAAAGATCTGTGGCCCCAAAAAGTGACGCGACCCCCGGAGAAAGGGGCTTTCCGGTCGTCTCCATGCTCGCGGCAGCCTGGTCGAGAATGCCTGCCAGGAATGGCAGGGCCTGCAACAAGGACGCGGTCTGCGCATTGGTCCCGGCGGGAGCAGTGCGAAACATCGTATTGATTTCTTCAAAGAACGAGGAAAGGTTCGTCGTCTGGGTAAACTGCGCCACAAACGGCAGCTCATCGCGAAGCGTCCCTTTAATGTCCGCAAGATCCTGACGGGGAACAAAAAACAACGCTTTCGTGCCCATCGCCGGCAAATCGTGCTGGTAAAAGACATCGCAGAACATATTCGTTTCCGGAACCATTTTTGCGGCAAGGCGCTCGATAAAATCCCGGTTCTTTTGGGGGTCGCCGCTTTGAACGACCACATCCAGGTCGTTGCCCTGTTGGGGAAATTCCTTTTGGAGGCGGAGAAAATTCTGTTGATAGCGGAGATTGGGCGAAACCAGATTGCCCTGGTCCGGGTCAAATTTCAGAAATGCGAGGGTCACCACTACGCATCCGAGCGCCAGGATGATCTGGGGCCAAAGAAACCAGGCCGGGTGGCGAATGACCGTCATGGCCAGCCGCCGCAGGAACCGGGCTAAAAAGGTGTCGGCGCTCAGTGCCTTCATGGTTCAAACGTTGCCGCCCGAGAAAAAACACTGGCCACCGCCGCGGACAGGATCTTTGGGACCGGAGCATTTGATTTCATGTGCCGGGAAAATCCGCGTTTGAGAAAACCTCTTTGACGTCATCATGATCTTCGAGCGCGTCAATCAGCCGGTTAACGGCCGCGGCCGCGGCGTCATCCAGGGACACGGTCATACCCGGGAGCGAAGTGATGCCGGCGGCCTCGCATTTGATGCCGGCGGTTTCAATTTTTTTATGCACAAGTTCAAAGTTCGCCGGTTCGGTCAGAATTTCAAATCCTTCCGGATCGGTTTTAAAATCGTCCGCGCCGGCTTCCAGCGCCAATTCCATCAATTTGTCTTCGTTTGCATTTTCCCTGGCCACGATGATCTGGCCTTTGCGGTCAAAGAGACGGCTAACGGAGCCGGGAGTGGCAATGGAACCCGCATTTTTAGTGGCGAGACTGCGGATGTCTGAAGCGGTGCGATTGCGGTTGTCGGTGCTGACTTCCACCAGCAGCGCCACGCCGTGCGGCCCGTACATTTCATAGGTCAAATCTTCAAAGTTCGCGGATTCGCCGCCCCCGGTGCCCTTCTTGACGGCGCGCTCGATATTATCGGCAGGCATGTTGGCCGCGCGGCATTTGAGCAAAATCATACGCAGCCTCGGGTTCATATCGGGGTCTCCGCCCGCGAGTTTGGCGGCGACGGTGATTTCGCGCGCGAGTTTGGAAAAGATTTTTGCGCGCTTGGCGTCAATGGCGCCTTTGAAGTGCTTGACCTTTGCCCATTTGCTGTGTCCTGCCATGATTTAAATCGTTGAAAGGTTTGGATTTTGGCCGCGCTGGATCCATTTAAACGGGTTTGGTTTCGACATACACGGCCGTGCCATAGCAAAGCACTTCGGTTATGCCCGGCGTAATTTCCGTGGCGTCATAGCGGACGCCGATCACGGCGTTGGCGCCCAGCGCGCCGGCATGGGTGAGCATCAAATTGAAGGCATCCTCGCGGGCGCGCTCGCACAGGTCCGTATAAAGTGAAATATTACCGCCGAAAATGCTTTGAATGCTCGCCCCAAAGTTGCCGATGATGGAACGCGAACGCACGATAATGCCGCGCACGACGCCGAAGGATTTGGCAATGCGATAACCCGGCAGCTCAAACGCGGTCGTTGTCAGTGGATGGGTCAAGCTCATCTCTGGAATTGAACACGAGGCCGCGCGTTCGCAAAAGCGAAAAATCACGCTGTTTATTAAACAACCAGGCAAGAAAGCAACCAGGCGGGATCCCGCCATGTTTTGAGGTCCTCCGGCCGGCCGCTACTGCGGCGCAAGAAACGAGAATGGCGGCAGATTTCGTAAAATGGCAAAAACGAGCGCAACGGCCAGATAGGACCATAGAACCGCCGGCGAAATAAAATAGCGGACCGGCTGATGGCATGCCTTTCGTTTCAGAACCCACGCGCCGCGAGCCGCCAGCGCCGCGAGCGTGGCCACGTAAAGGGCGTTGTCGCGCAACGCCGCCAGAAAGTTCCCGTGCAGCAATTGATAGGA
>JASHPN010000354.1 GCA_030038175.1 Verrucomicrobiia bacterium
CGCGCAACGCCGCGGTGGAAAAGGCGTCATCGGCATGACGACCCGCGAAGCCGCCACGGACGAAGATAAGGACTTTATCGAGCATCTATTCACGGCCAGCACCCATGATTATCTGATGTTTTTCACAAACACCGGCCGCGTCTATGTTGAGCGCGTGCACGAAATCCCGGACATGGGCCGGGCGGCCAAAGGCCGGAGCATCGCCAACCTGCTGGAACTGAAAAGCGCGGAAAAAATTGCGGCTTTGATTCGAATTCAATCGAAGACAAATGCGGAAAAGGAGGACGCCACGTGGGAGCAAAGCAGTTTTATTTTCTTTGCCACGAAACAGGGCACGGTGAAGAAAACGGCGCTTTCTGACTTTGCCAATGTTCGCAAAGGCGGGATCATCGCGATTGGCATCGAACAGGGTGACACCTTGATTGACGTTAAGCTGACCAGCGGTCAAAACGACGTGGTGCTAATTACGCGCGACGGCATGAGCATCCGGTTTAACGAGGAAGACGCGCGCCCGATGGGCCGGCCGGCGGGGGGTGTTCGCGGAATTAATTTGGAAAAGAGCGATGAAGTCGTGGCACTGGCCGTGGTGGTTCCGGACGCGGCCCTGCTGGTGGCCGGGGAGAACGGGATCGGCAAACGTACGGACTTCGAGGAATATCGTGCTCAATCCCGCGGAGGCAAGGGCATCATTACGATGAAAACGACGGAGAAGACCGGCGCGGTGATCGGCGCGCTGACCGTGCGGGACAACGATGAAATCATGTTGATCACTTTTCAGGGACAAATGGTGCGCATTTCCGTCAATGACATCCGGGAAGCCGGGCGCAATACGCAAGGCGTGAAATTGATCAATTTGGAAGGCGGCGATAAGCTGCAGGCCATTGCGCCGGTCATTAGTGAGGACAAAGGGGATACTGTCGAGCCGGACCAGACGGCAGAATGATCCCTATCCGGGACTAACAATTTGACATTAATTTGTTTGTTCCGAAGAAGCCGTTTGGCATAAAAACTTTGAGGTCGCGCGAATTGTTGCGAAAAATTTCAAATGAAGACCAAAGCTGATATCAAAGACCGGTTTGTCATCATCATGGCCGGCGGGCGCGGGGAGCGGTTTTGGCCGTTGAGCCGTGAAAAGACGCCCAAACAACTGCTGGCGCTGCTGGGAAAAAAATCATTTTTGCAGGAAGCAGTCGAGCGTGTGCTTCCTTTGGCGCCGGCCAAAAATATCTTTGTCATCACGAACGAGGCGCAATTGCCGGAAGTGCGCAGGCAGCTTCCGAGGATTCCCAGGGCAAATCTGGTCGCCGAGCCGGTCGGGCGCGATACCTGCGCGGCGGTGACGCTGGGAGCGGCGCTCGTCGGGGCGCATTCCACTACCGGGGTCATGGCGGTTCTGCCGGCGGACCATGTCATCCCCGATGCCAAAAAATTTCAGCAGATTTTGGGCGACGCCTTTGACGTGGCATCACGCGGCCAGGCGATCGTGACCATCGGCATCAAACCAACCGAACCGGCAACGGGTTACGGTTATATCCGGATTGGCAACGAATTGCCGGCGCCCGAAGGCGTAAAGAAGACGAAAACTACTTTTTTCAGGGCGGAGCAATTTGTTGAGAAACCGAATTTTGAGAAGGCCCTTGAATATTTGAACAGCGGCCAGTATCGCTGGAACGCGGGGATGTTTGTCTGGAGTTTCGTGACGATTACCAACGGTCTGGAAAAACACCAGCCCGAGATGTTTGCGGCGTGCCGGCGCTGGTTCAAGGCGGCCGGCAATCCCGCCAGACTTGGAAAGATCCTGGCAAAGGAATATCCGGCCATCAGGAAAATTTCAATTGATTATGCGCTGATGGAACACGCGCAAAATGTCATTGTTGCGGACGGCGCATTGGAATGGGACGATCTGGGCGCCTGGCCGACCCTGGCGCGCCATCTCAAGGCCGATCCGGAAGGCAATTGCGCCGTGGCGGATTTCATTCACGTGGACGCCGCGCGCAACGTGATCTATGACGCCCGCACAAAGAACCGGACGCCGATCGCCGTGGTTGGTTTGCGCGACAGCATTTTGGTACAGACGGATGATGCCGTGCTGCTGGCGCACCGAAGCCAGGCGCAAAAAGTCAAGGATCTGGTCCGGAAATTGGGCGAAGACGCGAAATTAAAGAGACTGGTCTAGAATGAATCCTGATACCGGAGTCCCGTGGGCAGCCACACGTAAGGGTGGTTCGGGTCCGGCATCTGATGTTTGGCGCTATCTGGGCATTTATGGCGCGCTCTGGAAGACCTCGGTGACGCGTGAGATGTCGTTCAAGGGAAACTTCATTCTTTGGATCGTTGTCGAACTGCTTTGGTTTGGATTGCAATTGGCTTTTGTTGGGGTGGTATTCTCGCAAACCCAAAAAATTGGATCGTGGTCGGCATGGCAGGTAGTGTTGCTAACGGGGGCGAGCAATTTTATCCAGCAGATTTACCAGGCATTTTTTTTGGTAAACTGCACCAACCTTTCGGAACTGGTCCGGACCGGCAAAATGGATTTCTTTCTACTGTTGCCGGTGAACACGCGGTTTATCGTTTCGACCCGGCAGGTGGACATTTCTTCATTCGCGAATGCAGCTTTCGCCGCGTGCGTCATGGCCTTTGCAGCCCACAAGTTGCATTTGCATCCCTCGCTCATGGAATATGTTGGATTTGCGGCATTGTGCATCGTGGGATTGTTTGTGCATTACTCGCTGATGTTCATGCTGGCCTCGGTAAGCTTTTGGACGGTGCGGGCCCAAGGCATCGTATGGGGCTACTATAATTTGTTCAACATCGCCCGCATGCCGGATGAGGCCTTTCGGGGGGCCTTCAAAGCAGTTTTTACGTTTGCGCTGCCGGTGTTGCTGGTTTCAAACGTCCCAGTGCGGGTGCTGGCGGACAAGTTGACTTCGCCCTCCGCCTGCGGGGCGCTTTTGGGATTGGCTTTGGTTTGGGCATTGATATCGCATTGGTTTTGGCGATTGTCGCTTCGGCGCTACACGAGCGCGAGTACGTGAATTTGGTCCGGACGTCTAAGGGCCGGCTACGGCGCCGGCGACCATATCGGTGAGTTCCTGGCCGCGCAAGTTCTTGCCGATGATTTTTCCGCTGCCATCCAGGAGGAACGTCATGGGAATGGCTTGAACCCCATATTTGGCGGCGAGCTTATTCTCCCATCCCTGGCCGTCGAAGTACTGCTGCCAGGTCATTTCGTTCTGAGCGGTAAAATCGAGCAATTTTTGCTTGTCCGAGTCCAGGCTGACACCAATGATTTCAAAACCTTTATCGTGATACTTTTTGTAGGTGGCGACGACATTGGGAATTTCTCCGCGGCAGGGGCCGCACCAGGTTGCCCAAAAGTCAATCATGACCACTTTGCCCTTGTAATTTGCGATAGACAGAGGCTTGCCGTTAACGTCCTGTGCATTAAAATCGGGAAATTGGGAACCGACGGCGAGCCCGGCCTGAATCTTTTGTGCGGCAGCAACTTTGGCCTGCATTTCCTCGAGTTTAGCGACAAATTGAGTTCCACTGAAATCATTGGTCAATTGATTCATGAGAGCATCGGCTTTTGTGGCATCTCCGATGACTTGTGAATAGAGCAGGATCTTCATGTACAGGATCCGGGCGACCGCGTCAGTTTTTTCCCCTTTATGTTTCGCCAGCAACACATCGAACTGTTTCAGATCGTCGGAAAGGTCAGCTTCGGTATGTTTGCCGGCCTGAAGATCGGTCTGAATCTTTATCACCAAGGCAGTGAGTTCCGGGGAGGAATCATTGGTTTGCTGGGCCATCAGGGGAACACAGAAAAAGGCCATGGCCATGGCCGCAAAAAGAAGAATCATTCTCATATTTCGTGACTTGTTAATCGCAATTTGTGTTTCGGGCAACAAAAAAGCGCGGACGTCACCGTCCGCGCTCATTCCTTGGCGTTTCCGCGTTATCTTCAAACTTTTCGAATAAGTTGTGCCGATCTTATTGCGAGTCTTGTGCCAGTGAAACAATAAGCAAAAATATGGGAAATCTTGATTAAAGGTCGGCCAACATTGCATTTTGCAACATCTAAAACCTTGAAAAATGCAATGCAGGCCCTTATTTCTAGAATCAAAAGAAGGACCCGAACACAGATGGAATTTCTTTTACAGCAGCGCGGAGACTCGACCCTCGTCGGCGGAATTCAGCGTCCAGTGCGGCATCGGAACCCTTTGGGCTTTCGAGTATGTGGCGCACTTCGGACTCGTGCCTGGCGAATCGGTCTGCATGGGGATGCCGAGGGTCCGTCCAATGGCGCAGAAGGCGCTCGCGAAATTCAAGGCTGCGCCAGACCATGCGCCCGTATTCGAGCTTGGCGTACTCCTGAAAATGAATTCCGCTGATGAACATGTCAAAAGTATAGCACGAGTTGTTCAGGCGACCAAACCGACACGTTTTGCCCATTCTGCGTGAAGACGGTCCCGCGGCTCATTGCGCTTAAGTTTTGGCGCGAGCAGGTCCGCGGGCGTGGGCACAGTCAAATTCAATTTACCAATTTGCTTTTTAGTCGCTCGCTGTAGCCAGCCAACGGGCAATTCGCGCAAAACCGATTCGGGCATGAGATTAATGTGCCAGCCATGGACTCGTTCAAAGTCACTGCCAATCAGCGCTTCATAACAAAGCTTCGCGACTTCATCGCTGTCCGTTACCGAATCCACGTCCATGCTGCCTTCCGGCAAATTGTCGGTGACTCCACGCTGATGGGCGTGCCAGAGTAACGCCGCCGAACCAATGAGCGTCATATTGCCGGGCGCCTGCAAATGCCCGCTGACTTCCGCCAGCCAATCGGCGACTTGCTTCCCGTTTTTGAGTTCACGACGCGGCATGATTAGCTCTTCTGCGCTTCTTTCGCCCAGGTATCTCTGAGCGTAATCGTGCGATTGAATACCATTTTTTGCGGCTGCGAATCCTTGTCCATGGCGAAATAACCAAGGCGCTCGAATTGATAGCGCAATTCAATTTTCGCTTCTTTCAAGGAAGGTTCGCATTTGGCGGTGATGACTTCGAGCGAATTCGGATTCAAAAACGATTTAAAATCGCCGGCGGCATCGGGTTCGGGGACGGTGAATAGCCGGTCATAAAGGCGGACTTCGGCATCCACCGCGTGCGCGGCGCTGACCCAATGAATAGTGCCTTTGATTTTGCGATTTGCGGTCGCGCCGCCCGTTTTGCTTTCAAGATCGGCTGTGCAACGCAATTCAACAATATTCCCGGCGGCATTCTTAATCACTTCTTCGCATTTGATAATGTAAGCGTATTTGAGGCGCACTTCGCCGCCCGGTCTAAGACGAAAGAATTTTGGCGGCGCGGTTTCCATGAAATCATCGCGGTCAATGAATAATTCGCGTCCAAACGGTATCTTGCGGGTTCCGGCATTGGGATCTTCAGGGTTGTTGATCGCATCCAATTCTTCCGTTTTTCCCTCAGGATAATTGCTGAGGACGACTTTGATCGGGCGCAAAACCGCCAGGCGGCGCAGGGCGCGTTTGTTTAAATCTTCGCGGATCGCGTGCTCGAGAACGGCGACGTCGGTGACGCCGTTGTATTTTGTGATGCCGATATTGTAGGCGAAGGCGCGCAAGGCCGCGGCGGGCACGCCGCGGCGGCGAATCCCGGAAATGGAGGGCATGCGCGGGTCGTCCCAGCCGGAGACGATTTTTTCCTGAACGAGTTGGAGCAATTTGCGTTTGCTCATAATGGTGTAGCCAAGGCTCAGGCGAGCGAATTCATATTGATGGGGCAGGGGACGGGGCAGCTCCAGGCTCTCCAAAATCCAGTCGTAAAGCGGGCGGTGCACTTCAAATTCGAGCGTGCAGATGGAATGGGTAATGCCCTCGATATAATCGCTGAGGCAATGGGCAAAATCGTACATGGGATAAATCACCCACTTGCCGCCGGTATGATGATGTTCGGCGTGCCGGATGCGATAGAGCAGGGGATCGCGCATCCAAATGTTAGGCGAGGCGACGTCAATTTTGGCGCGCAAGGACCGCTTGCCGTCGGGAAATTCGCCGGCTTTCATTCGCGCAAATAAATCGAGGTTTTCCTCGACGCTGCGATTGCGCCAGGGGGATTCTTTGGCATTGCGGCGGTATTCGTCCGTGTCCTCCGGCGTCAAATCACAAACAAAGGCCTTTCCCTTATTGATGAGGGCGGCGGCATATTCATAGATTTGATCAAAATAGTCAGAAGCGTAGAAAGGTTCCAGGGCCGCCGGTTTTGAGGCCGGACCAAGGAAAAAATCCGGCTTGCCGTTGGAAGAGATCGTTTCGGGCGTTTTGCCGCGTGCTTTGAGGCCCAGATTGCTGTCCGCCCACCCTGCGACGAGCCAATTGACGTCCTTCTGGATGGAATCCACGTATTCGACTTCTTCCCTGGTTGGATTTGTATCGTCCATTCGCAGGTTGCAAGTGCCGCCGAACTCATGGGCGATGCCGAAATTCAGGCAAATGCTCTTGGCGTGGCCGATGTGCAGGTAACCGTTTGGTTCGGGCGGGAAACGGGTGTGGATCCGCGGATATTTTTTGTCGGCGACATGCTTGGCGACAATGTCACGGATGAAATCCGAGGGGGCAACGGCGGTGTTTTCCAGGCTCATAAAGTCGCGAAAGACTAGCAAACGATGCGGTCCTTGTCCAAGTCAGTTGCGGGAGGGTTGACTGGGTTGAAAGGTTAAATCGTTAAATGAGTAAAGAAGTACACGAGAACATCAGACATCGAACATCGAACGAATGAGCGCATCTGCCGCCGCCAAGGCGACTGATCAATTCGCTTTCAATTGCACTGGACGAGCAATTTGTGCTCAAGGGAATTTTGATGTATCGTCTTGGTAAAGGAGAACGGGAAATATGAGCGAAAACATATTGGAGTTGGGCGAGGCGTATTTTGATGCGCTGAACAAAAAGGACGTTCAAAAGATTACGGAGATGGTGCATCCGGAAATGAGATTTAAATCCCCTGTGGCAGAGGAATCGAACCGCGATGGGTTTCTCGCCTCGGTGCGACGCATGCTGGTGAATGTAAGAGGACTACGGGTCAAATCCAGGTTCGCTTCCGGAAATCAGGCCATGTTCGCGTATGAAATGAGTTTTAACGAGCCGGTGGGAACAGTCAAAGTGGCCAGCTTAATTACGTTCGAAGGCGGACAAATCAAAAGTATCGAACTGTTTTTCGACGCCCGGCCCTTTGAGAAAGTGATGGCTGCGCATCCTGAGGCGAAAATGGCCGCGTGAGAGGCGGGATCAGAGTTGATGGGGCGCATCCACGCACTGTTCTTAATTTTGGTAGGGACATCGCGCTACGATGTCCCCGCCCGTAGAGCGGGCGGAAGGAATCTTTCGTTCGGAAAAGGGGCTTGCGCAACGGTTGCGCCGCTGGACGCGGCGCGGACGGCGCAGCGCGCCGCCCCAACCCGCGAACAGTGTGTGGATGCGCCCGAGTTGATGGTTGATTGTGGTTGCGGGTTGCTTGATGGTTGGGATTCTGTTAGTTGAAATGCATGAATCCCATCGTGGTCCAAATTGCGAATGGAAATGCGTTTTTCATTGGCATAGCCTTGACGGTTGGCGCGTTTGTGGTGCGCTTATGGGTGCAGTGGCGCGTGCCAGTCATTGCACTGACAGTTGCGTGGCTTATCGGGATCAGTCTAGTGGTTCTTTCAGCAACGCCGATATCGTTTTGGTTGTACGGCGGTTGGTTTACCCTTTGCGTTGCAACGCGGATTGCTTCGAATGCTCGTGTGCATTTTAAAGCAAAAATTTCCGTCATCGCAGCCTTTGCAGTTTTTTCACTGGTCATTTGTTTGGTTGAGCTTCCATTTCATTTGGCGAGTCGAATTCCAGTTTCGAAGGGCCAAATGATTTACGTTATCGGAGATTCCATCAGCGCGGGAATTGATGAAAGGGAAAAGACGTGGCCGAACGTTTTGGCCCGAATATCCGGAATGAATGTGGTGAATCTCGCTCGCGCCGGGGCGAGCGTTGAAACGGCCATGGACCAGGCTGCGCGAATCCATTCAAGTAACTCCGTCGTTTTTGTCGAGATTGGCGGAAACGATCTGCTGGGCAACACGAGCAGCCACACATTTTTTGTTCAATTGGACAATCTTCTTGGGAGATTGAAGGGCGGGAACGCTGAAATCGTGATGTTCGAACTTCCGTTGCTGCCGTTTTGGAACGAATTTGGCCGGGACCAAAGGCTCTTGGCTCAAGAATATCACGCCATCTTAATTCCGAAGAAATGTTTGGTTAATGTTTTTGCGGGAAAGGGGGACACAATTGACGGTTTGCATTTATCGCAACAAGGGCACAACGAATTGGCGAAAGAGGTCTATCAGTTGCTGAGGGTCAAAGCGTAATTTTCAGAAGACTATTTTTCTGGCATCAGGGGCGCGAATTGGCGGGTTTCCGGGTCGTAGGCGAAGAGTTCGGCGGTGGCAATTTTGAAGAACCAGCCGTGCAGTTGCAGCGAGCCGTCCGCAAGGCGTTCCTGGACGCACGGATAACTGTGCAGATTATCCAGGGAGTAAAGAACGTTTTCTTCCGCGGCGGCGGTGCAGCGGGCGTTGTCGTCGTGGATGTGTTTGTATTCCCTTTTAAGGGTTTCGCGGACCGGCGAGGCCAGCTTGAGCCAATCGCGCAGGTGCGGGGCAGTGTCACTCACGGGGGTTTGGCCGAGAAGAGCGGAAATCGCGCCGCATTGCGAATGGCCGCAAATGACGATGTCGGCAACACGCAGGATGTCCACGGCAAATTCGATTGCGGCGGCAGTGGAGTTGGTGTCGCCAACAGCAGAAGCGGGCGGCACGATATTGCCGATATTTTTGACGACAAACAGGTCGCCCGGTTTGCTCTGCGTGATCAGTTCAGCCAGGACGCGCGAATCCGAGCAGGTGATAAACAGCGTATGGGGATTTTGGCCCTCCTGCGAGAGCTTGCGAAAGAGTTTCCGATAATTCCCGAACTCGTCGTTGCGGAATTTATGGACGCCTTCGATGAGTCGCTGCATCGGTCAATTAAAAATTAAAAAGGAAAAATTAAAAAGGAAAAAGATCGGCGGTGGTCCGGTATCGCAGGATACACACTGGACGGGACGGCCTTCATCGGGTTTTTCCGATCAAAAGTTTTAGCCTCGAAAGGAGGTTTGCCCCGGCATCCTCAGGGTCACTTTAAATTTTTATTTTTTGCGCGCGATTCTTCGGCGAGTTTGATTTTGAACTTATCCAGGGCGGCTTGGAGTTTGGCATCGCCGGCGGCGAGGATTTGGACGGCCAGCAGGCCGGCATTACGCGCGGCGCCGATGCCGACAGTAGCGACGGGCACGCCTGGAGGCATCTGAACGATGGACAGCAGGGAATCGAGGCCTTTGAGGGATTTACTTTCAATGGGCACTCCGATCACGGGCAAGGTGGTAAACGCAGCAGTGACGCCCGGCAAATGCGCCGCTCCGCCGGCGCCGGCGATGATCACCTTGAGGCCGTGCTTTACCGCGCTGCCGGCATATTCCTCAAGGCCGCGGGGATCGCGATGGGCGGAGATGACTTTGGCTTCGCTGCCAATGCCAAATTCGGCCAGGGCGTCCGCCGCCAGTTTCATCGTGGGCCAGTCGGAATCGCTGCCCATCAAAATGCCAACGAGTGTTTTGGAGGTAGATGAATTGCTCATGTGGGAGCGGAATCTAAAGGAAAAAGGAAAAAGGAAAAAGGAAAAAGGTCGGAGTTTTTGAGAGCCAGGTTCCGCAGGTTGGTGCGCTGTGGATGCGCGGCACCGCGTCCTGATCTCGTCAGTCTTTTGGCAATTCGGAGGCGTTCCAGCCGCCGCCTAAATCCTCGATGAGGGTTACGGCGGACATCATTTGCGATGTGTAAAGGTTCTGGAGGGACTGTTGATTGCTGAGCAGGGTGGTTTGGGCGGTGATGACAGTGAGATAACTGTCTATGCCCAGCTTATAATCCGCGATCGAGAGATCCAGGTTTTTTTGCGAGGAGTCCACGGCCACCTGCTGCTGCTGAATCTGCGTTCGATAAACGCGGAGTGCGACCAGATTATCTTCAACTTGCTGAAATGCCGTGAGGACGGCCTGGCGGTATTGGGCCACGTCGCTTCGATATTCGGCGTTGTATTGGGCAATTTCCGGCGGCAGGGCGGCGTTGAAGATCGCCTGCTTGGCGCTTGCGGCAATGGACCAGACGCGGCTGGACCAGTTGAATAAATTGGCGGTGGCGACGCTTTCAAATCCGCCGGCGGCAGTGAGAGTGACGGCCGGAAACAAAGCGGAGCGGGCAACGCCGATTTGGGCGTTGGCGGCAAAGACGGTGCGCTCGGCCGTGGCGATGTCCGGGCGGCGCTCCAGGAGTTGGGAGGGTATGGCCACCGGAATCAGGGGCGGCGTTGGTTTCATTGGCATGAATGGGACGGAAAAGCTGGAAGGCGGCCGGCCGATAAGGACGGCAATGGCGTGCTCGAGCTGGGCGCGCAGGATGCGGAGGTTTGTGTCCTGGGACTCGGTGGTTTGGAGTTGCGTTTGGGCCTGAACGACGTCCAGTTCGGAATCTATGCCGGTTTTGTAGAGGACCTGGGTCAGGTGGAGAGTGTTACTGTAGTCAATGACCGTGTTGTCATAGAGTTTTATCAGGGAATCCTGTCCCTGGAGTTGGAAATAGTCCGAAGCCAATTCGGCCTGGGCGGCGAGTTTTGTGTTCTCCAGAGTGGCGGCCGATGCCTGGGCCTGGCCTTTGGCGGACTTGACGGTGTTGCGGATCTGTCCCCAGAGGTCCGGTTCCCATGAAGCATCCAGAGGGACATCATACACGGTGAGAGTAGAACTGCTTACCTGATATCCACTGCTGAAAACCGATTGTCGGGTCACGCCAGGATTGAGATTGACGGTCGGGAAATATTCGGCCTGGGCTTCGCGGACTTCGGCATGGGCCGTGAGAAAGTTTTCAAAGGCGGCGACGACATTCTGGTTGGAAACGGCAACCTGTACCTCAAGCGCGTTGAGGCTGGGGTCGTTGAACATTTCCCACCAATTGCTGCGAATGACGGCGTCGTCCGGCTGGGCGGCCTGCCAGAGGTTGGTGTCCACGTTGTTGGTGCCCGAATCTTCCTTGAAAGTGACGGGGGTTTCGACCGCGGGCCGCGAATATTTGGGCGCAAAACTGCATCCTGCCCACAAGGCGCCCAGGGCAGCCGGCAAAAGAATTTTTCCTAAATGCGTCATTTTCATAGCGCGTCTCATGTTCTATGGACAGGGAGCGGAATGGGGACGATCCACCACCATTTTCGCCACCACTTTTGAACCAACTGCTTCCCCTCGGCTTCCCACCACAGACGGAGGCGATCGAAATAGAGATAAACGACCGGTGTGGTAAAAAGGGTGAGAACCTGGCTCAGCATGAGGCCGCCGACGATCGAAATGCCCAGCGGGCGGCGGAGTTCCGAGCCAATGCCATTGCTGATGACGAGGGGCAAGGCGCCGAACATGGCCGCCATAGTGGTCATGAGGATCGGCCGGAAACGGAGAAGACACGCCTGGAAAATCGCTTCCCGCGGTGGAATATGCTGTTCGCGCTCGGCGGAAATGGCGAAATCCACCATCAGGATGGCATTTTTCTTCACGATACCGATGAGGAGAAGGAGGCCGATGAGGGCGATGATGCTGAAATCCGTATTGAAGAGCAGCAACGCCAGCAA
>JASHPN010000355.1 GCA_030038175.1 Verrucomicrobiia bacterium
GCGGGGTAAGGCCCAATGCGCGATAGAGCAATAACTGCCGGGCCGTTGAAAGGAGCAAATCCGCGCCGCGCACGACTTCGGTAATTCGCATGGCGGCGTCATCCACAACACAGGCGAGTTGATAGGCCGGCCTGCCGTCGTTCCGCCAAACCACGAAATCTCCAAAGTCGCGTCCGGCAACAAATGTCCGGGCGCCGAGATGGTGATCGGTGAAAGTGACGGTCTCACCGTCGGGGATACGGAATCGCCAGGAAAATTTGAGGCCGTCGGATTCCTGCCGATTCCGGCACGTGCCGGGGTAAAGCGGTTCTTCGTCGTCGGCGGCGTGGGGCGCGCGGGGCGCGGATTGAATGTCCCGGCGGGAGCAGTAACAGGGGTAAATGAAATGGCCGGCGCGCAGCTGCTCCAGGGCGGCATGGTAGTCGGGAAATCGCTCACTTTGATTATAAGGGCCAAATGGTCCGCCGACATCCGGCCCTTCCTGCCATTCAAACCCGAACCAACGCAAATCCTCGAACATGGCGCGCACAAATTCCGGTTGGCAGCGCGGGCGGTCCAGGTCATCGTTGCGCAGGATCAGGACGCCGCCCTGCGCCGCGGCGCGTTCCCAGGCGAACCAAAACGTCCGGGCGTGGCCCAGATGAAGATAACCAGTGGGCGTGGGCGCGAGCCGTCCGCGGTAGGAAGTCGTCATCAACGACCGCAGCAATTTTTATATTTCTTGCCGCTGCCGCAGGGGCAAGGATCGTTGCGGCCGACTTTCGGGCCGGTACGTTTCGGCTGTTGTTTCTTTTTAGAAACGTCGTCGGCAGCCTGGCTTACAATATCGCTGGCCTTGGAGTTGTCTTCTTTGGGCGGCTGGCCATAGGCGCTCGTGGGATCATGCCTGGTCTGCTGCCGCTGCATATTTTGCATGAAATTTTGGAACGCCGTTAAAGAGGACGCGCTGCGAAAGACGTTGTGGCAGATTTCCGTTTTGACGTTGACCATCAACTCGTCAAACATCTGGAAGCCCTCGACCTTGTATTCGATGAGCGGGTCTTTTTGACCAAATTGACGCAGCCCAATGCTGTAACGCAGGCTGTCCATTTCATACAGATGTTCCTGCCACATCTTGTCAATCGCCGTCAAAATGGTGTAACGTTCCACGGTGGCAAGTTTGTCCGGCTCTTCGAAGCTGATTTTAAGTTCGTAGGCCTGGCGAATCTTGTCGGAAATAAAATTGCAGGCGGCGAATTGCGCGGCATTCAAGCTGTCAAAGAGCGAACCGGGCACGGGCTTTTCAGTTCCCGATTGGGCGGCCTTCAGGATTTCAGCTTCGGGAATCCCCAATGGAAAGTTCAAGTTTACCCAATCGGCCAATTGCCGCACGCGCCACTCGGACGGTTCGGTCTCCGCCGACGTGAACTCTCCCACTTTCGAAACCACCACTTCCTCGATGATATCCATCAATCGGTCGCGCACATTGTCGCTGTTGATGATTTCGTTGCGGAAACCGTAGATGACTTCGCGCTGTTTGTTCATCACGTCGTCGTATTCCAGCGTGCGCTTGCGTATCTGGAAGTGGTGCTGTTCAACGCGTTTTTGGGCCTGTTGAATGGAACGGTTCAAAAGCGGATGCGTCAACTCCTGGCCTTCTTCAAGCCCCATGCGCTCCATGAGTTTCACAATGCGGTCAGACCCAAACAACCGCATCAGGTCGTCTTCCAGGGAAATAAAGAAGT
Source organism: Verrucomicrobiia bacterium (assembly GCA_030038175.1). Taxonomy (GTDB): domain Bacteria; phylum Verrucomicrobiota; class Verrucomicrobiia; order Limisphaerales; family UBA11358; genus UBA11358. The sequence continues at coordinate 1,725 of JASHPN010000355.1, forward strand.
GGGACGAACCGGGATCGCCCTGGCGCGAACAGCGTCCGCGCAACTGCCGGTCAATGCGGCGGGATTCGTGGCGTTCAGTCCCCAGTACGTGCAGGCCGCCTGCGATCTTTGTTTGCGGCGTCAGGTTAAACACCTGGGCGGCCGGATTTGGCTGGAAGCTCCCATCCGGAGCGCGGATTTCTGAATCAATCTCCCGGACCTCGCCGGAAGAGATTCCCGTGAACTTGTGACGATGCCCGCGGCCCTCCGGATTGGGTTTGGATTCGACGGTCCACGTGACGCCCGGGCCCAGTTTAATGTCCGTGCCGCGGCCGGCCATGTTGGTGGCGATGGTGATTGATCCGCGCTGTCCGGCGCGGGAGACGATTTCGGCTTCCTGCTCGTGAAACTTGGCGTTGAGGACGGAATGGACCAGGCCTTCCCGTTTGAGCATTCGCGAGAGCATTTCGCTTGCTTCGACCGAAACTGTGCCAACCAGAATCGGGCGGCCTTGCGCGTGAACGTCTTTGATTTCGGCGACGACGGCGTTGAATTTTTCGCGCCGGGTCTTGTAAACCGCGTCGTTTCGATCTTTGCGGATGTTCGGCCGATTGGTCGGAATGCTGAGCACACCCAGCTTGTAAATGTCAAAAAACTCGGCGGCTTCAGTTTCGGCCGTTCCGGTCATGCCCGCCAATTTTTGATACAGGCGGAAATAATTTTGGATCGTGATGGTCGCCAGAGTCTGATTTTCTCCTTCGATCCGGACGCCTTCCTTGGCCTCAACCGCCTGGTGCAAGCCTTCGCTCCAGCGCCGTCCGGGCATTTTGCGGCCGGTATGTTCATCCACGATGACAATCTTTCCTTCCTCGACGATGTAATGGACATCCAGTTGGTAAAGGCTATAGGCCCTCACCAACTGGGAAATCGAATGGATTTTCTGCGATTTAGCCTGGTAATCCGACTGCAATCGGGCTTTGGCTTCGGCGCGCTGGCGGACATCGCCGTTGGAGCTGGTGTCAATGTCATGCAATAACGTCGGCAAATCCGGCAGCATGAACGCGTCCGGGTCCTTGGGATTGACAAAATTCCGGCCTTTCTCGGTCAAATCGGCCTCGTGGCTTTTTTCATCAATCGCGAACAACAATTCCTCTTTTTCCTTATACAACTCGACTTTCTTTTGGTCTTTGTGCAATTCCAATTCCGCCTGGTTCATCAGCCTGGCATTTTCGGGGTTCTCCAGAAGTTTGAGCAGTCCCTCTGATCTGGGCTGGCCGGTTTTGACGCGGAACAGAAGCAAACCGGTCTCGCGCTCCAGTCCGAGCGCGTCCTGAACGTTTGAGCCGTCAGTGGGATTTAATTTCTTCAGCAAATCCCCGGCTTCGCGCAAAAAGCGATTGCACAATTGCTCCTGGGCGCGCACCAGGGATTCCACGGTGGGTTTCCACTGGGCGTATTGTTCGTCGTACGTGACCACGGCCGGTCCGGAAATGATTAGCGGTGTGCGCGCTTCGTCTATCAGGATGGAGTCCACTTCGTCCACAATGGCGAAATAGTGGCCGCGCTGTACCTGGTCTTCCTTGCGAATGGCCATGCCGTTATCCCGCAGGTAATCGAAGCCAAATTCGGCGTTCGTGCCGTAGGTAATGTCACAGGCATATTGCTGGCGCCGGACGGCCGGCGGTTGATCGTGAAGAATGCAACCCACGGTCAGGCCCAGAAATTTATAAATCGCCCCCATCCATTCGGAATCGCGGGCCGCCAGATAATCGTTCACCGTCACCACATGGACGCCCCGTCCGGAAAGCGCGTTGAGATAAACCGGCAGGGTCGCGACCAGGGTTTTGCCTTCGCCGGTGGCCATTTCGGCGATCTTTCCGATATGTAATCCGATGCCGCCGATCAATTGCACGTCAAAGGGAATCATTTCCCATTTGAGCGGATGATCGCGCACGACGATTTCCTGGCCAACCATGCGCCGGCAGGCATTTTTTACGACGGCAAAGGCTTCGGGCAAAATCTCAGTCAACCGTTTGGCCAGTTCCTCGTTATCCTGGATTTTTGAAAGTTCATCCTTCCAGGCCGCGGTTTTGGCGCGCAAATCATCGTCGGACAGTTTTTGCAGGCCCTCCTCGATCTGAATAATCTCCTTTACGCGGGGCCATAATCTTTTGACCTCGCGCTCATTCTTCGATCCAAAAATGCTTTTTATTAATCCTGTCAGCCAATTCATGGGACAAATGGAATCAATATATTACGTGAGAAAAGGCAGGCCGTCAAAATCAAACGGGAGCCTCCTGGCGGCAATTGGTGAATTCGAGCGGTTTATTTGAACGTTTTCCGTGTTGCGTGTTGCGTCAAGTATTGAAGCGAGAGCACATGCGGAGCTTGCTTGATCCGCGCTCCACCATTCAGAAATACCTGACGCAACACGCAACACGCAGCACCTCTTAACTTTTCCCTTTTCCTTTTTTCATTTGCCTTCAAATTGTCCGTGGTGTCTGAAGAAGTCCCACTGCCGGTCGAACGGTTAAAACCCGAAGATTTCCTGCGGCTGATTGAAAAGAGCCGGCTCGGGAAATTGAAGATTTATCTCGGTCATGCCGCCGGCGTCGGCAAAACCTACGCCATGCTGGAAGAAGCCCATCGCCTCAAAAAAGCCGGGGTGGACGTCGTGATCGGGTGGGTGGAAACGCACGGCCGCAAGGATACCGAAGAACTGCTGGAAGGCCTGGAAATCATTCCCCGAAAAAAAACGCCCCATGGCAGGACCATCGTCGAGACTTTGGACGTGGACGCGATTTTCAAACGGTATCCGACCGTTTGCATTATTGATGAGCTGCCTTACAGCAACGTCGCGGGCTCGCAATACCCTAAACGCTATCTCGAAGTTCACGATATCCTGCTTTGCGGGATTAACATCATAACGGCCATGAACATCCAGCATATGGAGAGCCTGCACGATACGGTTTTGCGGGCCACGGGCGTGGACGTGCGTGAGCGGGTGCCGGATCGGTTTGTTCTGGAAGCTGACCAAATCGTCAACATTGACCTGACCGCCGAAGAACTGCGGGAACGGCTGCGCGCCGGCAAAATTTATCCCGCTGACCGCGCCAGCGCGGCCCTCGAGAATTTTTTCACGGAAAACAATCTGAACACGCTCCGGGAACTCGCCTTGCGGGAAACTGCCGCGGCCCTGGATCGCCGCCCTCGCCTTGGCGACAAATCTCCCACGGACGTCAGCGAGAAAATCGCCGTATTTTTCAGCACCAACCCGGACACGACGTCGCGGATTCTTCGGGCGGCCTCGCGGCTGGCGGGCCGGCTCAATCGCGAATGGATGGCCGTCTATGTTCGCCGCAAAAGCGAAGATCCCAACTATATTCCCGCCGATTTACAGCGCAAATTCATGCAAAACGTTCAATTGGCCACGGAACTCGGCGGCAGCGTGACGGTTTTGGAAAGCCAGGATGTGTGCCACGCATTGTTGGATTACTGCCGGAAAAACGATGTCAATCTGGTCGTGATTGGCACCAGTGAGCGGAAATGGTGGCAACTGACGCGGCCCGATGTCCTTGAGTTCTTCCTGCACCATGCGCCGGGTATTGATATTTACATCGTGGATCCCAACAACTAATCTTTTTGTTCCTTAATCGAATTGGGACGGGTGCATAACGTTCCCTTCGAAACGCTGCAAAAACCCTGATATTTCGCGCGTTTTTCAGTTTTTAATTGAAATTTCTCCCGATTGCGCTCTCTTTTAGGAAGTGATGCGGGGTTTTTTTATCCTGATTTTGGCGCTGGCGCTGGCGCGCGGCGCGTTCGCGGCGCCTGAAGCCGCGGTGGTGAACCTGGATTACGTGGCCAGGCGCGCGCTGGCGCGCGCGCAGCAGCCATTCCATTCTCCGCGCGCCAGACTGCCGGATTTCTTAAAGGGCCTGAATTATGACCAATATCGCGAAATCCGGTTCCGGCGTGATAAAGCCCTGTGGACGGAAGATGATCTGCCCTTTCGCGTCGAATTTTTTCATCCTGGATATATTTACCAGGAGCCTATCCACGTAAACGAATTTACCGCCACTTATACGCAGCCGATACCCTTCGTTCAGGATTTCTTTGACTATGACCATCTAAAAATCAAAAATAATATTCCGCAAAACACCGGATATGCCGGGTTTCGCATTTTATACCCGCTGAACAAGACCAACCAGCTTGACGATTTGGGGGCGTTCCTGGGCGCGAGTTATTTTCGGCTGCTGGGCAAAGGCCAGAGCTATGGCCTGTCTGCCCGCGGACTGGCGCTGGACTGCGGTGAAACCGACCGTCCCGAGGAATTTCCCATCTTCACCGACTGGTGGCTCGGCAAACCCAATAAAAATGCAAAAGAGCTGACTCTCTATGCCATCCTTGATTCCGTAAGTTGCGCCGGCGCCTACGAGTTCAAAATCCGGCCGGGTGAAACGACGGTGGCAGACGTTGATGCCGTGCTGTATTTCCGCCAGGCAAACCTGGTGCTCCAGGCCAACCTTAACGCGCCGCCGATCAAAACCGTAGGCCTGGCGCCTCTCACCAGCATGTTCTGGTACGGCCCAAGCTCCGAACGCAGATTTGATGATTATCGAAGCGGAGTCCATAATTCCGACGGTTTTATGATAAAAACGGCCGATGGCCAAACTATGTGGGAGCCGCTTCAAAACCCCCTCAACATGCGACACCAGATCTTTCCGGCGTCAAATATCCGTGGTTTTGGCCTGATGCAACGGGACCGCAGTTTTGAAGACTATCAGGACTTATTTACCTCCATGCAGGATAACCCCAGCCTCTGGGTCGTGCCGCGCGGTACCAACTGGAACGATGGGGACCTGCATCTGGTGGAACTAAATGATCCATGGGAATACAATGACAACATTGTCGCCTTTTGGAGTCCGAAAAGCCTGCCGGCCCCGCTCCAGCCATATCGCTTCAGCTACGCCCTCTATTGGACACGCGAGACTGCCATGAATTTCTCGCCCGAAAACAAAGTCGTCGCCACCCGAATCGGCATGTCAGCGCCCAATAGCGACGCCCGCCAGATCTTCATTGACTTCGCCGGACCAAAACTGGACGAGATTTCACCCACCAACCCTCCGGTGGCGGTGGTCACTTGCAGCACCAATGCGGACATTGTCGCCAATCAGGTGGTATGGAACCCGTTTCAAAAAACCTGGCGTGCCATCCTGATGATGCAGCCCAAACCCGGCGACGCCCCGGTGGACCTTCGCTGCACTCTGGAAAAAACCAGCCAGCATACCAACGAAGTGCTAACCGAAACCTGGATGTACCAATGGATGCGGCCATAAAACAAATTTCTCCCTTGGATCCTGCGGAATCCGGTTTTATTGCCGGGCGATCGCTCGATGAGTGGAATGCCGCCTATGCCAAGGTGGAAAATTATTTTTACGCGCTTCGTATTCGCAACAAGACCTTGCTGGGACAATCAGTTTTGAAGGTGCTGGAACGGGCTATGAGCCGCGCGCATGCCGAGCCGAACCATTCCGCCACCCAATTGGCAGTTGAAGAAATGGACAACCTGATCAACGACTGGTTTGCGAACGTTTTGCAAATCGCACCCGGGCAACGGGATGGCACGCTCTCGACCCGGGGCCGCCTGGCCCTGATGCTGGCGGACATGCCGGGCAAATGGCAGGATCAATTCCTCCGGCCCGGGCCATGGCCGGAAGAATTTGTGAGCGCGATGCGCGAAGGCTATCTGCGCGCCGGACCGGATTTTCAAATCTCCAAAATGACGCCGCGTCCTTTCGATTTGGGTCCGCTCACGACGCTGCAGAGCCTGGGAAAGCTTCCCTACGTTCGCATGATTCTCGTTTGGGCTATATTTATTCTCCTTTTTGCGCTGGTTTTCAAGCTAACGCATGCGCCGTAGGGGCTGCCGGACGAAACCTCAATTTTCCTTTGTAACTTTTCCAGCCGCATTCCTTTATACCAGAACGACAGGATGTTGTGTATGAAAATGAATCGTCGTTTTTGTTCGGGATGGTCTGGGTGCCGCCGCCGCTTTGTCCATGACAGCGGGTCTTTGTAACCTTCCGCCAGATTTCCTTTAGAACAAAGAAGACGCGATATTACGCATGAAAGCCATTAGTCATTGTTGTAATCCGCCGGTTTATTGCATTTTGGCCCGCCGCAAGGGCAGTGGGTTCCATGTCATTAAATCGGTCCAAAATTTTTCCGACGGCACATTCATCGGCACAAGCACCAACACCAACACCATGCCGTTTCCCAACTCGATGCAGGGCGCCCGTTCTTCCTCGGTTGGCCGGATGCGCCGTCGGACTATTTTTGCGCACGAAGAAGCGCGGAACGTAGTGCTAAGACGGGATTGGGCGGAAGATCGTTGAACGGCAAGTTCCTGGCTGGCGCCATGGGGCTTTACGATTCATGATTGCCGGGGTAAATTCGGCGTTGGTTGCCGAATGAACCCTATTTCAAAGGACGCCACGATTCCTGATCATTCAGGGGACCTGCGCGCGGCCATTCGCGGCGACATGCTGCGGGCCAATACGGCAGTGGCGGTGGTCTTGAGCGCGCTCATAATTCTCGTGCTTGCGGCGGGAGTGGCCGCTTTTCGCGCGACCCGGAATCTGCAGCGCGCCCAGGCGGCCGAAGCCAGAGGCAAGGAACGTCTGGCCAGTGCGTATCTCGCCCAGGCCCGGGCCACGAGATTGGCCGCCGAGCCGGACAGAAAGGAGACCGCCCTGAATGCCGTCAAAAATGCCGCGGCCATTTCCCGAACCAAGGAGTTACGATCCGAGGCGATCGCCTGTCTGGCTCTCACCGACCTCACCCCCGATGGAGCGTTGATTGCAACGCCCCGGAACATCGTTAACTCTGCAACCGATGAGGCCTTTGAACAATTTGCATTCGCAGACCTGGAAGGCACGATCACGATCTGCAATTCCAGCGGCAACCCATTGTTCACCCTGAAAACGGGACACGCCATTGGCGGAATGATGTTTAGTCCGGATGGGCAGCGCCTGGCGGTGCGATTCGCCAATCAGACCGTGGGAATTTGGGATGTGAAGTTAAGGCGCGCTTTGGACGGGCCGCCGCTGAAGGCGGTAACGCTTTCATCTTTTTCACCGGACTCACAGTGGTTGATTTTTAGCGACGCCGCCCGGAACGGCCAAATCGCTTTATACAATCTGAAAACGTTCGAAATGCTCGACAAGCCCATAACGGCAGGCCCGAATCTTTTCAGGTTGGATCGCGGCTGGCGAATCGCAGCCGTCTGCAACGGACTGGCGGTGGACATCATTGATTTTCAAACGGGAACGAACATTGCGACCCTGTCCCAGGCCGCCCGCCCAGTCATGCTGGCGTGGTCGAGCGACGGCCAAAAACTGGCTGTTTCCTGCGAAAATGGGGACGTTTACTTGTGGGACATGGCCACGCAAAGCCACAAAATTCTGACCGGGCATAGTGATCGCTGTGTTTCGATGGGCTTCAGCCGGGACGATACAATGCTGTATTCCGGCTCGCTGGACGGCACCACGCGGTTGTGGGACATTTCGTTGGGCCAGACGATTGCCGTGGGAGAAGGAATCGCCCACGGCTTTACAGCCGACGGGCAACGCCTCGGATTTTGGCGGCCCTGGGCGGGATTCGGAATTTGGCGGGTGTCGTCCAGCGCTTTTTATTCGCGACTGCCATGTGACGTGGCCGAAGGGCCGCTCCGTTCGTTGGATCTTTCGGCCAGCGGACGCTGGTGCGTGGCAGCCCAAAACAAAGGTTTTCGGATTTGGGATTTGCGCGGTCCCCAAAAGAGGATGTTCGTCCGGGAGGCCGATGTAACTGGCATAAGCATCTCACCCGATGAACGTTCTCTCTTCGTTTCCAGCATGAACGGCCTGGCGGCTTGGCCGCTGGACATGGACAGCCAAGGGGATTTGGACCTGCAGCCCGCCCATGCGAAACCAATACCTTTGCCGGACGGTCAAGGTGCGCGCGCCGTGGCCGTGAGTTTAAACGGCCAAATCCTCGCGGTGGAATTGATGGACCAAAGGCTGGCCGTTTTGGATATGGCGGGCAGAAAGCCTCCGGTCTTTCTCAAAAGCCGCTGGCGGTACGTCTATTCCAAGGGCCCCGGGAGCGCTACGGGCGCCGGCCGTTTTGCGATCAGCCCGGATGGACGATGGGTGGCAACCGGATTCGACTTTGGCGACGAGGACGTGCCCGAGGTCTGGGATGCCGCGTCGGGTGCATTGGCGGCGAGGCTGGACGCTCCCACCTCGGTGGTCGGATTTAGCACCGACGGCAAATGGCTTGTGCTGGGAGGGACGGATCAGTATTCGGTTTGGTCAATCGGCACATGGCGGCGACAAAAAGTCATTGACCGTGACGAACCCGCCATCACTCACGGTGCCGTGGCGCTGATCGCCAGTAATGAAACGCTGGCTCTGGCCAAAACGCGAAAAGTCGTGGAAATCCGGGATTCGGTGGCGAACACGGCCCTGGCGGACCTGATTTCTCCTGTGCCGCAAAGCATCAATTCCATTCATGCTTCACTCGACGGTTCGATGCTCGTGACCGCCACCGCCAGCGACATGGTGGAGGTCTGGCGTTTGGACGGTCTTCGGAAGCAACTCGCCGCCCTGGGATTGGATTGGGGAACGGCGCCGCCATCCATGGCCATCGGCGGAATCGCAACTCCACAAATATCAGGAGCCTTGACCCTCACGTGGCTGGCCATTCTGGCGGTATTCGTGCTGGCCGCGGCGTTTATGCTCACCACCTTGCGCCGGCACCGGCTGGCCATCCGGAGGTTTTTGAGGGCGGAAGCGGCCACGGCACAAACAAACCGTGAGCTGGACATGGCGAAAGTCGAATTGATGCACAGCCAAAAAATGCAGGCGCTCGGCACTCTGGCGGCGGGTATCGCGCACGATTTCAACAACCTGCTTTCGGTGATCCGCATGTCCAACCAACTCGTGGAACGCAGAACGGCCAACGACGCGGAAATTCAGGAACATGTGGCGGACATCGAGCAGGCGGTTTTGCAGGGCAAAGGGGTGGTGAGTTCGATGCTGGGTTACGCCCGCGAGAATGGCGGCAACGACGAGCCGGTGGACGTGAACTCGGTGGTTGAGAACGTGGTTTCGCTCCTGAGCCGGGAGTTTCTTGGCGGGATCGCGCTGATCCTGGAATTGGAACGCGAAACGCCCAGAGTGATGGCGAGCCGCGGGATGCTCGAGCAGATTCTACTGAACCTCGTCGTCAATGCGTCGGAAGCCATGCAGGGCAGGGGCAAACTAAAAATAATCGTGCAGGCGCGCTTTTCTCTGCCGGACGGCGAATATGTGTTGCGTCCGCGCCCGGCGCATGAATTTGTGGAATTGTCCGTGATTGATTCCGGCCCCGGCATCGCACCGGAAGCCCGAGATCGCCTTTTCGAGCCATTTTTCACCACGAAACGCACAGGATCGAAGGTGGGGACGGGACTGGGGCTGTCCCTGGTTTATTCCATGATCCAACAAGCCGAAGCCGGCCTGATGGTTAAGTCAAATCCGGGGGAAGGAGCGGCGTTTACCCTTCTGTTTCCCGCGTTTGCACCCGAACCTGTGCGCCAGACGCACAGTTCACAAACCGGGGGGAAGCAATAAAATGACGCGTAGTGGGCGCATATGAAACCATTATGGCCTCAATCCTGATCATTGAGGATGACCTAAAGCAGCTCAAGCTCTACGGCAAAGCACTGCGGGGGTATCATCTGACCTGTGTTTCGTCCATGAGTGCCGCGCTCAAAGCCCTGGACGAGGCCAGGCCGGATTTGATCATCCTGGACAACATCCTGGCCGATGGCGAGCGCGGATCAGAGTTGCTGCCCCGGCTCAAACTGGCCGCCGCTCATGTGCCGGTGATTATGATTTCAGGCACGCTGGGAGTTCGCGATCAAATCGGCGTGTTGCAAGGCCCCCGATCCGCTCATTACGTTTTGGAAAAACCCGTGGACCTCAACGAGCTGGATAAAACGGTTGAGATTGCCCTCACAGAGTGCGGTTTTGCGGAAACGATCGCGGCGCTGCAATCGTTGGAACGCGCCGAAAAGATTGATGTCTCGGAGCCGGACCGCCGGTTTACGGCGCGCCTGGCCCGCCAGCATGAATTAATCAAGCAGCTTCGCAACTCCGCGGAGCGCCCCAATGTGTCCGGCCTTGCCCGCAATTTCAATGTTTCACGCAAAACCATTATCCGCGACCTTCAGGATTTGATCTGCCGGGGCCAACTGGCCGAGGAAATTTATCCCGATTGGCGGACCGAGGCCGCCGGAGGGGAGTAAGGACGGCTCGATTCTCTTTTTTCTAGATTCGACGATTCAATTCAGACACAGCTTCAGATTCCTTCCGATTTTCGAAGCGTCCGATTTTCAGCGTTCGCGACTGTGCGTCAGAAGCACATCCCTGTGCGCCGGATGCACATGCGCCTCAATTCACGACCTGTGCTAAAGGAGATATCGCGAACAGAAACAAATAAACATTACCAACATGCAACCCGCACCCAAAATAATAAGGATTTCTCTTTTGTTGTTTGCTCTGATGTTCATGGGACAACTCTCAAGTCTTCTGGCCCAGGGCACGGCCTTTACCTATCAGGGCAGGCTGGATGCCAGCGGTTCGCCCGCCAATGGCAGTTACGACTTCACTTTCACGTTGTTCGGCGCCGCCAGCGGAGGCACGGCCATTGCCGGGCCGGTAACCAATGCGGCCACGGCGGTGAGCAACGGCCTCTTTATCGCGACAGTGGATTTTGGCAATGCGTTCAACGGATCGAGCAACTGGCTGCAAATCGCGGTGAGCACCAATGGCGCGAATTCATTCGGGACTTTGACTCCGCGGCAGCAATTGACGCCAACTCCCTACGCGATTTCCGCCGAGAGCATCAGCGGCGGCATCAACGCAACACAATTGACCGGCGGCATCGTGCCGACGAATGTGCTTGCGGGATTTCAGGGGCCTTTCTTTTCAGCGATTGGCGGAGGCCTGGGAAATGTCAATTATAGCGAGTATGACGTCATCGGCGGGGGCCAGGCGAACAATGTCCAGAGCGCCTGGGGATTTGTGGGCGGCGGTTATGGCAATTCCGCCGGTTCGGGCGGCTATTATGCCACGGTGGCCGGCGGCGAAAACAACAATGCCGGCGCCGAGGACGCGACCGTCGGCGGCGGCGAGAGCGATAATGCCGCCGGCCAGTACGCCACCGTCTCCGGCGGCGATATCAACACGGCTTACGGATTTTACGATGTCATCGGCGGCGGTTTGCGCAACATCGTATATGGGGATGATTACAACTATGGGGTTGGCACGATCGCGGGCGGAGGCGATAACAGCATTCTCGTAAATGCCCCCGGCTCCTTCATCGGGGGTGGAAGCGATAATCAAATTAATGGGGACCCTTTTGATTACGGGAATTCGGTCATTGCCGGCGGCGCATTTAATTTAATTTCAACCAACGATCCCCATTCAGTCATCGGGGGCGGCTATGGAAATTCAATTCAACCGGGAGACATTTTCTTTGATGAAGGCGATTCCGTCATTGCCGGCGGTTACTCCAATTCAATTGCGGTGGCTGCCGGGTTTGCGGCCATTGGAGGAGGCCTGGAAAATACCATTGGCGGTGCGGCTGGAGGCGGAAGCGTTTCCGTGATTGCGGGCGGATCGTATAACGTGATCCTTGATGGCTATTGTGTCATCGGCGGCGGCGGGGGGAATACTATCGCGACAAATTCGCCCTATTCCACGATCAGCGGCGGAAGAGAAAACTCGATTGCCAGTGATTACGACAGCCAGGGCGATTCGTCCATCGGTGGGGGCGAATACAATCAGATTAGCATGAATGCCCCCTTTTCCGCCATCGCCGGCGGCTACTCAAATTCTATTGCCGGCGACTTTTATGATTTTGGAAGTTCCTTTATCAGCGGTTACTTCAATCAGATCATGATCAACTCGCAAGCTTCAGTCATCGCCGGGGGCGCAGGTAACGTCGTGGCGGCCCCGGTATCCGGCATTTTCTCAGGGCAGGATAATTTTATTCTCTCCTATACCACGAACGTTTACGGCAGCTCGGCAATCCTGGGTGGCACTGAAAACGCCATTGGCACCGACGCTTACTACTGTGCTATTGGTGGCGGAGGGTATAATGGCATCGGACCGGCTTCTGCTTTTTCAGTCGTTAGCGGCGGCAGCGGGAACGCGGCCTACGGAACATGCGCGACCGTGCCGGGCGGAGCGAATAATTTCGCGTTAGGCCTGGCCACTTTTGCCGCCGGATATGGAGCGCAAGCACTTCAGCCTGGCACCTTCGTCTGGTCGGACAGCCTGGGACAGTCAAACCTCTTTTTTTCTACGGGCGCCAACCAATTCCTGATCGAGGCCCATGGCGGCGTGGGCATTGGCACCAATGCGCCGGAGGCCCAATTGCATGTCAGTTCGGGGGGTAACTTCGGCGCCCCGCAGGTCAGGATTGATCAAACCACCAGTGGCGATTATGCCCGTCTGCGCATGACGACGACTGCGACCGGCGCATCCTGGGACGTTGCCGCCGGCGGTTCCGGCGCCACTCTAAACTTTTTTACATCCGCCAAACCGGCTGGGACCGGGACGAACGTTTTGATTCTCAATCCGAATGGCAGCGCCACGCTCTGGGGCACGCTGGCGCAGGGCAGCGATCGCGCGCACAAGGAAAATCTCCAGGCAATTGACCCGCAGGCGGTATTGGCCAAAGTTGCCGCCATGCCTATTACCAAATGGAATTATCTCACTGAACACGGCGTGGAGCATCTGGGCCCGATGGCGCAAGACTTCTACGCGGCGTTCCAGCTGGGCGAGGACGACAAGCATATTACGACGGTGGATGAGGGCGGCGTGGCGCTCGCGGCCATTCAGGGGTTGAATCAGAAGTTGGAAGAAAAGAACGCCGAAATTGAAAACTTAGAACGGCAAAACGATTCCCTCGCCGCGCGTTTGGACAAGCTGCAGTCCGCGCTGAACGCCCTCACCCAAAAACAATAGCGAGACAGCTCTAAACTCGAAAACAATCATACGCAACCAATATGAAACCGATGGCCAAAATAACGAAGATTCCCTTTTGGTTGGTTGCTCTCATGTTCATGGGGCAACTCTCAAGTCTTCCGGCCCAGGGCACGGCGTTTACCTATCAGGGCAGGCTGAATAATAACGGCTCGCCTGCCAATGGCAGCTACGATTTCATCTTCACCCTCTTCGGCGTCAGCAGCGGAGGCACGGCCATTGCCGGCCCGGTTACCAACGCAGCTACGGCAGTCAGCAACGGCCTGTTTATCGCGACAGTGGATTTTGGCGATGCGTTTACCGGTTCGAGCAACTGGCTGCAAATTTCGGTGAGCACGAATGGCGCGAATTCATTCGGCACTTTGACTCCGCGGCAGCAGTTGATGCCGACCCCGTATGCGATTTCGGCCGAGAGCGTCAGCGGCAGCATTAATGCCTCACAACTGGCGGGCGGCACAGTGCCCACCAATGTGCTGGCTGGATTTCAGGGGCCGTTCTTTTCGATTGTTGGCGGAGGTGTGGGAAATTACGTTTATAACCAGTATGACGTTATCGGCGGCGGGCAGGCCAACAATCTTTTCGGCGCGGACGGATTTATCGGCGGTGGTTATGACAATTCCGCCGGTTCGAGCGGCCCTTACGCCACCGTGGGGGGCGGCGAAGGCAATAATGCGGGTGGCACGGACGCGACGGTGAGCGGCGGCCAGAATAATGCCGCCAGCGGTGTCTATGCCACCGTGTCAGGGGGCTATGGGAACACTGTTTATGCGCTGTACGGCTTTATCGGGAGCGGTTATGAAAACACGATTACTGCATACGCTCCATATGCGGCGATCGTTAGCGGGCAGAACAATTTGATTTCCGGGGATGTTTACGGAAGAGGATATTCAATCATTGCCGCCGGCCTGAACAATACCATTTTCACAAACGCTCCCCTTTCGGTCATCGGTGGGGGCCAGGTTAATTCCATCGCGGGCGACTCCAATGACAGCGGAAGTTCGGTTATCGGGGGCGGTAAACGCAATCAGATTATGAACAATTCACCCTATTCCGCAATTGCCGGCGGCACAACTAACACGATTTCGCCCGGGGCCCCCTTTTCCGTCATCGGCGGCGGTGTCTTAAATTTCGTTACGGGCGATTTCAATAATTATGGAAGCTCCTTTATCGGAGGCGGTGCGAACAATTCGATCACAAACAATTCAGAATTTTCCGTCATCGGCGGCGGCCAGAACAATGTCATCTATACCAATAGTCCTGATGCTATCATTGGCGGCGGTCAGGTTAACGAGGTGTGTTCCATTGCGTCCGGCATTTTTTCCGGCATCCAAAACGTCATTTACCAGGACACCAACAATCTTGGCGGCTCGGTCATCTGCGGCGGTGATGAAAATGGTATTCTGCCTGAGGCGTATCAATCGGTCATTGCCGGCGGAGGTGAAAACGAAGTAAATTATGACGCCATTTTTTCCACAATTGGCGGTGGACAGGAAAACGAAGTTGGCGACGCTTACGCCACAGTGCCCGGCGGCCAGGGCAATTCGGCTGACGGCTATGCCAGTTTCGCCGCCGGATATTATGCGTCCGCAAATAACGATGGAACTTTTGTTTGGGCAGACGCGGAAGGCAACTTTGGTTCGACCGCCGACAATCAGTTTTTAATTCAGGCCGACGGCGGCGTGGGCATCGGCACCAACGCTCCGGCGGCCCAATTGCATGTGAGTTCCAATGGCGGAGGAAACAGCCCGCAACTGCGGTTGGACCAAATGGCGGGCGGCGGTTATTCACGGTTGCGCATGACGCTCGTCCCCACCGGCGCCACCTGGGATATTGCGGAGGGAGGTTCCGGCAGTGTGCTGAACTTTTTTGCTTCTCCCAAACCGGGAGCAGCCGGAACGAATATTTTGACATTACTGCCCAGCGGCAACGCCACGCTTTTGGGCACACTGGCACAGGGCAGCGACCGCGCGCACAAGGAAAATCTTCAGGCGATTGACCCGCAGGCGGTGTTGGACAAAATCGCGGCGATGCCCATTACCAAATGGAATTATCTCACGGAACATGGCGTGGAACATTTGGGTCCGATGGCCCAGGACTTCTACGCGGCGTTCCAACTGGGCGCGGACGACAGGCATATCACCACCGTGGATGAAGGCGGTGTGGCGCTCGCGGCCATTCAGGGCTTGAACGAAAAACTGAAAGCAGAAACTGCCGAAAATGCGGAATTGAAGGCGCGGATCGAAAAATTGGAACAGATTGTTTACGGAAAAGCCGGAGGTGCCAAATGAAAAAAGGATGCCTGTTCATTGCGTCTCTATTCTTGGCGTGTGTGAATTTGCCGTGCTTGGCGCAGAATTATTCAATTGACTGGTACAAGGTTGCCGGCGGCGGCGGGGTGAGCACCAATGCAATCTATCAGGTCAACGGCACCATCGGACAGCCCGACGCGAGCGGCGTGATGATGGGCGGCAGCTATTCCGTAATCGGCGGATTCTGGAGCCTGATTGACGTGGTGCAAACGCCAGGTTTGCCGAACCTCATTATTTCCCGCGCCGGCAATAGCGTCATTGTCTCGTGGCCGGACACGGGCAGCTACACCTTGCAACAGAATAACAATCTGGCCAATTCCGGCGGCTGGGTGACCAGCGGCTACACCATCACCACCGCCAACGGCACCAACAGCATCACTGTCTCGCCGCCGCAGGGAAATCTGTTCTTCCGATTGCAGCAATGAAGCGATGAGAACCATTACTCCCTCTTAACCAACGGTCCAATTGCGCCTGCAGCCTTTTACCGATTGCTGCAATAGACTGGAGTTCTTATTCAAATGAACAAACGTTATTCGTTCGCAATCGTTGGCGTCGCATTAATGCTCGCTCAGTCCGCTTCCTGCCTGCTCATGGCTCAAAACAACATGCGGCGGGAGGGCGCGCTGACTTTGAATGAATCCAGCAGCGACACGAAGGGTTTTTATGCCGCTGCCATAGATTCAAGTAACGGGTTTGCCTACTTTGGGTCCAAGGATGTTTACAAGGTGAATATTGCCACTCCTCTGCCGATACAGGTTGGTTATGGAACAAATCTTGGCGGCAACCAGGCTTACTGCGGGGCGATGGATTCATCCGCCGGCTGCGCTTATTTTGATGCCGGCGCCAACCTTTACCAGATCCTGGCCAATGGAACAAATGGCCCGACCATTGGCGGGACGATGATAGAACCGTTTGGCTCCTCCGCCTATCTCACGCAACTGCTGATTGATACGTCCGACCCCGCGAACCATTACCTTTATGTCATGACCCAAAACGGCGAAACGTCGTCCACCCTCTACAAAATTGCGCTCAACAATTTCCCGAACGCCAGCGCAATCATTGGCTCCGCGAGCACGACCGCGCAGGAACCGCCCTTGGGGCACGGCGTGATTGACCTTACCAACCATTGCGCCTACTACGGTCCTTTCATTGCCTCGGCGCGGCCATCGTATCTCGTGAAATTCACGCTGGGCAACGGCGCCAGCGGCCCAACCAATATCGCCGGCATCATCCTGGACACGGAAACGAACCGTTGTGTTGGTGGCATGGGACTGGATATCGCCAATGGCTATGGCTATTGCGACAGCGACGACACGGACATCAACTTCGGTCACGGTCGGGTTTATAAATGGGCGCTGAACGGGACGGCGGCGCCCACTTTAGTCTCTTATGTGGACATGCAGACGAACCAGGGTTTCTGCCACGTCGCGGTGATCAAACCGGAGAACGGGCTGCTCTACTTCGCCAGCGACCTTTCCTATCCCAGCTACGTGTATCGTTTTCGTTTGCCGCCGGGAACCAATGCGCCGGTGGAAACGGGCGCGCTGCCGCTTTTGGGCACGACCAACACGATCGTTCCGGCTTGGGGGTTCAATCCCACCAACGCGAGCAATTGGGGAGAGGTTTTCGCCCGCAGCATGGTTTATGACCCGGTGCATGATTTTGCCTACATTGGCCGGGACTGCGCCGACGCCCAGCTCCAGCCCTACTACGACCAAATCGTCAAAGTCGCGCTGGACCGGGATGAGGGAATGGTTGCCTTCACAACGGATGTGCCCAATACCAACAACACCGTCCCTTACCGCGAATCCTTTGAGTCATACACGAATGGTTTCAGCCTCGTGGGAACGAACGGCTGGTTTGGCGAGGACTCTCAAATGGCGATTGTCATGACGAACAGTTATACGAACTCGTACACGGGATTCTTTCCCATTCCCAGCCCGCAGGGGCAAGTGTTGCAGGTGGACGGCGCGGTAACGAACCGATTTAGCCCCTCGACGAATCCGAATGTCTGGGTTGATTTCATTATGGAAGCAAAATATTGGACGGACCCAATTTTACCCACTCCGACCAATACGCCGTTTGCGTTGTGTATCACGACGAACGGACAATTGGCGGTTTGGAATTGCACCAACCCGCCGGCGCCAGGAAGTGGCTGGACATCTCTGGCCGATACAAGCATTGCGTCCAACCAATTTGTCCGCGTCACCATCGAAGCCGACTACAATCGCGACATCAATGGAGAGTTCTATTATCGGCTGTGGCTGAACGGCACCCCGTCCTTGAATCCTCAGACGTGGTACGCGGCGGCGAATACGAATGAAAATTATTTTGGCGACTTCGTGGCCCAGGGCCGTTTTGCCCTGGGCGATTTGGTCGTCACCGAACCGGTCATTTCCATAGACAACATCGCCGAGAACGCGACCGGCGTCACCTTGTCCTGCGAAGGAATGCCGGGCCTGCCTCATCGTGTGTGGGCGACCACCAATCTCCCGCAATTTTTCTGGCTGCCGATTTCCACCAATATCGCGGACGCCAACGGCGCCTGGCAATTCACCGATACGAACACTGCGACGTACTCCACCCGGTTTTACCGGGCAAGCCTGCCCTGAAGGGTTTGGGGTATTCCATGATTCGGACGGAGGGCGGCTGTGTGCGACAGCACCAGCCGCAGCGCACCCGGCGTTTCAACACGCTGGGGCTGGCGCCCCTTTTTCCCCACCCAGCCGCGCTCCGGGCGCTCCAGTTCATGGTCCCAATGCATTCTTGAAAAGAAAGAGAGCATTCCAAGACTCGCTATCGGAGCGCGGCATTTATGCCGCTTTGTCGTCCCTGTGGTGTCGGGCGTTGAAGCGGCCTGAAGGCCGCGTCCCGATTCATAGCGCTGATGTGTTTTCAGTTTCGGAGATCCAGGCTGTCCATGACGCCTGCGGACATGTTACCCTTCACAGACTTGAACGCCATCGCTCAACTTTGTCCGAATTGCGGTTTGTGCTGCGACAGCACATTGTTTGCCGACGTGGAGTTGCGCGCGGCGGACGAGCCGAAGCGGCTCGCGAAGCTTGGCCTGGTGGTGAGAAAGAAAGAGGATGAGAACGATGAGCGGCCAGGGGAGGACGCTGGAAAAGGCCGGGAGAAACTGGCGTTCGCGCAGCCGTGCGCCTGTTTCGATGGCAAGTTATGCCGGATTTACGCCGACCGGCCAACCCGTTGCCGTTTGTTCGAGTGCGGGTTGCTCAAAAAAGTCACGGCTGGCCGCCTGAGCGCCGCCGCGGCCCTGGAGAAAATTTCCAGGGCCAGGACGCTCGCAAGCCGGGTGCGTGAGTTGTTGGGAACGACCGGCAGGCATGGTCAAAAACTCGCCCTCATAAAAGATTACACCCGCGCCATGGAACAGGCGATTGATTTGACGGATGTGGCCGACGCCAATCGGCGCGGAGAACTGATGCTCGCCATGCAGGATTTGATGCGCGTTTTGCAAAAAGATTTTTTGTCGTCACGTTGACGATGCTCGTAGGCGTCATCCCAGGGCGCATCTCGGTTTTTGAGGAGTGAAAGGGAAGAAGATGTCGCCCTTGGCGGGGCCGCGGCTTTTAATCCATTTTTACTACAAAGATGTCGCGCCCACGGCGCTTGCAACTTGCCATTGACCGTCCGGTGGTGCACTTACAAGCCCCCTTTAGGGGCGGCATATTTATAGAAAACGGCACAAAAAAGGGGTGAGCCCCGCCAGGGGCGACATATTCTGGCATTGCCTCACAAAAACTGAGATGCAGCCACAAATGTAAAGTAGGCGACCGAAATTGGCGCTGCAGTTTCCATATGCTTGTCGTTCTTCCTCACGCCGCTTCCGCGGCGTCAACGTTCTGAACCATTTGTTTGAAGGTTACGGCATCCATCATTTCCCGTTGCAACAACTCCTGGGCAACCAGCTCGAGAGTATGGCGATTTCTTTGCAAGATCGTCCGGGCCTCAACGTAGGCCCCATTGAGAATTTTTTTGACTTCTTCGTCAATTTCCCGCGCGGTTTCTTCGCTGCAATCGCGTTGCGCCGGGGCGCCGGGCAGGAAGGAATCCATGTGTCCGTCCCGTCGCGCGCAACAGGCCAGGCCCACGCGCTCGCTCATGCCAAACATCGCCACCATTTGCCGCGCCAGCGCCGTCGCCTGCTGCAAATCGTTTTCCGCGCCGGTGCTGATCTCGTTAAAGACCACTTCCTCGGCCGCCCGCCCCGCCAGTTGGACGCGGATGCGATCCAGCAATGCCGAACGGCTCAACAAATATTGGTCGCGAAGCGGGAGCTGGAGCGTATAACCCAGCGCGGCGCGGCCGCGCGGGATAATGCTGATCTTGTGTACCGGGTCGGCATTCTTGCTGTAGAATGCCACCAGGGCATGGCCGGTCTCGTGATAGGCCACCCTGGTCTTTTCCTCGTCGCTCAACCGGCGGCTGCGGCGCTCGGGACCGGCCACGACGCGCTCGACCGCGTTTTCCAGGTCGAACTGTGTGATTTCCAGGGCGTCATTGGTCGTCGCGGCCAGCGCCGCTTCGTTCATGACGTTTGCCAAATCGGCCCCGGCGAGGCCTGGTGTTTGCGCGGCCACCTTGCGAAGTTCTACGTTGGCCGCCAATCGTTTGCCTCGTCCGTGAAGTTTTAATATGGCCGTTCGCCCCTCCAAATCAGGAACATCCACCACCACGTGCCGGTCAAATCGTCCCGGGCGCAGCAAAGCCGGATCCAACACCTCCGGCCGGTTCGTCGCGGCCAGGATGATGATTCCCGCATTGGCCTCGAAACCATCCATGCCGACCAGCAGTTGGTTCAGGGTTTGCTCGCGCTCATCGTTCACGGATCCAATCCGCACACCCCGCTGCCGCCCGACGGCGTCCAATTCATCAATGAAAACGATGCAGGGCGCCTTGGACTTGGCCCTTTCGAACAAATCGCGAACGCGCGCCGCGCCGACACCCACGAACATTTCGACAAAATCGCTGCCGCTAATGAAAAAGAACGGCACTTTTGCCTCACCGGCAACGGCCCGGGCCAGAAGCGTCTTGCCCGTTCCGGGAGGGCCGATCAGCAAAATACCTTTGGGAATGGTTGCCCCCAGCGCATTGTACCGTCGCGGTTCCTTCAAAAAGGCCACCACTTCCTGAAGATCATGCTTCGCTTCGTCGCAGCCGGCGACGTCGTCGAACGTCACGCGGGTTGGCTGTTCGGCCATCAGTTTAGCGCGGCTGGAACCAAAACCCAGGACCGACTGGCCGAGCCCCGCCATGCGCCGCGCGAGAAATCTCCACAAAAAAATCAGGATCACAATGGGCAGCACCCAGGCCAGCAGCAGCCCGCCGAGCGGATTGGATGCCTGGCCGGTATAACTGATGTGGCTTTGTTCCAGGTCATGAACGAGGTTCGGGTCTTCGACTTTATAGGTTTGGAAATCCGGCGATTGACCGGATGCGGCGCCCGCTGAGTTCATAAACGCGGGCACGGCGTTGGACGATTGCGATTCCCGGGCCGCAGTCGTCACGTTGGTTGACATTGACGATATGAATTCGTTCCCTGCCGGTGTATTCGTAATGACCTGCCCGGTGATGGTGTTGGCTCCAATGACCACGTTCGTGACGGCATCGTCCCTGACGAGGGCCTTGAACTGACTGTAGGGAATCGTGTGCAGAGCGCCGGATCCCGACGATGCCCGCCAGAACCACATAAATGCAAACAGGATCAGGACGTACAGAACGATCCATCCCTGCAAACCGCCGCCCCATTTCCCGGGTTTGCGCGGGCCACCGGGATCGTCGGAGGGCAGGGGAGGGGGTGTGCTTTTGTTTTTCATAACCAATGACCGCCATTTCGTTTCATCGAAAAATCCACATTCTCCTTTGCTAAAACATAGCAGACGCGCCGAAATTTCTCAATCTGCGGCGTGAAAATACGTGTTGCGTGTTCCGAATCTTAGTGGTTTACCGCCTGCAAAGACAATCGCTCTTCAAACAGGCGCGGCATCGTGGCCGCCGGTTCGAACGCATGCTTTGCCCCCTTGGCCGCGCCGGCAAAATCGCGGTAAAGCGTGATGGCCACGTGCTCATTGCGCCGGATGCAATCCTTGATGGCTTCGTAGTCCTTTTCCGCGTGGATCAGGGTTTTCCACGAGTAGATGTGTTTGGGCTTGTGAAAATCGCTGTTGGCGATGAAGGGCAACCGCTTGAGGCCGATGTCATTGAAAATGTTGTTGCGATTGGCAATTTCCCAGGCGTCCAGCAGCGGCGCGAAGGTTTCCTGGTTTTCCCACAGATAAAGGGTGTTTTTGCCCCATTCGCTTTTCATAATATGCGGATGAGAAGCCACGGCCAGCCCGCCCTGCTCGTGGATTTTTTCAATGATTTCCGGGATTTCCAGAGACGCATCAACGGGGGCTTTCAAATCAATGCCCAGCAGATGTGCTGAAGTTTTGCTGGTGTAGCCGTCTTTGTTGAACTCAATGCCGGTCATGACCAGCATTTTGTATCGGCGCCACGCGCGTTGCCGCTCGCGCTCAATCACGCTAAAATACTCGCCAATCTGCCCCTGCCCGAGCGTGCAATTCGCCAATTCCGCCAGTTTGCCCAAAAGCCGTTTTGGGTCGGCGAGGTGGTCGGTGATACAAATGCAATCAAAGCCGCGTTCGCCATAAAAATCGATGATGTCGGGCACGCTCAGCTTTCCATCGGAATAATTGGTGTGAATATGGAAGTCGCAAAGAAGCATTTGCGCCGACCCGCCGTGCCCGTTGGCCGGCTGCGGGGAGCGCATGACCCGCGCGGGCGAAGGATCAAACAATTTTACGGCTTTGCCGCCGGGAAAATCGTTTTCGGATTCATCCAAAACCAGGCGCGCAATTTTCATGGCGGCATCCGGGCGGCTGATCTTTTTCAAATTTTTACGCCATTCGTTCCATAACGTCGCCCGCTTTTCAAAGGCCATCTCGACCGCTTCGGCGGCTTCCTTGTTTTTCTCAACGACCGCCCCGATGTTGAATTTCTCAATCAATTCGGCGTTGCCTTCCTCCTGGCCGGGAATGACCTGATTGACAATCATCGGGCACCGGGCGGCAATCGCTTCCTGCACAATCGCCCCGCCCGCCTTGCCGATAATCAGGTGATGCGACATCAGCAACTCCGGCATTTGGTTGGTCCAGCCCAGGACTTTGACGCGGTGTTCCTGGTCACGTGTGCGCTCAATGAGTTTGGCCCGCAATTCCGGGTCGCGTCCGGTGGTGATCGTCAAATGTACGTCATCCAACTCCAGCAACCGGTCAATGGCCTTGCCCGCCTTTTTCTTGCCGGTGTTGATGACGTAAAGGACACGCCGGGGTTCGTCGGCAATGGGCTGGCGCAATTCGTCCGGATTTTCGGCGAATTTGGGATCCACCGGAAAGCCAGTCACCTTGATTTGCTCCTCCGGAACGCCGCCTTTGATTAAGACTTCGGCAGTAGCCTCGTTGGCGACGCAGAAATAATCGCTGGGAGCGCGAAACCAGGCGGAGTTGATGGTGATGGAATCGGTGACCACGGTGATAAAACGAAACGGACGCTCCTGGTGGCTGGAATAGATTTTTTTGATGACATGGCCATAGACGGGATAGGTCGAAACCACGCAATCCGGCTGCGTTTCCGCCAGTACCTTCTCAAGGGTGTTCTGCAGCCGGGTAAAGCCGCCAAGCTGCTTTTCCACAAAGGGATTTTCCATCAGGGAATAAAATTGTCCCCAAAGTCTCGGCGCGTATGCCACCATGCCCAGGTACGTTTTTCTGGCCAGGGTGTTGAATGCGCCGTAGCTGTCGGCAAACAGGTCGAGCGTTTCGGCCCGCGCATCCTCGTCAACCAATTCCACAGCCTCGCGCAAATTGCGGGCGGCGGCGTTGTGTCCATCGCCAAATCCAGCAGTGAGAATGAGAATTTTTTTCATAATTCATGCATCGCCAACTGTTTATTGCCTGATTGAATATCTGCCATCCCTGTTACGCCTTTGTTACGAACAGGTGAAAATCTATTCACAATTTTATTCACACTGAAACCCGTGAAAACACAAGAGGATCGTTATTTTCCAGCAAATGTGGTCTCCACTCACCGCCAGGCAGAGTCATTTGTTGGCCGTTTTTGTGTAAGCTGACCGAAGCACCGCATGGTCATGGAGTGCGGTGGCTGCGACACCGCTTGGGAGCGCTGTTGCTCGTCCGGCGCTAGATTGGATTTTCAAAGACGCAGGTCGTCCGAAAGCGGCGTCTCCCGAAAGCCTTCGGGGTTGCCGCCGCACTCCACGACGCAAGCGTGAGTCGAACCCTTTTTCCCGCTTCCTTCCGCTCACGCTAATGCCAGGCGAACGGCCTGAAAAATATTCAAACCGCCGCAACAAAAACCTTTACATTTGAGAGAAAGTGCGTAACGTTGATTTGCATCTGAACAATCTTATGCGAAATGTCCTGCCACTCATCGGTTTGTTTGCCCTTGCCGCTATCTTCACTTCCGGTTGCGCCGGGCCCGAGGCAAAATTGGGACGAGGCGTCCGGAACACGTGCGACATCGTCCGGCTCGGCGGCCTTCGCACTTCCATGGAGCAGACGGCGGTATGGGATTCGCCGGCAGATGCCTGCACGACGGGTGTGACTAAAGGAGTGGACCTTTCCCTCGCGCGCACAGGCGTAGGCCTCTACGAAATCATCACCTTTCCCTTTCCGCCCTATCATCCAGTCTGGACTCACTATTTGAGCCCCGAACCCGTCTATCCGGATAATTATCGGCCGAATTTACCGGACGATACGCTTTATCAAACGGACACCTACATCGGCTTTGACTGCGGCAACGTAGCGGGCTTCGTTCCGGGAAGCGACTTCGACCCCTTGAGCCAGTAATAGCGGGTTAAACCAATCTTCAGAGAACCTTTTCAAGGGAACCACGGTCTGGCAATTATCATATCATCATATCCAGATACGTTGATTTTTAATTTGCATCAGGGCTGGCTCTCCATTAGACTTTGCAAAACATTTAGGGTATCAGCCAATGCCTGACAAAATCGAACATCTTCAACGCCTGTTGCGCGAGCGCATCGTCATCCTCGACGGCGCGATGGGCACGATGGTGCAGCAACACACGCTGGATGAGGCCGCCTTTCGCGGCGCGCGGTTTGCCGGCTGGCGCGGCAAGGAATTGAAGGGGCTTAACGATCTCCTGAATCTCACGCAACCGCAACTCGTCGAGGACATTCATTACCAGTATCTCGATGCCGGGGCGGATATTATCGAGACGAACACGTTTAACGCCCAGGCAATTTCGTTGGCCGATTATGGCATGGAATCTTTGGCCGGTGAAATTGCCAAAGCCGGCGCGGAGTGCGCCCGAGGCGCGGTCGAGAGAATCGAAAAATCGCAACCAGGAAGAATCTGTTTCGTGGCGGGGGCCATTGGGCCTACCACTAAAACTTCTTCGTTTTCCACAGATGTAAACAACCCGGGCGCCCGCGGCTGCACCTATGACGAATTGGTGGCTGCCTACTCGGAGCAAGTGCAGGGATTGCTGGATGGCGGCGTGGATATGCTGCTGGTGGAAACCATCTTCGACACCCTCAATGCCAAGGCGGCCTTTTTTGCAATCCAGACTGTCTTCGAGCGGCGCGGGATATCGGCCCTGCCGTATGGCGCGAACGCCGCGCGAAATGGGGGCAGAATTGTTCCCCTGCTGGCGTCGGTCACCTTTATTCAGCCCGGCAGCAATCGCGGCGTGACCGGCCAGACGGTTGAGGCGTTTTGGGACTCGATTTCCCAGACACCGCTGCTTTCAGTTGGAATGAATTGCGCGCTGGGACCTGCGGAATTGCGGCCGCTGATCGCCGAGCTTTCGGACATCGCCCCGCTTTACCTCAGCGCCCATCCCAATGCCGGCCTGCCCAATCCTCTTTTGCCCACGGGCTTTCCGGAAACGCCCGAGACCTTCGCGCCGCAAATCCGCGATTGGGCGGCGCAGGGCTGGCTCAATATCGTGGGCGGTTGCTGTGGGACGACTCCCGCGCATATCAGAGCGGTGGCCGAAACGGTGCGGGGCCTGCCGCCGCGGCCGGTCCCAAAAATCGAACCGTTCCTGCGCCTGAGCGGCCTCGACGCGCTGACGGTCCGGCCCGACACGAATTTCTTGAATATCGGCGAGCGCACCAATATCGCCGGCTCGCCCAAATTCGCGCAGTGCATCAAGGCCGGGGATTACGAAGCAGCCCTGGCCATCGCGCGGCAGCAGGTGGAAAACGGCGCGCAAGTCATTGATGTTTGCATGGACGAGGGAATGATTGACGGCGTGGCCGCCATGACCCGCTTTCTCAACCTGGTCGCCAGCGAACCGGATATTTGCAAAGTGCCGGTCATGGTGGATTCGTCGAAGTGGGAAGTCATTGAAGCCGGGCTGAAATGTGTCCAGGGCAAGGCCATCGTCAACTCCATTTCGCTGAAGGAAGGCGAAGAGAAATTCCTTCACCAGGCGAAACTCGTGCGCCGCTACGGCGCCGCGGTGGTGGTCATGGCGTTTGATGAAAAGGGGCAGGCCGATACGTTCGAGCGCAAAATTGAGGTCTGCCGGCGCGCCTACGATTTGCTCGTCCAAAAAGCCGGGTTCGCCCCGCAGGACATCATTTTCGACCCGAACGTCCTCACGGTTGGCACGGGAATGGAAGAGCACGCCAACTATGCCGTGGATTTCATTCGGGCGACCCGCTGGATCAAGGAAAACCTGCCGCTGGCCAAAGTCAGCGGCGGCATCAGCAATATTTCGTTTTCGTTCCGCGGCAATAACATCGTCCGCGAGGCGATGCACAGCGCGTTTTTATATCACGCCATCCGGGCCGGCCTGGATATGGGCATCGTCAACGCGGGACAATTGGCGGTTTATGACGAAGTCCCCAAAGACCTGCTTGAACTGGTCGAAGACGTTCTGCTCAACCGCCGTCCGGATGCGACGGAGCGCCTGATTAAGTTTGCCGATTCGGTCAAACAAAAAGGCAAAGCGGAAAGCGTCGAAGACGAATGGCGCAAAGGCACGGTGGAACAACGTCTCGAGCACGCGCTCGTCAAGGGCATCGTGGATTTTATTGAAGCCGACGCGGAGGAAGCCCGCCAAAAACTCGGCAAACCCCTCAGCGTGATCGAAGGCCCCCTCATGGCCGGCATGAATGTTGTCGGCGATTTATTCGGCTCGGGCAAAATGTTTTTGCCGCAAGTGGTCAAATCCGCGCGCGTGATGAAAAAGGCCGTGGCCTATTTGCAGCCGTTCATGGAGGCGGAAAAGGAATTGAACCGGCGCGTTCGCGAACTGCGTTCACTGGCGCGGAAACAGCGCGGCAATGAATTGGTCACTTTGTGCGAGGGATTTTCTTACACGCCGTTTCCGGAGCTATCGCCGGAGGAACGGGAAATCGAGGAAAAGTTTGCCGCCGAATTGGCCGTGAACCTGGACTCGGCCGCCGGGCAATACGAACGCGAATTCAGGAACGTGCTGGACCGAAACTGCGCGCAGGAGATGAGCCTCGATTTCGCCGCAAATCTCGAAAGCCGCCAACGCTGGAGCGTGGCGACGCTTGAACCGGCGGGCGCATTTATAGACTGGCTATTCCAAAGGAAGCTGGCGGCACTGCCGCCGGAAAGTTTGATCGCATTCAATGCCGGCGGCCAGGGCAGCGGCAAAACCACCGCGACACGCCAGGCGGAAGTCGAACGGGCCGCCGACATCCTGATGGATGGCACCCTCCAGGACGAAGCGCGCAGCCGCAAACATATCGAATTGGCGTTGGCGCGGGGCCACGTCGTTCACATCCGTTTCGTCTATTGCCCATGGGAACAGGCAGTGGTTAACATTCTTCGCCGCGGCGCGAAAGAGACGGGACGAATTGTTCCGTTGGCGCGGGCCGCAGACGGACATTTTCAGTCTGTCCGAACCGTCCTTTCAATTGTTGACGCCAAACCCTCCACGAGCGGAAGACTCGAAATTTTTGTTTTTGACAATACAAATTTCAACAGTCCAGTGTTGTGCGATTTGAATTGGCTTCGCGAGCGCCGGCACGAATCCATTCAAAAACTCCTTGAAACAGGCCGAATTATCGCGGATAATTATATCAATGAAAACAGCAACGATCCAGACTTCGGTTCCGTTCGGAACGGATTCTTCCAGGCGCCCCTCGGTCGAGGAACGGATCCAACGTCTGAACGACGCGACGTTGAACGCGTTGCGGCAGGCGGGGCTGGCGCGCCGGCTCAAGGAAGAGCAGGAGAAGCAGGAACGG
>JASHPN010000356.1 GCA_030038175.1 Verrucomicrobiia bacterium
TTCGTGCGTTCTTCAGGCCAACGGCATCTGCCAATTGCTGCTGCCGGGCGTCAAATGTTAGAAAACGACGGCATTTTAGTTCGAGGGCGCACGCCACGTGCAGGACGTCGAGCGCGCGCGTTTCCAGTTTTGGGGTGTATTCTTTGCTCAGTCCGGCGGCACGGTTCAGGGCGGCACGCCACAGAATGTCTGCCTGGTGAAGATGTCCTGCATGAAAGTCCGCCCTAAAATCTGCCAACGCCTCGGCGAATCCCTCATCGTCAAGCTCGCCCAGAAACGCTGCGCGGCAGATTGCGTTTATGACTTCGGTTCGTCCATGATGAGTCACCGCCAGCGCGCCACTGGTTTTGGCCCTCCAGGCGGCCATTTCCTTCGAGCCGGCCTGATGTAGGTAGAGGCGTGCCAGCGCGCTTGGATCCACGTAAACCTCGGATGACGCCGTCATCGGCGCTCCTCTTCCCAAAACTGGCGAGTGGCGTCTGGAGACAAGGGTTTTGGCTGCCGTTTAAGAAGCCGTGTGTAGTAATCCGGCAGAGCCGCCTTTTTTCCTGGTTTTGCCAATAGGGGCTTGATGACGTATGCCGGTTCACCGCGGTCGGTAACGACGACGTGGCCATGCTGTTCCATCCTCCGCTTCACCGAGCGGAAATCGGTCCTTAATTCACGAATGGTAGCGGTGTTGTTGCTCACGATGTGAAACATAATTGTTTCACGTTGAGATGTCAAGTGGGGGGCAGGTTTTGGCAGGGCAGACGCATCTAAATTTCGCTAATTTAGATGCGTCTGCCCTGGTTATGGCGTGGAGAGCCGGTAATCGTCAGTGTGAATCATTGCGAAGTTTGTGAAATTGACCGCATCCCAGTCAGAGCCTCCTGACGTCGGCTCCTAGGCATCAAATAAGGAACGCATGCGATCGGCGGGCTACTGCCAGGCCGCTATGCCGAAATAGAGCAATTGAAGAAGTCTGGGCGCAATGGTGACAAACGCCAAAACGATGACCACGACATTCAGCCAGAGCAATCTTCGGTTCGTGGTTTTCAATTCGCCGTGCAAAATGGCCAAAATAGCCGCGAAATGCGGCAGCGTTTTGGCAAGCAGTTCCTGGCTATTTTCGGTTTTTGAATTTTGCAGCAATGAGAGCAGTTGTTCGAGGGTATTATCGGTGGTCTTCATTGAGTTACCTTGATATCTCAAGGTTCATCACGTCAATTCAAAATTCAGGGTGCATCCTGACGCTGTTCTTAAAATGGCAGGCGGAAGATTCAAGTGTCCCGTTGCAGAAAAAAGCAAAGTGAAATAACAAAAAAGATAAGGACATCGGGGTTTGAAAATGGCAAAAATTTAAAAGGTGGACATTGGGCGGAGTTCGTGTTTCGTTCGTTTTTGGATGGGAAGTTCTGGATGGAAACGGACCCTTATGATTAATCGCGGAAACCAATACCTTAATCTGGAGCGAGCCATGGCGCATGCTTTTGTAAAGCGAATTCTGGTGACGACTGTGTTCAGCGCGGCGTTGGCGGCGCGCGCGGTAAATTTTTATGTCGCGCCTGACGGCAATGACGCCCACCCGGGGAGTAAAGACCAGCCGTTTGCCACGCTGGAACGCGCGCGTGACGCGGCGCGTGGTGAGACAAACCGTGTAGAGATAACGGTGATCCTGCGCGGCGGCGTTTATCGGCAGGAAAAATCGCTTGAATTTGACGGTCGCGACAGCGGCACGATAAACGAGCCGGTGGTATGGCGGGCGGCACCGGGTGAAACGGCGCAGATCATTGGAGGTATATTGGCGCCGCCGGGTTCCATCAAAAAAGTGGATGACGGCGCGATACTCAAGCGGATTCTGGCGGCTGACGCCCGCACACGATTGCTCGAAATAGACCTCGCGGCGCTGGGCATCACCCATTGCGGCCAAATTGGGCCGCGCGGTTTCGGAAGGCCGAGGATTCCGGCCCCGATGGAACTGATGATTGGCGGACGAGTGATGCCGATAGCGTCCTGGCCAAAGGCCGGCGAAACGCCAAGCCCAATGGGCAAGGTGCTGGACGAGGGCTCGGTTCCCGCCCTTGAACAAAAGCCCGATCGAGGGGGCCGGTTCGTCGTCGAAACCCATCGGCCACTTTACTGGCATGACGTCCGGGAATTGTGGATTACCGGCCTGTTCGCCAACGGTTATGCCGACGCCACCCTTCAATTGGCGTCAATCACATGGGATGGAACGAATGTGATCTTTGCCACGGTGCAACCGCACATCTATGGTTTTCAATCCGGCAAACTGTGGAACACGTGGCGCGCGCTCAACGTGTTGGAAGAAATCCAACAGCCCGGCGAATGGGCCATTGATGAAACGGCGGGCAGGATATATTTTTTGCCGCCGCCGGGTTATGTGCCCGGGCAAACGCAGGTGATGCTCTCCACGCTGGCCTCGCCGGTGCTGGAGTTAAGAGGCGCGTCCCATGTCCGCTTCGAAAACCTGGACATTGAATGTTCGCGGGGAGACGCGGTTTCGGTGCAGGGTGGAGACGGAGATTGCTTTTCGGGATGCACGTTCCGCAATACCGGCATGGCGGCGGTGACGATTGACGCGACGGGAAGGAATCATCGGGTGGACCATTGTTTGATTTGCGATACCGGCGCGGGTGGGGTGATGCTGGATGGCGGCGATCGCCCGACGCTGTCTCCCGGCAACAATCGAGTAACCCATTGCGAGATTCATCGTTTTAACCGTTGGAGCCGCACGTATTGCCCGGCGGTCAGCCTTGCGGGGGTCGGCAACCAGGTTAGCCATTGTCTCATCTACGATGCCCCGGGCTGTGCGATCCTGCTGCACGGCAATAGCCATATCATTGAGGACAACGATATCCACGATGTCATGGAGCAGGGAAACGACATGGGTTCGTACTATATGGGGAGGAATCCGACGGAGTTTGGCGATATCATTCGCAATAACTATTTCCACGATATCGGTTTTGGAAGAACGGACAAAACCTTTGGAATCTATCTGGACGACTGTTGCTGCGGGACGGAGATTTATGGGAATCTATTGGTTCGGGCCGGGCGCGCGGCGGCTATCCTGATTGGCGGCGGCAAATACCATGAGATTCACGACAACATCATCGTGGAAAGCCCGCTGGCATTTCAAATTGATAATCGGGGACAGACCTGGGCGCCCAAAACCTCGTGGTACCCGCGCTTGTTTCATCAGGAGTGGGAGCAGGTGAACGCCGGCCAGCCGCCGTTCAGCACGGCGTACCCGCAACTGGCCCGATATTGGCAGGACCATCCGGAAATCCCTGCCAATGCCATTTGGCGCAACCTGGCTTTCGATTGTACGAAATTCACCAATGGCAAACCGGAATGGGGCGGGTTCACGAATAACTGGGCAACGGCAACGGATCCGGGATTTGTCGGCGCGGCCAGGGGCGACTACCGGTTAAAAGCTGACGCAGAAGTTTTCAGGAGATTGCCCGGATTTAAACCGATCCAACTCAACGAGGTTGGCATCCGGAATCCGTGATCAGGAGTGATGGTGCCGGCGGAACTCGCTGGGACGGACGCCCATGGCGCGTTGAAACGCCTGGGAAAAGTGCACGATGCCGCTAAAGCCGCATTGTTCGGCAACCTCGTGGGCCTTGAGTCGCGTCTCGGCGAGGAGATTTTTTGCGCGGTTAAGGCGCACATTCAGGATCTCCTGCGTCGGGCTGCGGCCTAAATACTTAAAAAACACGCGGTCCAGGCTGCTGCGCGAGAGGCCGGCCGCCGCGGCCACCTCCGGTGCGCCAATGTTTTCACGATAGTGCTCCCAGATAAAGCGCACGCCGCGCGCGACCCGCGGGTCCGGGACGGCCAGGATGTCGGTGCTCATCCGGGTGACCACTCCCTTGGGCGGGATCAGGACCGGTTCGGCCGGAGCGCGTTTGCCATTCATCAAACCGTCCAGCAATTTGGCGCCTTCATAACCCAGGCCCTCGAGGTCATCATCCACGCTGGACAAGGGCACCGGGGCATAATCGCAAATCAGCGGGTCGTTATGACAGCCCAGGACAGCGACGTCTTCGGGGATGCGCAAACCGGCGTCGTCACACGCGCGCATGACCAGCAGCGCAACGCTGTCCGAGGCCACGGCCAGGCCGAGGGGTTTGGGCAGTTGTCGGAGGGTGCGAACCAGCCAGCGGTGTGCCTTGAGGTGGTCGCGAAGGGTGCGCGGGGCCGAGCGCGCGAAACATTTGTAATACTCCAGCTCGTAGAATTGGGAGCCGGCGCGCTCGACCGTCTGACAGAAGGAAGGAAGCCGCTCGTTTTCCATCCAGTAATGCCCGTAGTTGAGCATGGCAATGTGCTTGAAACCGCGTTCCAGAAAATGATCGGCGGCGATCCGGCCGATTTGCACGTTGTCGTACAAAACTCTGGGGCGGCCTTCGCCCGCGGCCCGAAATTGTTTGGGCATCGAGTCGGCGATCCAGCCTTTGGAAAAATCAACCAGCGGTATTTTAGGAAAATGCCGCTGGGCGGCGGCATCCTTGGGGTTGGTAATCAGGGCAAGAATGCCGTCGCCGCGCCACCAAACGGGCACGAGACCCACGGTAACGAAAGAACTCTCGAGCATCCAGCCGGCCTCGCGCGCGTAGCGGGCGATGCCGCAACGCAAAGCATGGCCGTGGGAGCCCAGCAGCAGGAGCACGTTGCGCCGCGAGTGGCCAGGCGCGCTGCTCTTCTGCGGCTCGGCCGGTAAAAGGGGTTTCACAGAAAGCGGACTGCCGGCTGGTCGTTGCATCGCGGGTTTGAACCATGATAAAGGACGTAAAGAAAAAAGCAAACTAAAATAACAAAATCCATAACGACACTGGAACGCCCAAAGTGATAACGTTTCAATCGGAAAGCCGAGCGCTATGAAAGTGACCGCGAATCGAATTTCGAGTCTCCGGAGTTATCGAAAAGGTTTTACCTTGATCGAATTGCTGGTGGTTATCGCGATCATCGCGATTCTGGCGGCGATCCTGCTTCCGGTTTTGGACAAGGCGAAATTCCGGGCCCAGGAAGCCGGTTGCCTCTCGAATTTTCACCAATGGGGCGCCGCGGCCGTTTTATATGCCGATGACAACCAGCAACGGTTGCCGGCGATTGCCGACACCGGCGGCGGGTTTTTCAGTGAAGACGATCCCAACGATGTTTCCACCAACATGCTCTTCGCCATGGCGAACTACCAAATCACCGTGCCCCAATGGTTTTGCCCGGTCCGGCAAGCCGCCTTTACTCTCGCGGAACAGTCCCTCGGCCGACCGATCATAACTATCTCCGATTTGTTTTCCTATTATCAGAGCCTGGACCTGGGGATGGTCCAGGCGCAACACTGCTGGTGGGTTCCCCGCAGCGGCAAAGCCAGCCTGTACGTTACGGCCTCCATCACCTTGTCCAATCCGATCAACAATGTCCCTTGGGCGGCGAAGCTGACGGATACCTGCGTTAACGCCAATCCCATCATCACCGACATGATTAATAATGCGTCGGTGGGAGCGCATCTGTTTGATGAGAACATGGCCGATCTGGGCCAATTTCAGGGCGGACACCCGCTGCTGGCAGTGGGCAGCACGAGGGGCGGGGGTTTGGGCCCGCGCAGCGTTAGCCGGGCGTATGGGGATGGTCACGCGGAAGAGGTCCCGACCGTTCAGATCAATTGGAGGTCCTATGGTGTTTATACAACGTGTTATTAGCAACCCGGCGAAAACAACTTTTCGGTCAGCGAACTGGTGATACAAGCGAACGACATATTTTCCTGGGCCGCCACGCAGAGATTTGAAGCGAGCGGGCGAGACCTGGTGGCGCCGGGTCCGCTGCCGGCGCCCCGACGGATTTTGCCCCTGGACAAGAGCACGGGCGCCAGCGCCTTCAGGCCGCCAAAGAAATTGGAGGAACCCGGCAAAGTCAGCCGGGAACTGGCTCAACTCCGGCGCCGCATGGACAGATTTCTTGCCGATCTGGCCGAGCCAATGCCATCGTCCCGGATTCTCCTTTCCCTGGAAGAATTCGACTGGCGCGAGGAAACGGATGATGATCGCAGGAGTTTATTGTCCATCCTGGCAGGCGCCGGCCAATGGTCTCGCGTGAGGATACCGCACTATGGCCCGCCCCTGGGCCGCGCCGTGACCTATTACCGGACCAGCTTTGAATTAACCGCGGAGATGCTTGCCAAAGGGTCGCTGTTCGTTGTCTTTGACGGCGTGGATTATAAAGCGCATGTCTTTATCAACGGCGCTTTTCTGGGGTCTCACGAAGGATTCTTTGCGCCCTTTGAATTTGATTTCACGGCGCAAGCGCGGCCCGGCATCAATCATCTGCTGATAAAAGTTGAAAATGACCATGTCTGCATGGGAAGCATTGATAACCGCGGCGACCAAACATTGGACGGTGATAAAATCTACGCCGCCACCGGCCTTGGTTATGATGATCCCGAATTGGGCTGGCATCACTGCCCGCCGGGAATGGGGATTTGCCAGGGCGTTCGGATTGAAGCGCGATCGCGTTTGTTTATCGGGGACATCTTTGTGCGCCCGCTGCCTGACCAGGGGAGCGCCGAAGCCTGGATCGAAGTTTTCAATTGCGACTTCAATAATGCGCCAATCAGCTTTGATCTTTCCGTCTTTGGCCAAAATTTCAAAGCCGTCGTTTTCCGCAATCGCCGGGTGCGTCCGGCCACCGCCGGCATTCGCGGCCATGGTGATGTGGACAAGGAGCTGACGCCCGTCATCCAGAAATCGGCCGGTCCGGGTTTGAGCCAGTTTCGCATGGTGTTTGCCATTCCACGGGCGCGCCGGTGGGAGCCGGCGACTCCCTGGCTTTATCAATTACAAGTAAGGCTGCGGAACGAACGCAACGAGATTTGCGATGCGCGGCGGCGGCAGTTCGGCATGAGAACGTTCCGGCAGGACGGCCATTCGACGCCGCGCGGCAAATTCTATCTCAACGACCGTGAAATCCGCCTGCGCGGGGCCAATACGATGGGCCATGAGCAGAGGTGCGTATTCCGCAAAGACTGGCGGCAGCTCATTGATGACATCCTTCTGGCCAAGTTGTGCAATATTAATTTCCTGCGTTTGACCCAGCGGCCGGTGCAGCGGGAAGTCTATGAATATTGCGACCGGCTTGGACTGATGACCCAGACGGACCTGCCCTTGTTCGGCTGCCTGCGACGCAATCAGCTCTGCGAAGCGATTCGGCAGGCGGAGGAAATGGAGCGGCTGGTTCGTTCGCACGCCTGCAACATTTTGATTAGCTTCATCAACGAGCCTTTTCCCAACGGCCAAAGCCGCCCGCATCGGAATCTATCGCGTTCTGATTTGGAGGAGTTTTTTGAGATCGGCACCCGGATTGTGCGTCTAAGCAACCCGGACCGCGTCATCAAATGTGTGGAAGGGGATTACGATCCGCCAACGACATTTGGCGTGCCGGACAATCATTGCTATTGCGGCTGGTATGTCGGCCACGGCATTGATTTGGGCCGCCTGAATCGCGGCTACTGGCTTCCCATCAAATCCGGATGGCACTATGGGTGTGGAGAATTTGGGGCCGAGGGGCTCGATAGCCTGGACGTGATGCGGGAGAATTATCCGGCGGGCTGGCTTCCGCCGATGAATGAACAACCCATTGTTCCCTGGCGTCCGAATAAACTGATCGGTTCCCAGACGGACCGATTCCAGTACCTATGGTTCCCGGCCCAGGCAACCCCGGAAGCGTGGATCGAGGCCAGCCAACGACATCAAGCCGTGGTTACCCGCATGATGACGGAGGCGTTTCGCCGCGACCGGCGCATGAACACTTTCGCCATTCATCTCTTTATTGACGCATGGCCCTGCGGCTGGATGAAGGCGATCATGGATGTGCGCCGCATTCCCAAAAAGGCTTTTTTTGCGTATCGCCGGGCGTTGACACCGTTGATGGTTTCATTGCGCACGGACCGCCGCCATTATTATGCCGGGGAGACCGTCGAGATGGAGGCATGGATTTGCAATGATACTCACGAGATCCCAGAAGGCGCGCAAATACGTTATCAGCTCGAAATTGGCGGCCAGGTCCGGCAATCCGGAAGCGCCAACGCCAAAATTCCCCGCTGTTCATCACAACCGCAAGGGCGGGTGAGGTTTCCCCTGCCGCGACTGGATCGTCGCACCGAGGCCGTCATCCGCCTGGGACTGGCTGACCAATCCGGAAAAATACTTTTCGACACGTCACAGGAGATCGAGATCTTTCCCCGACTGCCCGGGGCACCGGACAAACGCGCGTTTATTATTGGCAAACGGACGGGTTCGGCGGCGGCGCTTGCCAAAGAACTGGGGCTGGCCTGCGTTTTCGCCGGAAGCTTGCGCGGCACGGACGCCATTTTGGCAGATGACCCGAGGGCCTTTGCGAGGCGCCGACCTGAGATTGAGGCGGCGATCAAGGCAGGCGCAACCGCGTTGTTTTTGGATTTGCCGGCCGGCAAACATTCTCTTCCCGGCGGCGAGCTTTCGGTGATTGCGGCCGGAATGGGGCCCCGGCATTTTGCGGATTGCGGCACGGGTCATCCGCTCGTGGCGGATTTTCATCCTTATGATTGTTGGTTTTGGCACGACGAGGCGGCGGGATATCCGACGCCATTGCTGGCGACCGTTCTCGATGACGCCCCGGCCGGTTGGATTCCGATATTGCAAAGCGGCACCGGTTCCTGGGCGACGGAGTGGAAGGCCGCGCCGGCCGCCGTGGAAAAACATTTTGGGCGCGGGATCATCCGGGTTTGCCAGGTCCGGCTGGCCAACCGGGTCGCGACCAATCCAACGGCGGCCATTCTCGCAAGACGGCTATCCGGCATTGATCCGGCGGGAGAAACTCATGCGCCGGGCGATTCCTTTGTTCAACGATTCCGGACGCTCGGTGCGAGCCGTCCGAAGCCAAACGACACTTTGATTCCGGTCTAT
Source organism: Verrucomicrobiia bacterium (assembly GCA_030038175.1). Taxonomy (GTDB): domain Bacteria; phylum Verrucomicrobiota; class Verrucomicrobiia; order Limisphaerales; family UBA11358; genus UBA11358. Next base: position 8,946 of record JASHPN010000356.1, read on the forward strand.
TGCCGCGTCAGAGGGTCTTAGAGTCTATCCTTAAGACCTGCTTCCTCATGCGGAAAAAAATAAACTAAAATAACAAAAACAATAACGAAATAATTTTTTAACACAGCTAGAATGGCGTCGCTTGCTTAAGATAGAAATTTTACAACTGGATAAACTAAAACATTCGCCAAACCGCCCAGTTATCATGAAAACAACCAAACCCAACCACTCAGCCTTCACGGAAATTTTGCGCGCATCGGCACCGGTCTTATCCGGGCCTTATGGGGGCGGGAAAAGAAGCGCGCCGGGCCGGGAGCCGGGAACACCGGCTCGTAAACAGAAGATCATCGGCTTTCTTTCAACGGCTGCGGTGATGGGCGCGATGCTGGCGTGTCCGGCAGCCCGGGCACAAAATGTCTATTGGGGATCTCCCGCCACAATCGGCACCGGGGCCACCGCCTATGATTGGACCAACTCGCCGGAGTGGAGTTCCTCCCTCAATGGCACTCTCAATCTCTGGGTGAATAGCGGCGCCACCGCCAGTTCCACCGCCTATTTCCTTGGCAACGGAACTAACACGCTTACGGTTGCAGGCCAGGCGAGTCCCGTGCCCTCTCAAGTGCACATCGCGGACGTGGGCGCGAGCGAATACTCCGTGGTAACGCTGAATTACATCAGTGGCGGACACTTCCGATGCAGCAGTTACCTGGGTGTAGGCTGGTCGGCTCCCGATGCCATCAGCACCTGCACCGGAATTTTTAACGTGTACACCAATGTCAATGTCACCGGCAGCGGAATCAATGTCGGGCGGTTCGGGAGCGTTGGCATCATCAATCTTTACGGGGGGACGTTGACTTGCAGCGGAAGCCTTCCGATTGGCAATGGTGTTTTTAGCGGCGCGACGAATGCCGGCCAGGGAACGGTCAACATCAACGCCGGCACCCTGTCGCTGGCGGGCAATTCCATGACTCTCGGCAACGCCGGGGCCGCCAACGGTGTGCCCGTGCCGGCGATCGGAGTGGCGGGCAGCAACACGGTGGCTCGCGGCACGTTCAACCTCAACAACGGGACACTGAGCCAGAGCGGGAGCGCCGCCGTCAAATTTTGCGCGGGAAATAATACGATTGGCACGTTCAACCTCAATGGCGGATTGATGCTGGCCGGGAGCATTACCAAAACCCTCACCACCACCAATACCCTGGCAAACTTCAATTTTAACGGCGGCTACTTATTGGCCTACCAGGGCAGCGCGGCTTTTATGTCGGCTGGATTTAACGCCGACGTGCTGGGCGGCGGCGCTATCATTGATTCCAGTAACTTTAATATCACGATGAATTCAAGTTTGCAGAACGGCGGCGGCGGCGGCGGGCTCACTAAAAATGGCGCGGGCACCCTTACTCTCGCGGGTACTAATAACAATTACACCGGGCCGACGGTCATTAATGACGGCGCCTTGCTCGTGTCCGGCCTCTACGGAACTGCTTCGGTTTTGGTGGGAAGCAATACTTTTGGCGCTTACGGAAATATCGCCGGGCCGGTGCTGGTGACCAACGGCGGAAATCTCGACGCCTTCCAGGCGGGGACCGCGCTGTCCATGGGATCGCTGACCCTGGGGCTGGCGCCGGGCGATGCCACCAGTCTCAACTTTGTCGGCAATCTGGGCGCGCCGTTGGGCCAATATGCGGTTACCGGCTCCGGCGGCCTGACCAATAACAGCACCTGCACCGTGAATGTTTCCGGGGTCATTCTTCCGCAGCCGGTGCCCAGCACCAATGTCCTGATCAGTTACAATGGACCTTTAAGTGGCGCCGGTTCATTTGCGCTCGCTCCGTCGCCCGGCTTGCAGGGTTATCTCCTGAATACTGGAAATGCGATTGATTTGGTGGTCACAGATTATACGGCGCTTGCCTGGGCGGGTTCTCCGGCCAGCACGTGGGACCTGAATGGAGAATTGGTCTGGCAGAGCGGAGGTGGCTCCGTCGGCTTCACGAATGGTGACACGGTTCTCTTCGGCAATACCGCTTCGAATTTCACTGTCACGGTGGGCGCGGGTGTCAGCCCGGCGGCAACTGTTATCAGCAGTTCAAGCAACTATACCTTCACCGGCAGCGCATTGATCCTGACCAATGTCGTCTATATGGAAGGCCCCGGTTCGGCCGCTTTGACGACCTCCGGCAACAGCCTGTTCACGCTGAACCAGGCCGGCGGCACGCTCGTGTTGCCTGGTGGCGACGGCATCGGCGCGCTTGACCTGACCGGCGGCACCCTGATGTTGCTGGGATCCGACACGGTGACAAACTTTTCCTGGACTGGCGGCGACATACAAGTTGATGACGGCGGCAGCAGCGGTCTTCTGAATTTTCCCTCGACCACAACCATACCTTCCGGCGGCGCCGTTATCTGGGACCGTTCGGGCACCCTCATTTCGACGGTTGCGTTTGCCGGCTCCGGATCGTTTGAACTTATCGGGCCGGGTAACCTTTATCTTACTTCGGCGGCGACCTTTACCGGAACAACTTTGGTGACGAATGGAACATTGACGCTGGATGCCGCCTCCACGCTGGGGCTTAGTTCGATGCTGACTATTGAAAATAACGGCACCGTGGATTGCCTGGCCGTCAATTCCCTGGGTTCGGGCGGCAGTGGGGTTACCATCCAGCCTACAATAATTGACGCGACCGGTCTTTTGACCTGCAACGGAAGCTCCGGGCACGTGGGCATCAACAAGCTTACCCTGAACGGCGGCGTGCTCGATTCCGGGTCGGACGTCGGCGACGCCTACGGAACCTTCTTCTGGAGCCCGGGATCCATTCTGGTTACTGCGAATTCAACCATTAGCGCGCAAAACATGACGATGTCCACGACGATCCTGCCGATCACCATTAACAACGGGGTGACGCTGACCGTTTCCGGGTCATGGGCGGACACGCAGGGCGGCGACAGCGTCGGCGCTTATGCGAATATCCCGTACATCACTTTGATTGGTCCGGGCAAGGCGGTCTTTACCGCCAGTCAATCCTATACGGGTGATACAACGGTCTCCAATACGGCGACGCTCGCGTTAACCGACGGAGCTTTACTGGATTCTTCCAACATTGTTCTAGCCGGTGGAACCATAGACGTGACCGGCCAGGGCGATAGCACCCTGCATCTGCAAAACCAGCCGTCTCCAGGGACTGGGCCTTATAACTTCGGTCAAAATCTGGTGGGTTCAGGGACAATTCTGGGTGATCTGGACGCTGGAAACAGCGCGGTGACCGTCGCTCCGACGGGCCGCAGGGTCGGCGGAACGACCGGCACAATCAATGTCAGCGGCGCCGTCACCCTGGGTGGAACGACGGTCATGGAACTCAATCGCGCCAGCGCTCCGAACAGCGACGGAATAACCTCGTCGTCCAGCATCTCCTACGGCGGCACGTTGGTCGTGACCAACACGGGAAGCCGTTTGCAGGCCGGTGATACGTTCACGCTATTTTCGGCAACGGGCGGTTTCAATGCCACTTCATTTAACAGTATTGTATTGCCTGACTATTATACCTGGAATACCAGCCAACTTGGGGTGAACGGATCGGTGAGTGTGACCGCTATGTTACCGCCGCCGGCCATCGCGGCGGTCAACTTCAGCCAGGCACTCAGCGGCATTCTTTCATTCAGCGGCACCAATGGCGCGCCGGGCGGACCTTACGAACTTTTGACGAGCACCAATGTGGCCCTGCCGCTCAGCCAGTGGACGGTCGTGGCCAGCGGCAACTTTGGCGTCAACGGAACTTTCTCCGGGTTGAATGTCACCAATGCTCCAAGTGCCCAGCAATTTTATCTGTTATCGGCGCAATGAACCGGCTTCGGTCTCATTCATAATCCCGGGGCAACGCACCCGGAGCCAAATACGCTTGAATCACTATTCCGGCTGCCGTTTTAAACGGGGGATCGAGGCATGAAATATGTCATGATATTTCATGCGAACCTGAATTACGCCTATTTGACGCCGGACCGATACGAATTTGTCATCCGCAACAGCTACGAGATGACCCTGGATGTATTGGCCGAAAAATTTCCGGAGGTTAAGTTCGTCTTTGAGGCTTCCGGTTACACCCTCGAGGAGATTGCCAAACGCTGTCCCGACGTTCTGAAAAAGTTAAAGCGGGCCTGCGCCCGCCGCAGTTGTGAGTTCATGGGGTCGCCGTATGCTCATCCCATGCTGGCGAATTTTCCGAAGGAGGACGGCCTCTGGTCCATCCGGTTCAGCAATGCGATTTACCGGGAACGCCTGGGCTTTGTGCCGCGCAGCTTCTGGAATCCGGAATGCGGTTGGCGATCCTATGTGCCGGAACAGGCCGTCGAATGCGGATACGCGAACATGATCGGCGACTTCGAGGCCTACAGCCGCTCCCGCCGCCCGGACGGACGGCCGCAGCGGCCGGAAATTTATTCGAAGGAAAAACCAAAAAAATCCGCGTTTTATCATTTTGGTTTTGCCTTTGATTTGCCCGGCACGGAGCGCGCGCTGCATTTTCCGTTTAGCCGGGTCCAGGGCCTTGGCCCGAACCGGCTGCGAATGTTTCTCCGTTCCGACCGCATCGCGCAATTTGGCGTTCGTTACTTTATGGGGATGAAAGGATACACGCTCGACAAGTACCTCGCCTTGATCAAGAAATATTCCGAACAGCCCAAAGGCGAGACCGAAGGCGCGTTGATTATTTTTGCGGATGACGCGGAATACGTGGGCACGAACGGCTGGTTCCGGCTCAAATACGAAAATAAACCGGATAACACCTTTGAACCGACGCCGGAATCGCGGCGCAAACTGATTGACCTGATCACGGCGTGCAAAAAAGCGGGGTCGTTCTGCACCTTCGACGACGCCTGCCGCCTGCCGCCGTTGCCGGAACGGATTTATTTTGATGATAATTCCGCGTGGCACGGCGGTCATGCTTCAACCTGGGCGGAGACCCCGATGGCGCGCCTGTTGCGGCCATGGCAGGAATTGGTCCGCGCGAAACTGCTTCGGCGCCGGCTCCCGGCGGCCCGGCGCATTCAGGCCTGGCTGCACCTGACCAATTCATACAATTCCGACGGCCAATGGCCGCCCACGCTTCCCAACGCGCCGCATATCGTTCATCCGTTCAATTATAGTTATTGTTTTGAGAACCTGCTCAAAGCGGAGTTGCTTGTCGGCGGGATAGATCGTGGTAGATTGACCTCCAATCCAGTGACGACCCTCAAGACCATTTTATCGCGCCAACAGGATTTAATCCTGAAGAAATCGGCGCGCCTGCAAAAGAAGGGCGCCACCGGCCAAAAAAAAACTGCCGTCGTCGCGGCCATGCTGATCAAAAAATCCCGGGATGTTTCCACCATCGGCCCGTCGGAGAAAGTGTTGCTCCCATCGGAATACACAATTCGCGCCGAAATGATGGTCCAGGCGAGGCGCCTGGTGGGCGGAGTGGAGATCGAGACGGCCGAAGATATGAAGAAATAGGGCTATGGAATTGACTCGAACATTTGCCGGGGACAATGTTCGCGTGCCGTTGATTCGCGGATGCATGGCAATCAGGCGTGGTTTGGGTAAAAGACACCGCCTTCTGAAGAAATGAGATCTGCGCCCCTGCCTTCCGATACGGCCGCCACCGCCGGGCCGGAACTTCAGCCCCGGCTTGCGGTGCGCAAGCGATTTTGCTGGGGCATGGGCGGTTTTGCCGACTGCATGATCTACGGCGGCGTCAATGGCTTGATTGACCCCATTTACAATATGGCCATGGGTATTGACGCTCGCGTCATTGGCCTGGCCCGCAGCATTCCGCGTCTGGCCGACATTTTTATTGACCCGCTGATCGGCCATTTATCGGATAACACTCGTTCGCGTCTGGGCCGGCGGCGTCCATGGATGCTGGCCGGCGCGTTGATTTCCGCGCTGATTTCGGCCGTCATGTGGCATGTTCCCCGGGCGCTGGGGACAACCGGGGCGAACGCTTTTGTGGCCACCATGGTGGCGTTGTTGTTCACCTTCGGCTACTCGTTATTCACCATCCCCTACACGGGCATGGGATATGGGTTGACGACGGATTATAATGAGCGCACTCACCTGTTCAAATGGCGCCAATATGCTTATGCGGCGTGTGGCTTTCTTACGCCCTGGCTGCCCTGGCTGTGCGTCAAGCTGGACATTGTGCTGGGCGGCGTGTCCGCGGAGAAAGCCACCGGCCTTTACGGCATTCGCTACGTGGGCATCCTGATGGCGGCGGCCATTTTGCTGTCTGCCTTTGCTCCCGTCTTCGGTTGCCGGGAAGATCCCCGGGCGCCGGAAGACGAGTCGAAAATCTCATTTCGTGCCGCGGTCCGATTTACGCTTAAAAATCGGGCGTTTTGGCCGCTGGTGGCCGGCAATTTTTTTCTGAAGTTTGGGATGGTTTCCACGGGGATTTTTTTCATCTACCTGCTCATCTACAGCGTGGCTCCCGGCGATAAACAAACGGGCGCCGGTTTGTGGGGCGTGTTTTGCAATGTCATTAATGTGGCCACCTTCATCGCGCTTGCGCCCATCGTATGGACGACTGACCGAATTGGAAAAAAGCCGGCTGTGCTTTCACTTCTGGCGATCGGCGCCCTGGTTTATGCCTCGGTTTGGTTTACGTTCCAGCCGCATAACTCGGGCTGGATCGCCGCGGTCGGCGCCTGGCTGCGGCAGGAGTCGGGTATGCCGGCGGTGATCAGCCGGGCATGGCCGATCTTTGTGACTGCCGCGGGCATCGGCGTTTTTTGCAACTGCCTGCCGTTGATTCTAAACTCGATGGTGGCCGATGTCTGCGACGCCGATGAATTGATTTCCGGCCATCAACGCCAGGCGTTCTACAGCGCCATCTTCGTCACTTCGGACAAGATTGCCATGAGTGTGGCGATGCTCCTGCAGGGATTTTTGCTCACGGCTTCAAAGTTTGATCCCGCTGTGCCCATTCAAAAAGCGGAAACCATCGCCTTCTGGCTGAAAGCGTTGCTGTTGAGCCAGCCGATGGGTTTCCTGATCGGGTTTTTCATCGTCCTTGCGTATCCCATCAGCCGTGCCCGGGCCCGCCAAATCCGCGCTGAACTGGATGCGAGAGCGAAAGTCAAAGCGGCCTCATTTGAATGACCGAACGGTGGTAGGGACGGCGCGCTGTCCCGATGTATCGGGACCGCGTCCAGCGGCGCAATTGTTACGCAATTCTTTTCCCGAACGAAAGATTCCTTCCGCCCGCTTCCGCCTTCGCGAGATCGCTACGGCGCGACAAGTTACGGGCGGGGACATCGCTGCGGCGTCCCTGCCAAACTAAGAACAATGCGTGGACACGCCCGATGGACAATGCCGATTTAATTTAGAATTGCCTTTGCGTGCTTTGACCGCATAGATTTCTGCCCGTGCAAATCCAAAAATACCAACGCACAAAGTTATTTTTTCTGACATTGGCAATTGGCATGGCCGCGGCGGTTCCGGGCAGATTGTTGGCCAGGCAGGAAATTCAAGGCGGCATTTCCACACCAATCACCGGGACGGAGACAAACGATTCAGAATATGCGGGCACGCCGCTTCCGCGCAGCACACCGGAGTCTCAGGGCATTTCTTCGGAGGCGATCCTGCAATTTGTCCAGGCGGCCGATAAAATCAACACGCTGCACAGTTTCATGCTCGTGCGGCACGGTCATGTCATTGCCGACGGCTGGTGGAAACCCGAAGCGCCGAACAAACCCCACGTCTTATGGTCGCTGAGCAAAAGTTTTAACTCGACCGCCGTCGGATTGGCCATCGCCGAGGGTAAATTGAAGCTGAACGATCATATCCTGAAGTTCTTTCCTGACGAAGCGCCGCCGGATCCTTCGGACAATCTTAAAGCTGTGACCGTTCGCGATCTGCTCACCATGAGCTGCGGCCAGGCAACCGAGGCGCCGCGGGGAACCAACGGCGAGCCGACGGTAAGAGCATTCCTTGCCCACCCCTTTGTCTATAAACCCGGCACGCATTTCCTATACAACACCGTGGGCGCGTACACGCTCTCTGCCATCGTCACCAAAGTCACCGGGCAGACCAGTCTCGATTTCCTCAAGCCCCGCCTGTTTGAGCCGTTGGGAATCAAAGACCCTCAATGGGATGCGAGCCAGGAAGGTTACTCCTTCGGCGGCTATGGTCTTTATCTCTGCACCGAAGACATCGCCAAATTTGGCCAGCTTTACCTGCAAAAAGGCAAGTGGAACGGCCACCAGCTCATCCCCAAAAAATGGGTTGAAGAGGCAACGAAGATGCAAATTCGGAACGACGGGGAGAACCATTCCAAAATTGGCATTGATTGGTGCCAGGGCTACGGCTTTCAGTTCTGGCGTTGCACCCACAACGCGTTTCGCGGCGACGGCGCGCACGGCCAGCTCTGCGTCGTCGTTCCCGACAAGGACGCGGTCATCGCCATCACCGCCGACACGGGAAATTTCAGTGGCGAGATGAAGGCGATCTGGACTTATCTTTATCCTGCGTTCGAAGCTTCCTCATTGCCGGCTAATGAATCCGGCGATGCGCAACTGGCCGCGGCTGTGGGCGACCTTACTGCCCATCCGGCGCCGTCAAAGAAGTAAAATTTTTTACCACGGAGGCACGGAGCCGCAACAAGAGAAGATAGAGGATGGAAGATGGAAGATGGTCAGGGCGATTGGCGGTGGGCGCGCTGCGACGGGTCCCGCAGATGGGACACAGTCGCGCTCCAAGCTCGGTCAGAATCGGCCGCGCGCTTTCTGCCCGGAGCGCGGCTGTGTGCAATAGCACCAGCCGCAGCACTGTGGTAAAACTTGTACAATCAGAAAGATTGTAACTGTCAGAGCCATCCCTGCTGTAATTGGCTTTCAGCACCCGCCGTCGCTTCGCGAAGGCGCAGCGAAGAGTCGCACTGGGCGAGAGCTACCGTTCGTGTCCTCTATATCCTCCATGGTACCCACCATAATAGCCGTGGTAACCGCCGTAATAGCCTCCGTAATAATACGGCCCGCCCCACCACCACCAGTAAGGCCCCCAGCCCCAGTCCCAGTCCGGGCCATAGTAGCCGTAGGGGGGATATTCAGGCTGTTCCATCGGCCAAACACGGAGTTCTTTTATGTTCAGCACCGGATAGGGGTAGGGAACATTTCCGAGGGTTTCGGTCTGAACGCCGTCCAATTGGCCGGCCACGGTAATGAGATCGTGGCGCGGGAACGCTTCGGGGTCCAGAAATTCCGCGCTGCTGGCGATGAAACGTCCGGGACTGGGCCCATAGGCGACCGGCTTTTCATTTGAACGCAAAGGCAAACAGACGATGTAGATCGCACTGCCATGGGTGCTGTTGACGACATTAATGATTCGCCCGCCCCAGATGACGATGTTTCCCCGCGTGCCGGCGGGATTGGCCTTGACCTGGGGTATGGTGATGACTTGCGCCTGTTGGCGAAGGTCCTTTGAAATCGGATAGCTTGCGCAGCCCGAAAGGACTGCCAGCACCAAGGCGGGCGCGAGATATTTTAACGCATTCATTTTTCCAACTCTCCTTTCACCGTAACCATGCAATGGACTTTCTCACGCCAAGGCCGCCAAGGCCGCAAAGAGCAGACGCGAAGGCAAAATCTTCGCCGCTGGTTTCGGCAACTATTTGGTGAAGTATTTTCAAAAGCCAATTGGTGTGAAATACGTTGCGTCCGTTGCGTCCTTGGCGTGAGGCCATCACTCCAAAAAATCGAATCAAATGGGCGATTTGTCAAGGGGTGGAGCAACCGACCGGGGCAGACGCATCTAAATTTCAATGTTTTCCGATCTGCTTTCATTAACACCGCGGCTTTAGCCCGGTGGACGAGCCATGTCAAGAAGTCCGCAGCCGTTTTAACGGCTTTTGCGATGCCAATAAGCCGTTAAAACGGCTTCTTCCACTCGACTCTGGCCTGACACCGGGCTAAAGCCACGGTGTTAATGGGAAATTTCGCCAATTTAGATGCGTCTGCCCTGAGCAACCGACAATTTAGTGCAATACCAGGATGGCGAAAATTCGGCCTTCAAAAAGCGTCCAGATTGAGCCGTGGCTGACCTACTGATGCATCTGCAATTCTCATTAGCCAGGGTGACCACACAGAATCCTGATCGTTCCACACAAATATTGTCGTGTACAGGTTCACCCGACTTCCAGCCCTGCCAAAAAAGCAAAATCTTAATACCTTCGCCTTATCCATTTTCTTAAGGTCAGCGCGGTTGGGATTAAGCAATTGAGTAAGTGTTATGCAATTATCATTTGTTGCTGCGGTAAAAGTGGGGAAATGAAGATTCGGAATTTGATCCATCGGAATATCAAGGACGGTGAGTGGATCGACCGTAAATGAGCATTCATTGAACAATCCGCCCCTGCGAAAAGTGGCGTTCCATCTTGTATGATATTGGTCTAACCAGGTCTTTCTTGATTGCGCGTCAGGGATGCTCAGCGATGGGATCATAACAGACTTAAATGCATCCCAATCACCGGAGCTGTAGGCCACCAGCAGTCTGTAACAGGATTCATTCGCGGCCACGATGGCATCTGAGTCAAGAGGCAGTTGTCCGGTAAGGGCGTTTATGGCATTGCGCAGTGCTCCATCATTAGTTACTTCGAGAAATTGCCGGTCGGCCCAAATCGCTTGACTGCGCCGCAAGGCGTTTTCCCATTTGGCTTTTCCATTTGCGGGCATGCCGTGGGACTGGCCTGGTTGAATCATCTGATCCAATTTTCGGCCGGAGAGCACGCTCACGGAGCCGTTCGGCGAGACTTTTATGACCGGCCCGATTCGGTTTAAAAGTTGCCGCCGCCGCGGTTCATGTCTTTGCTTCTGAGTTTCTGTGATCACGATCGTGGCGGCGCCGGCGGCCAGCAACAGGACCGCGCCCGTGATGAACGCCGTTTTGATTTTTGTCCAGGTCATAAGTTTTAATGCTCCTTTCACAAGGATGAGGGTGGAAGCGGAAGCCGCCGCGCATTTGGCCGTGGCCGCCGCGGTTACGGAAATGGCCAGGGCCGATGGCGCGGGGTGGACCGAATTGGCTGAAATCGCGCCGGCAATCAATGCTGTGGTGGAATGCACGCCGTGTTTGGAAAAAAAACTTTGTAATTTTTCCAATGCCCGCGCCACGCGCTTTTTGGCGCCCTCCTCGCTGGCTCCCAGGACGGCGCCGATCTCACGCAAATTCCTCCCTTCATAGAAACGGAGCACGATGGCGCGCCGGTCTTTTTCCCTGAGCGCGGCCACGGCGGTGTCCAGCAGATCTGCGATTTGCGGCCATGCATGGTCGCTGCCGGGTTGGTTCAGCGTTGATTGCATATAAGCCTCCTGTTCGCGGCGATGCCGCCGGGTTTCGCTTCTGAGAAAATTATTCGCGGTCAACCGGGTGGTTTGAAACAGCCAGCTCGACAACGCCTTGTCATGGCGCAATTGCCGCGCTTTTTTCGCCAGGATGATGAAAACGGCCTGGGTAACTTCTTCCGCCTGGTGTGAGTTGCCGACGCTCCGCAAAGCCACCGAGTAAACGAGATTGACGTGCCTGGCGACCAGGGCCGCAAAAGCTTCATCCGAAAGATGTTCGGCATAACGGCGCAGCAGCGCGCCATCATTTTGAGGCTGCATTTGGTGGTAAGTGTGCGCCCGTCCGCCGTACGGGACAATTTTTTTGAATAAAACGTGCGCCGACGTGATTATGCGGTCTAAATTGGGCGCATCTTGGCACTGTTCCTGGCAGGGATTTCGACCGGTCGGGACGATTTCCGAGCCGCGTTCAGTCCCGAGGCTTCGGGATTACGCAAACCTGTTCCCGAATGGACAATTCTTTCCGCCCGCTCCCGCCTTCGCGAGATCGCCAGGGCGCGACCGGTTACGGGCGGGAATCCCGCAATGCGGAACAGCGCGATGTCCCTGCCATTTTGCGTCCGCCCATTCCACTCATCGCCTCAACTTCTTCGTTTACCGAGTTGTCCCGTTCGTTTACCAATTTCGTTTACTGGATTTTTGGGTTGTTTCTCAACAAAATGGCGAGTTTTTGGCGTTCGTTTACTCATTCACACTTTGCTGGGGGATGGGGGTTGGCGGCACATCACGGTATCCCTCTCAAAGCTCCAGGCAGCCACCGTTATTGTTAACGTAACACGACAAGTCGTTCAATACAAACGACTTATGACAATGTAACACGCCCGACCTGATTTGTAACGCGCATGTAACGCACTAACACGTTGGTAATCAACCATGTAACGTTTGTAACACCTTTTTGACTTCAACTTACTTTTATCAACCAAACAGGTCGCCGGAAGGCCACGTGTGAATTTTAGAAGTAATGTCCCACATCAACTGGTCCAGATCCGAATATACCAACGATGATTGGCCAAATCATCGTTCTACGCGTATCCGCAAGCCCCGACAGCGCAACGTCCCCGCCAATTTTGATTAAAAATCAGGTATTTGATCCGGGATGGGCTGTTTCGCTTTTAGCCGGCGGGCGGCTTCGCCGACCAGGCGCAGATACCAATCGCTGGGCAGGCCGTCGTAGCCGACAAAATGGGCCTCGGTGGGCGGCGAACTGGTGACCTTAAAGATGGCGGTGCCTTCGTCCACTTCGTCAAACATGGCGACATAGACCGTATCCACTCCCATCTCGGAAAGGACATGGAACTGTTCCCACAGGAACTCGCCGCCGCGACGCGGGATCAAACTCGTGCCTGGTTTCAGCCGCTGCAAATTGTCCCAACTGAAGCCGGGATAGACGACCGGTATCCAGAGCATGCCCCGCCGTTCGCATTCCTGTTTGTCTTTGGCCCAATAATAGGTGGCAGCGTGTTTCACCCCGAGCGGATCGGTCACATAATTTCCAACGTTCCACGGACAATACGCGCCAAGACGCCCGTAAAATTTCCGCCAGGCGGGATCGGGATTGCGCCGCCAGCCCCAGTCACCACCGCCAACCAGGAAGGCCGAATAAGGGCCAGGAGTTTTGAAAAAATCAATCAGGCTTTCAGCCAGTTCGGCGGACATCGGGTTATGAGGATCGTCATAATAGAATCCCCAAATCTGCACGACGGGCTTGCCGCCCTGATGCAAATAACGTGAATCATCGGTGACTTTCTCGTCCACCATGTGTTTCCAATCATTGGTCAGGACCTCAAAAATTTTGTCCTGGGACATGCCGGCAATATCATAGGAAAGCGCCCAGACCCGGCCGGTCTGGCGGGCGGCGACCCGGACATTATTAAGGACCTGTAAGCGGGATAGATACCGACTTGAAATCGGTCCGCCGGGCAAATCCACGAGGAAATGTTGGAGCCATGCGCCATCAATGCCGTAGTCGCGCATCCATTCAAAATGGCGAAGGACAGTCCGGGCATTGGCGGAACTGAACAGCGTGGCCGGTTTGCCGTCGGGGCAGGTAAATCCCGGCGCCGGATAACGCTCGGAGGGCGAGCAGGCGGTCATGTCGGGCCACATTTCGAATGTCAGCAGCGCCGGCGCAATGCGCTGGGGGTCACGGCTCCAATGGATCCAGCCAAGATGAGCATCATCACCCGGGCAACGAAACCAGCCTTGATAGCCGCACATGACTTTGCCGTGTAATGACGAGGCATCCACGACCGCGACGACCGGCGGCGGATTGTTCGTGGGCGCCGGCAGGTCAGCGGCCCAGGCGGAAGCGATGGAGGCGAACAGGGCGGCGACGAAACATCGAAGAGCATGCGGGATGGTCATAAGGCGCCTATTCCGGATTCGGCGTCGAGAAATATTCCGGCGGAGGCGCAACCGACGCAAGGTAATTTAAATAGTGGATGCCATTCCATGACGGTTTAGTCTAGCCAGAGCCTCCTCACGTCGTCTCCTGCGCAATTAAGAGCGCAAGCGCGACGGCGAGGGATTATCGCTTCGATGCGCGGCCAATTCTGGAGGTCGAGCCTATCTATGAACGTATTAGATTATTTTCCAACCTGAGTCTGACTGCTGGGAGTCTCCACAGGTCTACTTCATGACCACTGGCCGATAACCGCCTTTGGATTTGAAATAAAATAGGAGCGCCAGATAGCAGCCGAGGGTGAAGAGCGGTAATAATGCAATTTTGGCGAGCGCGCTAAACTGGCCAGTCGTAGTGGCGGCGCTGATGGCTTGCTGGTCGTTGGCGTCGGCAACTTGCGCGCTCTTTGCGGGATCAACCGCGCGATAGCTGCCCAGCAGATAATCCTTTTGCACCGTCACTGTTTGATACAGCGCGGGAGCTGAGGCGGCCAACTGCGCGGTGGTGGATGTTTCCTGCAAATAGCCGATGAAAGGCGCGCCCAGGATTCCCACGGCCAGCATGCCAATACCGCCGACGGCGTTCAAGGTGAGCGCGCCGCCTTTGGGACATTGCTCGGAAGTGAGGCCAAGAATGGTTGGCCAAAAGAAGGTTTTGCCGATGCCATAGAGCGTTGCCGCGGCAAAGATGGGAAACATGCCCGTGCCCGCGGTTTTCGAGAGTGCAAACAGTCCCAGGGCCGCAATCGCCGAGCACGTGGCCAGCAAGCCGGGCGGCGATAGTTTATGAACGAGCGGTCCGGCGCAAAAACGGAGAACCACCATAATGGCTGACGTATAGACCAGCACCCACGCCGCATTATAGCCCGCCGCCTGCATGGGCGTTTGCATCAGCGACGTGATCCAGCCATCGGTCCCGAGTTCCGTGGTCGCCTGCGGCATCATAATAATAATGAGAAGCGCCAGCAGCGGCCGGCCGAAAGAGCGGGTGACCACCCCAAAAACCACCACGACCGCGCCGGTCAGGCCCCACACCAGTCCGTTACTCCAGTCAAAAACCTGGCCGAGTTGGGCGAAGACCAGCCCGAACCCAACCAGCGCGCCAAATGCGCCCAATTCCTTGAGCATGTCCAAATAGCTGACGCCGGCTTGTTCTCGTTCGCTTTTCGGAAATTTCAGGCCGATGAGCAGGAAGAAGAACAGGAACGCCGGGATCAAAATCAATCCGACCGTGAGCCGCCAATCGGTGATTTTTTGCGATTCGATAAATATCGTGCAAATGCCGCCGAGCACGAGACCGCCGGGCCAGCCGGCATGCAGGCGGTTGAGCCATTTGGTCTTGTCCGTTTGGAACATCGTCGCCACCACCGGGTTTGCGTAGGCCTCAACGGTGCCATTTCCCAAACCGAGAATAATGCTGCCCCAATAGAGCAGTTGGAAGCCGTGCTTCTGGCCGGCGACCAGCGCGTCGCCGCTCAAGCCGTGGATGCAATGCCAGGCCGCGAACGCCAAAGCGGTATAGACCAGGTAGCTGGCAAACGAATAGATCATCGCCACCTTGTAACCAATGCGATCAATGAACAGGCTGAACAAAATGATGCTGACGCCGAACGGCCACAGGCCCGCGCCCTGAAGTTCGCCCACCGAGACTTTGTCGAGGCCGAAATCGGCCGCAAATTGTCCGCCGCACAGGATCATCCGGCTGATGAACGCGTAGCTGGTTGTGATCATGGCCATGAAACAGCCCCAGAAGAGAATTTTGTCGTGTCGGTTGCTCATATGTCCATTAGATGCCCGTCGTCGCCCGCCCACGTGGCTGTGATATTGGTGTTTGAACACAGGCTGCGCGCAAAACGCCGTCGTTTCAATCATTTAGTTGCTGGGACAGGAATTTGGGCGCATTTCACTTTTTGAACGGGAAAAGAGCCAGAAGATGTCGCCCCTGGCGGGGCTAAGGATTTTAATGGATTTTTACTACATAGATGTCGCACCTGCGGTGCTGGCAGCTTCGCATTGACCGTATTGCGGCACACGTTCGAGCCCCGTTCAGGGGCGGAATATTTGTAGAAAACCAAACAAATACTGGTAAAAGCCCCGTCAGGGGCGAGATAGTCTGATGACGTAACAAAAACTGAGATGCGCCCCACGAGTTTTTGCTTTCGCATGCAATCGGTATTCGATACTGATTTGACGCTAATTCGTTAATTCTCACGTGGCAGGATGAAAAAGGCAATTAAAGTGGCGGGATTATTGTTTCTGGGGGCCGTGTTCGGCCAGGCTGTTCTCATCGGTACCGGCATTCTGGACTTTTGGCATAAAGCGCACGATCCGAACTTCCTTATGAAAATCTCCCTCCTGGGCAGCCGTCCGGAGAAAATGTCCGATGAAGAATTGGTCGCCTGGAACCAAATGGGGGAGGACATCCGGCGAGAGAAACTCAGCGACGCCAACTTTTTTCTCAAAATAGCAAAGGACGATGTTGGATTTGAAGTCGTCCCCGCCAGGCCGGTATTTTCCTCCGGCGAGGATGTTTTGGCCGAGATTCGCATAAGAAACATCTCACGCGACCACTTGCTTCATATCAATGAGCCTTGCGTACAACGGCTGACACCGGAGATATATTTGTACCAGGGCCTGAATCAGCTCGACTATGCGGTTTCCCTCTCGCCATTGGATTCAACGTGGATGCGATCTCTCCAGCGCGGTGAGGAGCTTTCTGTGCCGGTGTTGATCGTGGCAACAAACAAAGGCCCGTATAAAATCAATTTTTCGCTCGCGGATTTTCAGTTTGATAAACGTGCCGGCGAAGCGACCGAAGATGTGATTCGATGGGCGACATGCCAATTTCGTGTGCAGTGATGAAATGAAATATTGTTTTCTAAAACCAGCCAAGGAGATTTTCTTTCAGTGCGCCTCCGCGTACGGCGGCAAACTGTCATGCCCAGGCGGCTTGATTTACCTGCTTGAATAAACGCGCGCTCATTAAAAAGATCGTCGAACGGCTCAGGGAGGAGTTGGAGGTCTATTTCCGGGCGGCTCAGGCCGCCCGCACCGAAGCCACGCATGAACAAAGCAAGGCCGAGAACAAGTATGACACGCGCGGCCTCGAAGCTTCATACCTGGCTCGCGGCCAATCCAAACAGGCGGCGGAAATTCAGGGCTCGATCGCCGCGTTCGAAAAACTGGACGCGCGGAAGTTCGGCGAGGCCGAACCGGTGGATGTCGGAGCGTTTGTGGAACTGGAATTGAATGGAGAAAAGGCCGCTTACTTCATCGGACCCCGGGCGGGAGGCACGGAGGTAATTCATGACAAACGTGAAGTATTGGTGATTACCCCACAATCTCCGTTGGGAGAACAGCTCATAGGCCGAAAGCAGGGCGATGTCCTGAAATTAAAACTTGCCCATGCACAAAGCCAGTGCCGGGTCACCAAAGTGATTTAGGGCGGATTACTTTTTTTTGAAAAGCTTGACGGTCTCCGCGTGGGCGAAGATGACGTCCGGGTCGCGTTGCATGGCATCGTAGTAATGATGGGAAAATCCATGGCCGCTGTCGGAGGGCGCCAGCAAAAGACGGGCTTCTTTCACGAATGATTCCACCGTTGCGGCGGTCAGCGGCTCTTTGGAGTCGAGGGCCTCGTCCATGGAAACGATGAGTTGTGAGAGCGGCTGCAGCCAGGCAAACCACGGGTCGCGCGTCAGGAGTTGCAGGAAATGGTTCGGGGATTTGATCGCGCCCATGGTTTTCTCGTAGCCGACGCGCTCGGAATCCACCAGGGTCTTGTGCAATTTGAGCAGCGCCTGCCGGACGCTTTCCAATCGTTTGCGGGGCGAATCGGTCATGCATGCAAGGTAAGTGGTCTAAGGCATAAACACAAACCTTGCGATGCCGAAGCGCGGCCCCGCAGAGGCGGGGCCGCGCTCCGATCACGAACGGACGAGTCGTTATAGTCGGACCGGAAGGCCGGTTTAAGCGTCGCGGTCCGTGATGCGCCTTGAGCGAAAAAACAACTTTACATTTTGCGCGGAAACTTAAATCTCACAAAATGAATCGCGCTGCCCAAAATGCAAACCTGACCCGTCGCCAGGCAATCCGGCGCGGCCTGCTCGCCGCGGGTGGATTGGTGGCGGCAAAAAATTTGCCGTTCGCCAGCGTATCGGGTGCGCCGGGAGTTTCCGCGGAACCAGCCCCATTGCCTCCTGAATTTCCCGAGGAACTGCGACGGAAAGCGCCAGTCCAGGACCTGAACGACGCGGTGGTCTTTACCGTGAACGAATACACCCTTTCCGAATACGCGATAGATGTGAGCCGCGGTGTCGGCTCGGATGTGTTGATCCGCGGATGGTTCAAATGGGGCGACGCGCCATCATGGCAAAGGCAGTGGGGCTGGATTCCGCCTCGAATTCATCAGATGGGCGCAGTGTTCGGCGGAGGACTGACGTGCAGCACTTTGGTTAAAGGAGAAAACGGCCTTACGCCCACGCAGTTGCTGGACATGGCCACACGGGATGTGAATGGGCGACCCGTGGAGTTCGGGAACAAGCACAACTTTCTTCACGGCACGCTTTCAAATCCGGCGTATCTGGATTACCTGTTGCGCTGGTGCCGTGAGCAAATAGACGCCGGCGTGGACTATTTGTTTATGGACCAGAATTGCGCCGCCTGGGGAGCGCTTGGCCGCAATGAAGGATATGACGATTATTCGCTCGCTGATTTTCGCTCATTTCTGCTCAACGATTTTCCGGCAACCCAGGGCATGGCTCCGGACGACGAGCGATGGCAGACGAAGTTCAAGGTGGACTTCAAAAATTCACAAATCTGCGCGGGGGGAAACATGCAAACGTTCAACTATCGCGCCTGGCTGCAGTCAGGCGGGCTGGTGGACAAACCGCAGCATCGTGAGAACCCGTTTGCGGGGGTCTGGCGCGAGTTTATCGCCTGGCGCGACGATCACGCATGGAAATCGCTGACCGATCGCATCCGCGCTTATGCCCGCGGCCAGGGCCGCTGTATTTTCATCAGCGCGAATGGATTGGTTCGTTATGTGGATTTGCAGGTGCTGGGGGTCTGGCGCCGCTGGCGGGTCAGAAACGGCCAGGTGGATTTAAGTCAAAGCCAATTGGACACATGGCGGGAATTGGTGGCGCAGGGACATGCCCTGGCCGGCAAACGCGTCCCGGTGGTGCTGTTTCAGGATTGGGGCGGAGGCAATCCGGTTTTTCCCTGGCTGACGATTTCGCCCGCGCAGCGGAAAATCTGGATGCGGATCCGCGGAGCTGAAATTTACGCGGCCGGCGGCTTCTTTGCGTTCCCCGTTCTGGGGCCGTTCGGCGATGACTCCAACCGTGACGGCACGCTGGAAACCATCGCACAACAGACGCGTTTTTATCAAGCGCATCGCGAACTCTATTCCCGAGGGCAATTCCTGGGCAGCCAGGCGGTGCGCACGACCGCGCAGAACCTGAGCCTGGCCGTTTGGACAACGGATCAACCGCGCGAATTGGCCGTTCATGTCATCAATCGTGAAGCGAGCGGTGACGAAATCCCCGTGCGCCGGAACGTGACATTGGAACTGCCGCTGGCTGTGACGCCGCAATCATCGTCAGTCGTTTCGCCCGACTGGACGGCAGAA
>JASHPN010000357.1 GCA_030038175.1 Verrucomicrobiia bacterium
TTATGTTAAAAAGGTTAAATTGTTGTCTATTGCATGGCGTCGAGGAACGCGCATCCAATGAAATCCATACACCCGCAGCCCTCCCGGCCTGTAAACGAAATCAGACCACTGGAAAAATCCACCTCCTCAATAAACCCTCAAATTCCCCAATAAAATCGCGGTTTTTGCCTCCCCTCGCTTCGTTTCCTCGTTCACGCGCCTAGACACAAAAAAAGTGTGTGTCTTGCCCTGACTTCCGCGAAGCGCCGTGCCGTAGCTTCGGAGCGAAGGCAGGTCATTTCCAACAATTCCAGGCTATACACAAAAATGTGTGCCCGGGCATTCCGCCAGCCAGACCGCTTCCGCGCTCCTGCATCAGACTGGCAAAATGAACGGAAATCGATGATGCTGCTGGCGAAACCTTGACAGCACGTCATTCATAGTCGTGGATATATCGGGTAACACTCGGTCGTGAAAATTTATATAATAGCGGCTGCAATATTTGTCATTCTGAATAACGGTAATTTAATTTTTGCCGATCAGCCGACAAATAGTGATCCAATCAAGACCACGATTGTTTCGATACAAGCGCGGGTCGTGGATCTGACGGATCCTTACGAACCTCTTTTGGATAAAGAATTTGTGCAGGCAAGAAAGGAGATCTCCAGAAAGACCGCTGTGCGCATTGTGACGCTCATTCGCGATCGAGAGCTTACCGGTGTCCAGGCGGACATCGGTATATTGGTGCTTTCCGGCCTCGATGAACGAACTTACTGGGTGGTCGCCGAGCCATTGCTGACGACGAACACGGACGGCGACGCACTGGGTACTTTGCTGTCGCCCCCGTTCCCGTTTGGGCCAGGCTATGCGAATGCATACAAAAATGGCGCTTTGCGTAGAAAGCTTCTTGCTCTTGAAGCGGCTGGACGATGCGGTTCAATCGTGGATTCGATATTGAGTGGAGATGCTTCGCGCACGTATGCGGACTATTTAAAGAATCCTGATAAATATGGATGCCCTCCTCCTGGCCCTTTCCCGCTGAGATAGGGGAAATAGTTTTCCGATCGGTTGGAATGGAGGTGATTTTTCCATGAAACGGGGAGTCTGAGGAGTTGGCCGCATATCAGATTCGCGCTTCGCGCGGCTTCGCAAACAGCGGTTGGATGGCGGCGGCTCTACCAGGGGTGGTCGCACTCGCGCTGCTCGTGCTCGACCCCTGGCTAATTTCCAGTGCCCCTCCAGGGCACTCAGTTAGCGGCGGCTCCGAATGTATTTGGAGGTTCATAGCTCCGATGCATGTACAATTTTGGAGGCAAGGCTCCCATAAAGTTCCGCGTCTCCAGGCAACTGACGTTGAAGCGGTCCCGTGCTCCGCGGGACCGCGCCCCGGTATATAGACACCATTTTTTTCCAAATCGTTTCTTGATTTTTTTAGCGGTAATGGCAGAATGTCCGGCTTGGTTTAATAAAATACTTGTAAAATGCAGCATATTCGCAACATCGCCATTATCGCGCACGTTGACCATGGGAAAACGACGCTGGTGGACTGTCTTCTAAAGCAATCGGGCACGTTTCGCGCCAATCAGGCGGAGACGCAAACGGAACGGCTCATGGATTCGATGGATTTGGAACGGGAAAAGGGCATCACCATCCGGGCCAAAAACGCGGCGTTCAAATACAAGGATTTTCATATCAACATCGTGGACACTCCCGGCCACGCGGATTTCGGCGGGGAGGTCGAGCGCATCATGAACATGATTGACGGGGTGCTGCTGGTGGTGGACGCGGCGGAAGGCCCGCAGGCGCAAACGCGATTTGTGCTGCGCAAAGCGCTGGAGGCCGGCGCCAAACCCATCGTCGTGATCAACAAAATTGATCGTGAGAACGCGAACCCCAAAAAGGTATTGGACCAGGTGTTCGAATTGTTCATCTCGCTCAACGCCACGGACGAGCAATTGGATTTTCCGTTCATTTATTGTTCGGCGAAAGCCGGCTACGCCAAATTGGACCTCAACGATTCCAGCACCACCATGGAACCCTTGTTTGACGCGATCGTGAAACACATTCCGCCTCCGCGCGCCCGGGCGGGCGAAGGTTTTCAAGTGCTGGTGGCCAACCTGGATTACAGTGATTACCTGGGAAGAATCGCCTTTGGGAAAATTTACGAAGGCAAAATCAAAGCGGGCGATGCGGCGATTTGCCGGCACGGTGACGGGAAGATTACCCGCGGGAAAATCACGATGATTTACCATTTCGAGGGCATGAAACGCATCGAAATCCAGCAGGCCAACGCGGGCGACATCGTCGGTATCACCGGTTTCGAGGAAGTGTTTATCGGCGAAACGATTTGCGACAGTGAAGCGCGGCCGGCCCTCCCGTATATCCCGATTGATCCGCCGACAATTCAAATGGAATTTGCGGTCAATGACGGTCCGCTGGCGGGCGTGGACGGCAAGCTGGTCACGGCGCGGCACATTTGGGAGCGGCTGCAAAGGGAAATCCGCACCAATGTCGCTTTGCGCGTGGCGCAAACGCCCGATCCCAAGGTTTTTGCCGTGAGCGGCCGCGGCGAAATGCAAATTGCCATCCTGGTCGAGCAAATGCGCAGGGAAGGCTATGAAGTGCTCGTGTCTCGTCCGGAAGTTTTGTGGAAAAAAGGCGCGACCGGCGAATTGCTGGAGCCGATCGAAAAAATGTTCGTGGATATTCCGGCCGAAAATTTAGGAGCGGTAATGGAAAATCTCTCATTCCGAAAAGCGGAAATTACGAACATGAATCACATCGGGGCCCATGTTTCCGTGGAAGCGCTGGTGCCGATGCGGGGATTGATCGGTTTTGAGACGGATTTGGTGAACATGACTCGCGGGCTTGGGGTCATGAGCCATTTGTTCCATGAATATGGGACCGACCGCGGTGAAATTGCGGCGCGGAAAAACGGTTCACTGGTTTCGATGGATGCCGGCGCGGCGACCAGTTACGCGCTCAACATGATTCAGGAGCGCGGGCGATTGATGGTTGAGCCGGGTGACGAGGTTTACGTGGGGATGATTGTGGGTGAAAACGCCCGCGAAAACGATATTCCCGTCAATCCGGTTAAGGAAAAGCGGTTGACGAACATGCGGTCCCAGGGCGAGGGCAAGGGCATCCAACTGGCGCCGCCGCTCAAACTGAGCCTGGAGCGCGCGCTGGAATATATTGATGTGGACGAGTTCGTTGAGGCTACGCCAAAAAATCTTCGGTTGCGGAAACGGATTCTCGATGAAAATCAGCGCAAACGATCTGAAAAGACGCGAGTATTGAAATTTGTGGAGAATTGATTACAACAATTCCTTGAATTGTTCAATCGTTAGGCCGGCATCCCTGACAATCGCAGCCATCGTGTAAGGATCTACCGGATTATTGCGGGGAATGACAACTTTAAGTTGGCCGTTGGACATGAAAATGTGCTTGCTTTGCCGGTCAATTCGGAATCCCGCTTTCTGCAACGCGTTGACGGCTCGCAAATGATTGACCCCGGGGAGTTTCGGCATTATGCAGTAGCGATTTCCATTTCTCTGATTTGAACGCTTGGTTTTGGCGTGCCATAGAGTTCTACATATTCCCGAATCGCGTCCTGAATATTTTCCAGCGCTTCATTTACCGTAGCCCCCTGCGAGTGGCAACCCGGCAAATCGGGACAACTGACCGAAACACCGTCCTCGTGTTCCAGCAAGGCGATGTGATATTTGTGCTTCACAATAGCAAACATAACCCTTCAACCAAACGGTCGTCAAAGGAAAATCCAAATGCATCTATTACCATCGTCCGGCATGGCGTATGGTCTTCATCCCATAGCCCTTGGATTCAACCCATTGCGGGCTGTTGCACAAACTCCATTCCAACCAGGCAGACATCGTCCTCAAATTCGTGGCTGACGGAAAAGTGACGGACAATTTCCAGGAGTTCGTCGAATAGCTGCGGGGCGGGTTTGCTGACCAGGGTTTTGACATCCATGGTCAATCGTTCCTGCGAATAAAGCTCCTCGTTGGCGCCCTGGACTTCGTAAAGACCATCCGTAAAGAGCATGAGGAGGTCGCCGGGCAGGATTTGGCATTCGGTGGTTTCATAGGGTGGATCGTCAAACAGCCCGAGTGCCGGCTGGCCGTGTCCGGAGGCGTTGGCCAGGGTGTGCACTTCATTTTGCGGACGGCGGATCAGCAACGGTTTGGGATGGCCGGCGTTGGCAAAGCGCACGAGGCCGGTCCGCCAGTTGGCCACGAAATAAAACGCCGTGGTCAGCATGGGCGACCCGGTCGTTTTGAGGATGTTATACAAATCCGAATTAAGCTTGCGAAGGAATACGCCCGGGTCATGGGAGCAGGGCTTAAGTTCCTCCGCCAGCGCGCGAATCATGGCGGTCACGAGGGCCGCGCGGATACCGTGGCCGGTCACATCGCAGATCAATACGCTCGCCTCATCGTCGGACAGGGCCGAAACACTGAAAAAATCCCCGCTCACCGCCTCCGCCGACTGGTACCGGTGCACGAATTGAAAGGCGCTTTGTTCCGGCGGTACATCTTTAGGGAAGATCGGATATTGCTGCGGCAACATCGTGAGTTGTATTTCCCGCGCCATTCGCAGGTTTTCCTCCATGGCCTGGTTTTTGGCGCGCAGTTCCTCCCGGCTGCGGGTCAATTCGGCGGTGGTGCGCCGGATTTGTTCCTCGGCGTATTTGCGTTCGGTGATGTCTTCCACGGTGCCTTCGTAATAAAGCACCTTGCCTTCGGCGTCGCGGACGGCCCGGCAATTCTCGCAAATCCAAATGATGGTTTTGTCCTTGCGAAAGGTTTTGGACTCAAAGCCGGTGATAATGTCGTTGGCCTGCATCAATTCGATAAATTCCTGACGGCGCCCAGGCTCCACATACAGGCTGTGGGCGATATCGGTGATGTTGGCGATTAAATCCGCCGGGGAGTCGTAACCATAGATTCGGGCCAGGGCGATGTTGGCCATGACATAATGCCCATCGGGCGTCGTGCGGAAAATGCCCTCGATCAGATGGTCGAAGATCCCGTAATAGTTTTCCTTTTCGGCCACCAGCGCCACGCGCTCAATCTGACGCTCGATCGCGCACCGAATGGTGCGATGCATGAGTTGGCCGTCAAATTCTTCCGTGGCCAAATACCCTTGTGCGCCGGCGTTTATAGTTTCCACCGCAAACGATTCATCAATGACCGATCCGACGACAATCACCGGCAAGTGCGGGGCCTGGATGGTCAGCGAGGTGACCTGGAACAAACCGGCGGTATTGGCGGTGGCCGGTTCAAACAATACGGCGCTAAACGAGTTGGCGCGCAAGGCTGCGGCTGCGGCGTCAAAGTCGGCGCGTTCGAGCAATCCGCCGAATTTTTGCAACGCCTCGCCGGCGTTGCGGGCGAACGTTTCATCTTTGCCAATGAACAAAATTTTAAGTGCCTGGGACTCCATAGTTTGGCGTCGGCGACGTTACGCATCGCTTTGACCAAGATACAGGTTCCGCGCGCTGCCGCAAGAGGCGATGGAGAGGATGGCCCAAAGATGAGTCATCTTGTCTCGCTGAAGCGCTGTAGCGTCGGCCTCTGGCCTGACGTAGAGGGCGCGCTTCCAGCCGCCCGGAAAAACGTTCGTGGGGGACCATTTCAATATTGCGAACGGTTTGCGCCGGTTGGGCGATTTTTCCGCCGGGCCAGAGGCACCGACTCTACGGCAGACAGGATGCCTGCCGCTACGCCTCGGCCCGCGCCCCGATGCCCATTCAGGGCGAGACAATGCGATAAAAACGGGTGCGGTAATCCAGGGCGGTGCGGTCCGTAAACAGCAACGACGAGTTCGTCGCCGTGACGGTGGCTACGTCCATCCACTGAACAGGGGTGGCGGCGAGGTTGGTTGCTGCCTGGATTCGGTAACTGAAGTTGGTGGCGAGCGTGAGATTGAACGCAAATTGGTTTCCAAGCCACCGATAGGGAGCGGAGAAGGCGGCCGATGGCGCCGGGGCGTTGCTGGCGAGGACACCGGGGCTAAATTCGCTGCTGTCACCCGTCGCCGCTGTCGCCGTTGCGCTGAAATATTGACCGGAAAAATTTGCGGCGCCATTGGTGCAGGCAAAGAGGGCGTCCCCCGAGCTGTCCGTGGCCACCGGTACCGTGCCGAAATAAGACTGCCCTTCAACATAACCGAAATTGTCGGGCGCGGCATTGTTGTAAAGGTCAATGAAATATATCCCATTGGGCAGGCTGCTGAAGTTGCCTTCCACGATGGTGCTGCCGGCATACCCAAAGGCGTTTGTGATTACAGGATAATCCTGCCAATCGTCCGGCCCCGCTTCAAAGCCCGCATGGT
>JASHPN010000358.1 GCA_030038175.1 Verrucomicrobiia bacterium
CAATGCCAGCGGCGTTATTATGATAATAGGCGGGATAATCAATCCAATCCTGGATCTCCGGATCACTGATAAACGAGCCATCATTGATGCTGGTGGGGTTTTCATCAAGGAAGACCCATAAGTTCGCCGGACCGGGATGAAGGGTATCCGATTCGCGCCGATAGATTTTCAAATTTGTCGCCGCATTGGGATCGCCGCTCCAAACCGTAATCGGATTCAACCACGCATTCATAGACATGCTGCGCACATGAGGGCAAATCGAAGTCGAGAGAAATCCGCTGCTCCTTACGACGGCCTGGTCCGCCGGGCATTTATAGACCAGCACATTATTGATATACGGATAAATGACGCCCACCTCGATCCATTTATAACCGTAATTATTTGCGGGAACAACCGTTGTCGGGCTTAGCTGCGTCCCATCGGCGGCCGATATGACATCCTGCCGTCCTGGGCACCATTGCGCATATTTGCCACCGGATTGGACATTAGGATCGGTAACGCCGGAAAGCTGGTTTTGATCGTTTTCATCGCCATTTTGCGCGAGGTAATCCTGGTTATCTCCCGAATACATTTTCCAACCCAGGATCAGTTGCCTCAAATTGCTCAGGCATTGGACCGCCTGCCCCCTTTTCTTTGCCTTGTCCAAAACCGGGAGTAGAATCGCCGCAAGAATGGCGATAATGGCAATGACGACGAGCAGTTCGATCAACGTAAATCCACGGCCGCCCGATCCGTTCCGGATCGCCATTCGTTGTTTTTTATGAAATAGTCGAGTCTTCATCGCATTTCCTTCAACTCTACTGGGCTACCACGCGGTAAAAGCCGGTGTTATTGCTGAATGGCTCGTTCACCACGTGGACCGTCCCGTCCCCTGCAATAACGCTGCCAATTTGTGTCCAGCTTGCCGGTGAAAGACTTGGAGAATAAAACACTGTGTAGTAGTAGAACAGTTGTGTCGGAATGGCGATTTGAATATTCCCGCTTGAAGGCGCGGCCAGGACATTGAAGGTCGCGGCGGCCGGACGCGGCGGCGCCAGCATGAAGAATAGCGGATTAACGGCATCGCCACTCGGGCTTGCATTAGCCGGGGCGGTCAACCGCAGCGTGGTCACGCCGTTGAGCTGAACATTCACCGGAATGCCGTTGGTGTCCGACATCTCAATCCACTGATACGTTTGCCAGCCGGCGGGGTCAGGATCCGCGAAGGAACCGATTACCTGGGTCGTCTGATTCGATGTGCCAACGCCGGCCGTCACCAGGCTAAGCGTACAACCGGTAACTGGACCATCCCCGGCTGCCAGCCTGGCCCAGACATTAAACGTGCCGGACGGGTAGGTGCGCGTGTAATTCAGCCAATCACCCGCGTAAAAGTATCCGATGTTAAATTCGCAAATGTTTGTGTCCGGACCCCCGCTGACACCGTCCCGGCCAACGAAAATGTTCGTCCGCGCCGCGATGAATTCCGGAGGCAGGAAGGAATCGGCGGCAATTTGTGTGCCCACGCCATCCCCACCATTAAATCCATTTTCCGGAACAATGGTCGTCCCGCGATAGACTGAATTGGACGTCAACCCGCCCGTGTCCTGTGTCGAATTGGTAATCCAGTTGATATCAACGCTTTGCTGTGCGATGGCGCCCTGTTGACTTGGGTCAATCGCGGGAAACAATCCCGATGGATAAGCAAAATAGCTGTTCGTAACAAGCTGCCAAAACTGGTCATTGGTTGGCGCGTAGATGTCGCCCGTCGGCACCGGGTTATCAATGAACAAGCCGCCGGTCCAACCGTCGCCAATACTGCCGCCGGTACTGCTGCCGTTGTTCGTGCTGAAATCATAATCAACGGCCATCCAGTGATAATTGTTGAGATTAAACGTGTCAAAATCGTTTGTGTAAACCGCCGATAGTCCATCCTCGTTCGACACTACAATCGAAACGGAATACATCTCGTTTGATAAAATTGGAAGCGTCACCGTCCAGCCACCCGTGCCATACGGCGTAAAGGTCAAGCCGGAGGTCACCGGCGCACCGTTCACGGTAAGGCTAATGCCATTCGTGGCGATGGAAGCGCCCTGGGCCGGCCCAACGACAAACATGAACGAATTCGTGGGCTCAAAGGGCGCGGAGGGATTGACATACAAATAGACAGGATTTAAAACCGGCACCACCGGCGTCAACATGTAGAAGGCCACATTCGGAGTGTCACTGTTGATAATTTGGCCCCTGAACGTCTGCACACCGTTCGTAATGGTCAACGATACCCGATTGCCAAACGGATCCAACAGGGGCGCATAGACGAAGTTGTAATAGGAACTATCGGAGAATGATGAACCGCCGAAATTGCCGATAAAGTTTGTGGCCTGGCCGCCGGCAGACGGGCTGCTGGTAACCTGATAAAATCCGACCTGAGGACCGGAACCGGAGGTCGCCAAATAACACCACACATTATAGAGTCCCGGCTGAGCGGAATAAGTTCCGCTGGTTGCAAACGTTCTGGAATAATTCTGCCAATCTCCGACAGAATCGCTGGCAACGGCGACCTCGATATCACTGGTATCGCCGTTCGCCAGGGCCGTGACGAACTTTTGTTCGGTCCCGGAGGTTGAATCGGCGGCCTGGATAATAGTGGCGTCGCCCGGACGATAATAGCTTTGAGTATTAGTGCGGGCAATTTTGTTTTCATCAATTCCCTGAGTGCCGACCTTCCCCTGATACAGCGCAAATCCTCCGTTCGGCGGCGTGTCAATGAACGAACCGCCGGAAAAGTTGAAATCCGCGCCTTCAATGACCAGCGTCGGCGTCAAAGTGTCAAAGCTGACGGGCGACGAGGATACAACCAGGTTGTCGGCATCCGTCGCCGTAACCACTACCGATTCATAGATCGTATTTGTGGCCAGGGCGAGATTGACAGTCGCCAAGGCAGTTCCCAGGCCGCTGACAGTCAAACCCGGTGAGCCAATGGTATAAGAAGTATTCGCAGCCGTCCCGCCGAGAGTCGTGGTCGTGGCGGTGACCTGGAAGCTGCTAATGGTGGTATCTGAAGAGGTGACCGTGCACGATAAATATTGATTAGTGCATAGCGTAATCAGATTTGGCGTAATGGATGATATTGTCGGTGGCACCGGGGGCAACAGGAAGCCAATATTCGCGCCGGAGAAATACACCGAGCCGGCGTCCGTGGCATTACGCTGGATGAAAATCGCATTGAACTGAGCGGTGACTGAACCCGAGGGCACCTGAATGATTGCGTTCGTAGAGGTGGCAACGACATTGCCCGTATTAACACCTCCCGTGACCTGCATTTCGTTGGTTAGAGCCATCAGGTTCCAGGCGTCTATATAAGGGCTGCTGCAGTCCAGGTTCGTCAAAATCGCAGATTCATAAGCCCCAACGAGGTTGCCATTCCCATCAAAGAAGTCCACTTCGTAATAGAAGCTGTCGGCGCCGGACATCGGGTCTTCGTGGGCCACATAGGTGGAAGCGCCCAAGGTTACCTGCGAACCGGCGGTCACTGGCATGCTCTGGCTCCAGATATTGGTGCTGCCGCCGGCCACAAAGCTGCCCGTCAGCACGGCCACATTGGTGCCCGTATTCGGCATAGGAACAACGTTTCGCGTGTCCACCGCGCAGCCTCCAGCGGTGTTCGGATAGGTGGAATTGGCTGATACAATTGAAGCGCCGCCTCCCGAGGCCGTCCAATTGGTGGCGCCTTGAATGAAGAATGCATTCGTCAACAGGTTCACCCCCGCAATGCCCGCGCCGCCGGTTATGGTCAGGTAGATCACATCATTGTTGGATGAAAACATATAGCCGGTCACGCCGGTGGGAAGGACCACTTTGGGATCATTGAAAGCGCCGGAGGTCGCGTTGTTATTAGTAAATGAAATATAACCCGGCACACTAACAATAATTGAATTTGTTAGATTAGTATAACTGAGGAATGGAAATTCTTCACCGTTGGTGAGGCCGGCCGGGATGGCGGCCACGGAAAGTGTCAGGTTGGTGTCCGGCGACGGCCAGGCCAAATTGTCAACACAAACATTGGTATAACTAACCGAAGGAATGCTGAGAGAAAAGACGCTGTCCGTATCCAAAAGAAGGCCAGTAATCGGGTTGGTCACGCTGCCGATATAACTGTTCGGCCCCATGGCCAGCGTGCCGGATCCAATGAGTTGAATGATGCCGGTCGCAAGGCCGGGGCTGGATGAGGGAATGCTATTGGTGCTGGCGCCCATGACGATCGGCCCCTGGCAATTGATCACACCGTTTGAAACCACCAAAATGCCCACAGCCGGTCCCGTGCCGGAGGCGGTAGCCAAAGCAAAAAGCTGGCCGGCGCCAATCGAGAACGTGGCATGGGCCCCTACTTGAATCAGTCCGGTCGCAACCGCGGTACTGGAGCCATTGTTATTGGCCACGTTGTCAGCCATCAAAAGACTGTTGGCGGAAATGGTGCCGGTATCGAACGCCAGCCAGCCATTGCCGCCTTCGGCCGCACTCGGGTTGCCCGCCGCGTCGGGAGTGTGTTCTCCAATAATAAATGAATTGGCTTTGATATCCACCGGACAGCCATCAAGCAACAGCCAGCCCGTGGTTTGCCCGCTTCCGCCGTCGGCGTTTCGATTGCCAATCGTGATATTCACATTGGCGTCTGAATTGGCGCCGGTAACACCACGGATTCTCAAACCGCCGCCCGAGTTCGTCACTACAAATCCGTTTTTAAAAGACGCGATATTTATTGATCCCGCATTAATGATGTTAGTACCCGCCCCGAGCACCAGTTCCGCAGGATTGCCGCTGGTAATTGGGCCCCCGTTATTTTGCACGCCATTCGGCTCAGTGCCAAAGTTGGCGTAGCTTTCCGTCAGCAAACCGGGGCCGCCCTGCGCGGCCGAGGAACTTTCCGTTCCGAGGCTTATAACGCTGGCTGTGATATTATTGCTATAGGCAAGATTCATAGTCCCGCCAATCCTGGTCGCCAGCCCACCGCCATTGGTGGAAACGCCAAATCGTCCGTTAGGATTGTTGTAGATAAAGTTTGTCAAACCGGCGAGGTTGAGAAACCCGCAAGGCCCGGCGCCGCTGGATGACCCATCCGCGACCAGCAGGTTTGGCCCGGTCACGGTGAGCGTGCCGCCGCCATAGAGGTAGGCATAGGTGGCCGGGTTGCCGGTACTGGTGCCGGTAAATCCTCCGACGAGCAGGCTGTTGGTGACCCGCAGGTTTTGGCCTGCCGGGATAAAGGTGACCGGATAGACATACGGACCAGTGCTCGCTTCGAAATTAGTATAGTTCAAATTGGCAATGATTCCAGCGAAACCCAAATCAACGGTGTTATTGACTGTAGTCGGGCTGGAAGACTCATTAGCATTGCCAAAGCTGGCCGAGTCAATGGCCTTCGGCGTGCTAACGTTCGGCGTCCAACTGCCCGGACTGCTCCAATTGCCGCTGCTTACACTCCAAAGATAATTGGTTGGCGTGGCCACGGCCATTTGCGCGGATAAAAAGGTTGCGATCAGGACCACGGCGCCGGACCATGGAAAAGAGAATTTCCAGCGAAGGTTTCCGTTACAGCCTGGGATGCGGGATATTTTCATAGTTGATTGCCGGTAATGATTTAATTCGGGCGGTCTGGGTCGAAAATCAAAGTTGTTGTTTGCGAGCAAATTTTTGATAGTCTGTTATCATAAGTCGCATGGATTTGTTCTAAGAGTTTACACGTTTTATGGGCGCCGACTACCCCTCTTTGGGGGGGTGGATTTGAACAGCCGTCATAACTAAAATTGTAACCAAGTTAAACATGCCTCTGTTCGTAAATTTACCGCGCATGAAACCTTTGGCGTCATGCATCGTGGCATTGTTTTTCTTGGGATCCAACGCGCGCGCGGCGCAGCCGCGAATAGCCCTGACCAATGCCGCCGACGTCCTGGCGCTTTCCGCCACGAACGCGTTGTCAGGCATTCCGGTTTCCGTCCAGGGAATTGTTACCGTCTCCGAAGCGAGCTGGGATGGCCGATTCTTCGTACAAGATCGGAGCGGCGGTGTATTTGTTGAAAATCTCAGCAGCAATTACCCGCTTACCGGCGATGAAGTCACTGTCTCCGGCGTCAGCTTTCCGGGCGGCTACGCGCCGATCATTACCAAACCACGCTGGAAAAAAATCGGCACGGCGCCGTTGCCGGAGGCCAATGCCGTGACTACTGACCAATTGATGTCGGGCGCCGAGGACAGCCAGCGCATTAAAATTTCCGGGATTGTGCGCGCGGCGGAAATAAGCCCAGACGTGTTTGAAAGGGTGAGAGGAGACGTAATGGAAATGGAATTGGTATCCGGCGGTTATCGTTTGCGCGCCTTTTGCCCGATTCAACCGGGCCGAGATCCGCAATCCTTCGTTGGCGCCACCGTGGTTTTGAAAGGGACCGCGGCCTCGGCCTTCAACGCGCCGTTGCGGCATTTTTTGACCGTGACCCTCTATGTCCCGCATCTTTCCGATCTGGTCGTCAAACAACCCGCGCCGGCCAATCTCTTTAGCGCTCCCTTGACCCCGCTCAACGGCATCGCGCAATATCGCAAAGATTCTCCGCCGGAAGTCCACGTCAAAGGCGTCGTCACGTTTCAACGCCGCGGCGAAGACCTGTTTCTGGAAGACGACTCCGGCGGTTTGCAGGTTCAAAGCACCCAGGACCTGGCCGTTCAACCGGGCGACGTGGTCGAAGCCGTCGGATTTCCCGCGTTCCAAAACTTTCTACCGGTTCTGGAAGACGCCGTTTTGCGGAAGACGGACGAGCCTCGGGTTGTGCTAAGACCGCGAAGCGCGACCATTTCGGAGATACAAATCGGGCTTCATCATGCCGAATTTATCAGGCTTCAAGGGCGTTTGCTGGACCGGTTTTCCCGGCAAATCGGCGGAACGCCGGAAGCGCCGGAAATCCAAACGCTGCTGGCCATGCAAACGACCAATTTTATTTTTACGGTCGAGCGCGACACCGTCGGCGACAATGGGTTTTTGGCATCCATTCCGATTGGCAGCGTGGTTGAATTCAACGGCATTTGTTTGCTGAGCAGCGGCGACAATTCCGTAAAAGTCAAACCCGTCTCGCTGCTGCTGCCCACCTCGCATGATTTTACGATTCTCCGAAAGCCGAGCTGGCTGACGCCCGAGCATTTGCTGGCCGGCCTGGGAATTCTCGCAATGGTCCTGCTGGTGGCGGTCAGTTGGACGGTGATGGTTTCAAAAAGGAATTCAACTTTGAAACGGCTCGTCAAAGAAAAAGAAGCCACGCAAAACGAATTGCAATTGGCGCACGACCAGCTCGAAGTGCGCGTCGAGGAGCGGACCGCGCAGTTGAAGGTGGAAATGACCGCGCGCAAGGAATCCGAGGTGCAATTCCGCGCGGTTTTGACGGAGCGAACGCGGCTCGCGCAGGAACTCCACGACACGCTCGAACAAACCATGACCGGCATCGCCCTGCAATTGGACCTGGCCGCCGACCAATTCGGAAGAAATTCCGATAACGCGTCGCACCATTTGAAGCTGGCGCGGAATCTGATGCGGCAAAGCCAAACCGAAGTGCGCCATTCCGTTTGGGGCTTGCGAAGCCGCGCCAACGAGGAATTCAATCTCGTCAATGCCATCGCGGTCAGCAGCCGCCAGGCGGCCAGCGGCGCCGGACTGGAAGTTGACCTGGAAACTTTCGGCGAAGCCCGCCCATTGTCGGAAGTGGTTGAAGAAAATCTGCTGCGCATCAGCCAGGAGGCGATCACCAATGTGGTTAAACATGCCGCCGCTACCCGGGCGAAAATTGAATTGCGATTCAACCCGCAGGCCGTCATTTTGCAAGTGACGGACAACGGAAAGGGTTTTGCGCAGGACAAGTGCGCCGGGCCGAAGGATGGGCACTTCGGACTGCTGGGAATTTCCGAACGGACCGAGCGGCTCGGCGGTCGCGTGCAAATTGCGAGTTCCGCGAGCGGCACTTCAATTTCCGTGGAAATTCCGATCAAACCCGCCAACGGCGAATGAAACCAGAATTGAAAATCCGGATTTTGGTGGCCGACGATCATTATGTCGTCCGCATGGGCATTACCGCCATCATCAACAACGCGCCGGACATGGAAGTCGTGGCGGAAGCGGTCAACGGCGAGCAGGCCGTTGAATTATTTTCAAAACACAAACCCGACCTGGTCTTGCTCGACTCGCGAATGCCAAAAAAAAACGGCGTGGACGCGGCGCGGGAAATCCAGGAACTCCGGGACGGCGCGCGCATTTTAATGCTGACAGCCTTTGACGGCGATGAAGACATCTCGCGCGCGCTGACGGCCGGCGTGCAGGGATATATTTTGAAAAACTCCACCGGCGAGCAATTAGTCCCCGCCATTCGCGCCGTCGCCGCCGGTGAACGGTGGATTCCCGCCGAGGTGGAACGGCGGCTGGCGGCGCGCAAAACGTTTGTTCCCCTCACGCCGCGTGAATTGGAAGTGCTGCACGAACTGGCCAAAGGATTGGCGAACAAACAGATCGCCGGCGTCCTGGATATCACCGAACACACGACAAAAGGTTATTTGAAGAATATTTTGGCCAAACTTCACGTCGCCGACCGGACCGAGGCGGTAACGGTGGCCATCCAGCGCGGACTGATTCACATCTAAGCTAACTCAGGCGGCAAAATTGTTTTGCAACCAGTTGCGTTCCACACAATACCGAAAATTCCACTCGGAATTGCTGTCCAGTTTGTAGCTCCAGAAAAACCAGCCGCGGGTGGCCTCATAATTCAGGATTTGCGCGCTGGCATAACCCCGCGTGGCCGAGTCGCCTTGCAGCCAGGAAAGCCCGTCCGTGGATTGCTTGGGCAGGGACAACGACCATTCGCCGACCATCGTCGGCAATTCCTCGCGGCGCATTTTGCCCAACTCCTCGTGACGACCCAGCGCGAAGGCGATTTGCTCAAGCGCCGTCCGCGCCTTTGACTTGTTGTCGAAGCACTGGTAGAGGTGCGTGTCGAGAATGACATTGGTAAACGCCGGCGCCTGCATGAAATTTTTCCAGGCGAGCGGCCGGAAAGAATCGTGGATGACCACGGCCGCATCCGGCGCGAGATATTTTCGCACACGGCCATACGCATCCTGGTAAAATTGTTGGAGAATTTCCAGCGGAAGGGTCGGACTCGGTTCGTTTAACAGTTCAATTCCAAAAAGCGCCGGATGCTGGCCGAATTTTTGCGCGAAGCTCTCGAGCACGCGCACAGTCTCCTGGATGTTTTGCGGATCCTTTGCCCAATTAATCGCGCCGCTGCGCCCGCTATGGTCCCAGCCATTTTGACTGCCCGGCGCGCCGTGCAGGTCCAGCAACAATTTCAATCCGTTGCGCTGGCATTGGTCGAAAGCAAAGTCAACAAACCGCGCGCACTCAACGTACGGCCTGGGCGCTTCCAGCGCCCAATAACCGACCGGGAGGCGAACGGTGTTCAGGCCGCAATTTTTTATCCATTGAAAATCCTCGCCCGTAATGAAAGTTTCGCGATGTTGGTTCAATCGGCTTTTGGCCCCGCGGCCGAGCGCCAAACAGAGATTGTATTCATCCCACGCAGCCGTTCCGCGAAAGACTTTGGGCACCATCCATTTTTCGAGCAAGAGCCAGGCGCCCAAATTGACGCCCCGGATTTTTTGCGGAAACACCGAAGGATCAGCCGCGGATGCCGCCGGCACATCTGAAGGGCCTGGTCCCGAAGTGCTTGGCCCTGAAATGTCTTGTCCGAAAGCCAGTTCCGGCAGGCGGGCCGTGGCCAGCGCCAACGTTCCGCCAAGCGCATTTTTTAAAAATTGTCTTCGCCGCATACACGTTTGCCTGATTGCCGGTTCGCTCCAGGGAACCGGCATCGTGCTCAAACAGTAGAACAAATGTCCGGAACATCCGTCACTCCCTCTTTGGAGGGGGTGACAGGGGCGTCAAGCCGTGTCATTTATAGAGTATATCAATGATTTTTCTTCACGCCAACCGGGCTAATTCCTTATCGCACGGCCACTTTTGCCGGCTTATCTCAATCGTTTTCGCATTTGGCTTTTGCACTGAAACCCAGGCCTGGCCGGAAAGAGTGTTCGCGCCGTATCTTTACCTGGGCGCCGGCGATTATTTCCAAATGACGAAATGCAACGATGCGTGCGGCCAAAAATATTTCACGCTGGCATTTATCATTGCCGATAAAGCCGGCAATCCGGCCTGGGACGGGCGGTTTGCCCTGGCGCAAAATCGGTACGCCGATCAAATAACGGCGATCCGCGAACGCGGCGGCGATGTGATTGTTTCCCTGGGCGGCGCGGCCGGGACGGAAATTGCCATCGCGGAAACAAATCAATCGGCGCTCGAAGCGAAATATCAGTCTCTCATTGACCGCTACCATTTTTCATGGCTGGACTTTGACATTGAAGGCGACGCCCTGACCAACGCGGCGGCGAACGAGCGCCGCAATGCCGCGCTCGCGGTCTTGCAGAAGAAAAATCCGGGCCTGATCGTCTCCTATACCCTCCCGGTTGATCCCAACGGGATTTCGGCGGAATCGCAGCAATTGCTTGCGGATGCCAAAGCGCGCGGCGTCAGGGTCCATTCGGCCAACCTGATGACCATGGATTTTGGCCGGCATTTTTCCGAAGGGAAGAAAATGAGCGCGGTTTCCATCGCCAGCGCGGTCAAAGCCCACGTGCAATGCGCGGCGATTGACCCGGCTATCCAAATTGGGCTGACGCCGATGATTGGCCAAAATGACGAACCCGGTGAAATCTTTACACCGGACGACGCGAAGATATTGGAAAAATGGGCACAGCGGCAGCCGTGGATTTGCAGCCTCTCATTTTGGGCGAGTAATCGTGACACGGGCAAACTGTCAACGGACAAAACCGGCAACGACACCAGTGGCATCAGGCAACAACCATGGCAATTTACGATGATTTTCAAACCGTTCACATCGTCACCGGCGCCGGAAATCACGAAACAAGAATGAAATTATTCCGCACCCTTTTCCTCGTGGTTTTACTCGGTCAAAATTGCGCGCACGCAGACCAATTCGATACGTTGCGTTCATATTGGCAGGATTATTTGATCGGCCAGGGCGGCGGCGTTTCGAGCATCACCAACGCGGCGAGCGGCGATTGGAGCAGTATGAACACCAGCGCCTCGCGGACGTACCTGTGGAGCGATTTGCCGCTGGGTTCGGTTTCGGCAAATATCACCTCGACTTTTCAACGTCTGCAGGCCATGGCCCTGGCGTGGGCCGCGCCGGGAAGTTCGTTGGAGGGAAACGCAAGCCTGGCCGCGGCGGTCGCCGGCGGATTGGATTGGATGAACACCAATGTTTATACCGCAACCGCCACCGAGTATGACAACTGGTTTCACTGGGAAGACAGCGGACCGATGGCCCTGGATGACACCATGGTGCTGCTTTATCCGGCGCTGACCGGAGCGCAAATTACGAATTATTGCGCGGCGATCGATCATTTCGGTCCCGCCGGCTATCCCACGAATGCGGCGACCTTTGGCTGGATGACCGGAGCAAACCGGTCCGACAAGGTATTGGTCATGCTCTTGCGCGGCATTGTGAGCAAAGACACCAACAGTATGCTCAGCGCCCAGACCAACTTGAGCCCGGTATTTTTGTACGTGACCGCCGGTGACGGGTTTTACACCGACGGCTCGTTTGTCTTTCATTCAAACGGCACAACTGACGGCATCGCCTACAACGGGCACTACGGGTTGGTGCTGCTGGAAGACATCCCGGAGATTGTTGGCTTGTTGCAAGGTTCAACGTGGCAAATCACCGACCCGAATTTGGCCAATGTTTATGCCTGGGTAACCAATTCATTTGAGCCGTTCAGTTACAATGGAGCGATGATGGACACGGTGCGCGGCCGGATTGTTTCGTGGTCGTATGAAACGGAAGCGGAGGACGGATCGAGTATGCTTTCCACGATGGGACAGATTGGCCAATTTGCTCCGGCGTCAATCGGTGCGGCGTTTACCAACTTCATCAATTCGCCTCAATTGGCGTCGGGACAATTTCAATTTTCCGGCATGGACCGCGCGCTCGCCCTGCGCAACGGCTTTGGTTTTGCCATCAGCATGTCATCAAGCCGCATCGCCAATTATGAATCCATCAATAGCGGCAACCTTCATGGCTGGCATCAGGGAGACGGCATGACCTATCTCTACGTCGGCAATTCGGAAAACCAATTCGACAGCGACTTCTGGCCGACCGTGGATCCGTATCATTTGCCCGGCACCACCGTTGAAACCAATTCCCAATCCAATTCCGCCGGCGAGGCCTCGACCACCGACCAGAATTGGGTTGGCGGCGCGCAAGTGGCAAAGACTTATGGCGTGGCCGGCATGTCAGTGCACACGTGGGACACGACGTTGTACGCCAAAAAATCCTGGTTCATGTTTGACAACGAAATTGTTTGCCTGGGCTCGGGAATTACCTGCGCGGGGCCGGCCGCCGTTCATACCGTGGCCGAAAATCGCCGCCTGGGAAATCCCATCACGGAAAGCTTCACTGTGAATGGCGTTGCCATAACGCCGGCTATCGGCTGGAGTTCGAATTTTCCGAGCGCCACACCGTCCTGGTGCGCTTTGAGCGGCACGGGTGGATATTATATTCCCGCGGGCAACTCGAACCTGCAGGCAACGTTCACTCAGAACAGCGGATCGTGGTCGCAAATCAATTCGGGCGATTCCACGACAACGGACACGGAAAATTATTTTAAACTGTGGTTCAATCACGGATTGCAGCCGGCCAACGCGACCTATTCCTATGTCCTTCTGCCGAACCTGTCCGCGGCCGGCGTGAGCAGTTACGCATCGAATCCGGACGTGGTTATCCTCACCAACACGCCCTTCATCCAGGCGGTGAAGAAACCGGCGCTCGGCGTCGTGGCCGCGAATTTTTGGACCAACGGAAATTATTCCGCCGATCTGATTTCGGTGAACAATAAAGCGTCGGTGGTTACGTGGGAAAATGCCGGCGGCATTTCGGCGGGCGTTTCTGATCCGACACAAACCAACACGGGTTCCCTTACGGTGACGCTGAACCGCTCCGCCACGGGTCTTTTATCGGCTGATTCGGGCGTCACCGTGCTGCAACTGTCGCCGCAAATCATTTTTTCGGTCAATGTCAACGGCGCGGGCGGAAAATCTTTTCAAGCGGCATTCAGCTATTCCGGCCCGGGAATCCCGATCATCACGTCGGTCTATCCCAACGGCACGAATTTATTCCAATCCACGAATATCCTGAGTTTCAATTTAACCTCCGGCGCGGGAATTGCAGCCAGCAATATCGTTATCACTTTGAACGGCATCACCGCCGGCAATCTTGTGTTGAACGGTTCGTCCACCAACTGGAATGTCGGCTGCCGGCTCGCGCCCAATGCCATTTATACGGCGGTGATTACGGCCACCGACATGAATGGGAACGTCACAACCGTGACTGATTCATTTGATACCTTCAGCGCGGGAAATTATACGTGGGAGGCTGAAGATTTTGATTATGGCGGCGGGCGTTTTATTGATAATCCCCAAACGAACGCGTATGCCGGATTGGTTTCGATCACGAATGTGGATAGCCATCAAGTGAATTTTGCCGGAACCGATTTGTATCGTCCGAATGGCATGGACACGGAAATCAATGGTGATGTTGTTCGCGCGCCCTATAACGGCACCGGGTACTCGGACTATAGTATCGGATATTTTAGCCCGGGTTCCTGGGCAAATTATACCCGGCATTTCCCGGCTGGAAATTTCTATGTTTACGCCCGCCTGGCTTCCGGCGGCGGCGCAACCACCTGCGCCCTCTCGCAGGTCGCGAGTGATTGGGGAACGACCAATCAAACGACTGCTTTGTTGGGCACGTTCAATGTCGCAAACACTGCGTGGGAGACTTACAATTATGTCCCGCTGGTAAATGGCTCCGGAAACCTTGTGACTGTCACCTTCAACGGTTCAACCAATACATTGCAATTGCAAAGGCCGGGCACAGCCACATCCGATTGCAACGCCAACTTTCTCATGCTGGTCCCCGTTTTTGCCGCCCGCGCGATGCAAAATGGCTCCAACGTGACGATTTCATTCCCCACCGAACGTGGATTCAATTACCAGGTTCTTTACAAAACTAATTTGACTGACGCCGTTTGGACGCCGCTCGGCAGCGCATCGGCCGGCAATGATTCGACGCAATCAATCACTGACACACCCGGCGGCAGCACGAAATTTTATCAGGTGCAAGTTCAATAGTTGTCAAGACGCAGCCATTGTACACATCGCAGAGCGTGGGATTTGCGAGTTGAAGTCGTAAAGGGTGTTACAACCGTTACATTATTGATTCGCAGATATTTACGCCAGTCTTTGGGCCAGTTTACTTCTTGAGCGAACAGTTATTTTGGTTTGGACATCTTGGATGGCTGCCAAATATTGCGACCAAGTAAACCAAGCACAAAAGTCGGCTGTTTTATTTGGATTTATTGGGAAAATGGCGGAAAAATGGGTAAACGAAATTGGTAAACGAACAACGCATCCCAGTAAACGAGACGTCTTTAGAATGGGGCTCGGCACAGAAGATGCCGCTCCTGACGGAGCTTCTTGTTCTGTTGGCTCCGGGTTTCTACAAAGATGCCAGCCCTACGGGCTCGAGTTAGCGGCCGCGCCGGATGATTCAGATCCGTGTCCATCTTCAATCATCCACCCTCGCTGGTTGCAGCGCTGCCGCCGCTACGCCGGTTTGCAGCTGTTCCACGAGATCCTTTGTTCACGATGAAACTGGCCGCTTGCTCACGCGCGCGGCTCGGCTCGACCTCACATTCCCGCCTTTGCTTCGGGCGATCTTTCGGCTAAATGTTTTTGAAATGACGCAAGCTGAAGCGCAGAGACGACATGCCCGGCTCACGACCGAAATCCGTGAGCACGACCATGCCTATTACATCGAGGCCAGGCCGAAGATTTCTGACCGCGAATATGACGCGCTATACCATGAGTTGCTTGACCTGGAACGCAACTTTCCGGAACTGGTAACGCCCGAGTCGCCAAGCCAGCGCGTGAGCGGCGAACCGATCGAGGCCTTTCGACCGGTGCGCCACTTGCTGCCCATGCTCAGCCTGGACAACACCTACTCACAGGATGAGGTCCGCGATTTCGTCAAACGCGTCCAAAAGCTGTTGCCTGGTGAAATGTTGGATTGGTCGGTCGAACCGAAAGTAGATGGCGTGGCCATGAGCCTGCGTTATTCGGATGGAAAACTCGCGGTTGGGGCGACGCGCGGCGATGGCACTACGGGAGATGATATTACCACCAATCTCAGGACCATTCGCAGCATTCCGTTGAACCTGAGAAAATCGGCGGCGCCAAAGCAAAAACAACTCTTTGAAGCGGATACGGAAAAAGACGGACCGCTGCTGGAAGTGCGGGGCGAAGTGTATTTAACCAAGGCGGGTTTTAAAAAATTGAATGTCGAGCGCGACGCGGCGGGCGAGGAGGTTTTCGCAAATCCCCGCAACGCGGCCGCCGGATCGCTCAAACAACTTGATCCGCGCATCGTGGCCACGCGTCCGCTGGACGTAGTGGTTTATGGCCTTGGAAAAGTGGAGAACATTGGGATTTATCCGGAAACACACACGGAAGTTTTGGACTGGCTCAAAAAGCTCGGCTTCAAAACTCCGGAACGGATTTGGCATTGCCATTCGGTGGATGAACTCATCGAGGCCATCAATGACCTCGACAAGATCCGGCACGATTTTCCGTACGAAACCGACGGGGCGGTCATCAAGCTCAATTCGTTTGCGCAACGCGAGCGCGCCGGTTTCACGTCCAAGGCCCCGCGCTGGGCGATCGCCTACAAATACGCCCCGGAACAGGCGCATACGAAATTGCGTGACATTACAATCCAGGTAGGCCGCACCGGGGCGCTCACGCCGGTCGCGGAATTGGAACCGGTTTTCCTGGCCGGCAGCACCATCAGCCGCGCCACGCTCCATAACGAGGACGAAATCAAACGCAAGGACATCCGGATTGGAGACACGGTGACGATTGAAAAGGCCGGAGAAGTCATTCCCGCGGTGGTCGGCGTGGTCCTGGCCAAACGGCCGCGCGACGCGGCGCCGTTTGATTTCGCGGCGCATATTCATAATAAATGCCCCGTCTGCGGCGGCCCCATTTCGCGTGATCCCAAATACGTCGTGTGGCGCTGCGAAAATTTGCAATGCCCGGCGCAGGCAACGCGGCGGCTGGAATTTTTTACCATGCGCAGCGCGCTGGATATCGAAAGCGTTGGCGGGATCGTGGCCGATAAACTGGTGGAACGCGGGCTGGTGCGCGAACCGTTGGATTTGTTTCTATTGAAAGTGGATCAACTCGCCACGCTAAACCTGGGCGATGAAGAGGCGCCTCGCGTGTTCGGCGAAAAGAACGCCACCAAAGCCGTGGCTGCCATCGAACGCGCCCGGACAATTCCACTCTCGCGCTGGCTTTTTGGCCTGGCGATTCCGGACGTGGGCAAGACCACCGCCCGCGACCTCGCTCTATTTCACGACACGATCGAAGACGTTGCTCACTCTCCCCTGCTCGCCGACATCCTCGAGTATCACGAAAAGACATTACAACTGTCAGGACTGCGGCGGGAAGATCCGGAGCGCTATGAGAAATTGAAGAAAGAAATTGGAGATGCCGCGGACCGGCTGATTAAATCCAATTTTGCGGCGCCGTCGAAGTCCAAGGCGGAAAAGGAATCCGGCATCGTCACGAAGGTCGGGCCAGTCGTGGCCAAAAGCGTGCTGGACTTTTTCTCATCTGAGAGCGGCAGGAAGATTTTGCGGCGGATGAAGGAACTCGACATTCATCCTGCGAGCGAAAAAGTTTCCGCGAAAAAAGCCGCCGCCGCCGCGTCCCTGCCCTTTGCCGGCAAAACGTTTGTGCTTACCGGCACATTGCCGGGCATGACGCGCGAGGAAGCCTCGGCCAAAATCGAGTCGCTCGGCGGCAAAGTGAGCGGCAGCGTCAGCGGGAACACAGACTTCGTGCTGGCCGGCGAGGAAGCGGGTTCGAAGTTAGACAAGGCGCAGAAACTGGGGGTGAAAATTATTGATGAGAAGGAGTTTTTGGGGATGGCGGAGAAGAGTTAAATGCAACCGACGAGGATGGATGATAGAAGATGGAAGATGGCCCGATGGCGTAGCGGCGTTTCGGAAGAACGCCGCCAATTTTTTCCAGTATTACGGCTAACGCGTCGAAACGATGAGAACGAAATTTTATGCGGCGCTGCCGAGGCGCCGCTACGACTAAAGGGCGTTCCTTGACTGGTTTATTTTTTTAACCAGTTTTTCGCAGTCATCCATACCAAAACGACTTTCGCCAAATTATACAACAGGAACGAAGGGGATTCGATTCAGCGTTCCTTATTAATCCGGCCGGTTGTCCACACCAGGCGTCCAGCAAAACACATGGATTGAAAACGACTTGCATTTATTAATTAGTAGAACTTTTAATTAAGTATAATTTTATTGAATATTCTTCTAATTTATTATAGACTCGGGATACACAGGCAGGAGAGCGGGTTGAATGGTCGAACATTTGCCCGAAGAGGCTCTTCAGGGAGAGACAACCTTTAAGAAAGAAAAAATATGAAACAAGCAGTCCGTCTTAATCTGACGTTTGCGCTGGCGGGTCTGGCGCTCTCGATCTTCAATTCCCAACTCTCCACTGGCTTCGCCCAGGGGACGGCGTTCACCTACCAGGGGCAATTGCAAAATAACGGCAGCCCGGCCAGCGGGACCTACAACCTGCAATTCACCCTTTACACCAATGCCACCGGCGGCACGGCCAGCGCCGGGCCGGTCACCAACAGCGCCGTGGCCGTGGCCAACGGGCTGTTCACGGTAACGATAGATTTTGGCGCGGGGCCGTGGAACGGCCAGAGCAACTGGCTGCAAATCGCGGTGGAAACCAATGCGGCCGGCGCTACGTTCACCAACTTAAGCCCGCGCCAGCCGTTGACGCCGGTGCCGTACGCCATCACCGCCGGCAACGTGAGCGGCACCATCGGATCGGCGAGCCTGGCGGGCGCCTACGGCAGCGCGGTGTCTTTGAACAACGCCAACAACGCCTTGACCGGCAGTTTCACCGGCAATGGCGCGAATGTGACGAATGTGAACGCCGCGACGCTGGGCGGATTGACCGCACCCAATTTCTGGCAGACTGGCGGTAATGCCGGAACGACGCCGGGCGTCAATTTTATCGGCACCACGGACAATCAGCCGCTGGAATTCAAGGTCAATAACCAGCAGGCGCTGCGACTCGAAGCAGCAACCAATTTCATTGATCAATCAATCAACGTCATCGCGGGTTACAGTGGCAATTTCGTGGCTGCCGGGACAGTTGGAGCCACCATTGGGGGAGGCGGCGGCTCCAACGGGGGGAGCGTTTTTTCGAACACCGTAACTGGTGACTTTGCGACGGTTGGTGGTGGCGATGATAACGCCGCCACCGCGGACCAGGCGACCGTCGCCGGCGGCTTCGGTAACGCAGCAGCGGAGGGCTCGATGGTCGGAGGCGGTGATTTCAATAACGCCAGCGGCAACAGTGCGACGGTGGCCGGCGGAGTTGATAATACGGCCAGTGGTTTCGCTGCGTTTATTGGCGGCGGTGGTGATAACGGATTGCCTTCCGGCAACACGGCCAGCGGCACTTGCTCCGTCGTCGCCGGCGGTTTGGGCAATCAGGCCGCCAATAACTATGCCACCGTGCCGGGCGGGGCAAACAATGTGGCGGGCGGCGAATACAGTTTTGCCGCCGGCCAGCAGGCGCAGGCATTGAATCAAGGGTCGTTTGTCTGGGCGGATTCGCAAAACGACGTGTTCGCCTCCATCAACGACGATTCGTTTAACGTGCGGGCGCAGGGCGGCGCGTATTTTGTGACCGGCGGGACGGGCATGACGATTGACAACCAGCGTGTGTTGACGACCAGCAGTTCAATTTCGCCCATTCAATTGCCTGGCGGTCTCGGCGGCAGCGGCAATACCGTGAGCGGCTCCGATGCAACCGTGGCCGGCGGCTATGAAAATGCCGCCACCAATCTGTATGCGACGGTGGGAGGAGGCCCCAAT
Source organism: Verrucomicrobiia bacterium (assembly GCA_030038175.1). GTDB lineage: Bacteria > Verrucomicrobiota > Verrucomicrobiia > Limisphaerales > UBA11358 > UBA11358. The sequence goes on from JASHPN010000358.1 coordinate 19,129, forward strand.
AACACTGCCGGCGGCTATGCGGCAGCCGTGCCCGGCGGCGACAACAATGTCGCCACTGGCACCGCCGCCATCGCCAGCGGCGATCACACCACGGCCAGCGGAGAGTATTCTTTTGCCGCCGGCCACGACGCCCAGGCCACCAACGACGGTGCGTTCGTCTGGGCGGATTCCCAAAACACCGTGTTCGCCTCCACCACCAACGATTCGTTCAACGTACGGGCGCAGGGCGGCGTGCGGTTTGTGACCAGCGGGGCGGGCATGAGCATAGACGGCCAACCGGTGTTGACGAGCGGCGCCGGGCTGACCATCCAGTCGAATGCAATTTCGCCCAATGTGATATTGGGCTACTCCGGCAATTCGGTGGCCGGTGGTGTGTATGGCGCGACCATTGGCGGCGGCGGCGCAAATTTCGCCAGTAATTCTGTGTCAGGAGATTTCGGCACTGTGAATGGCGGGGAAGCAAACCAGGTCACCGGCAATTACGGGACGGTGAGCGGAGGTCAGGACAATATCGCGGGCGTCAATGCAACTGTAGGCGGCGGTTCCGGCGACCTTGCGTCGGGTTCCGGAGCGTTTGTTGGCGGCGGCGGATATGACGGCTCGACTTTTTCCGGCAACACCGCGAGCGGCAATGCTTCCGTTGTGGCAGGCGGTTTGGGCAATCAGGCCACGGCCAGTTACGCCACAGTGGGTGGTGGTTTCGAAAATCAGGCTGCGAACATCGACGCCACGGTGGATGGCGGGTATGAGAACATTGTCACCGGCTTTGGAGCAATGGTGGCCGGCGGCGCGAACAATCTTGCGACTAATGAGACCGCCACCGTGTGCGGCGGGCAAGGCAACGTGGCGGGCGGCTACTGTAGTTTCGCTGCCGGCCTGGAGGCAAAGGCGTTGAACGACGGCTCGTTTGTCTGGGCCGATGACAGTTCCAGCTCAGCCTTCGCCTCCACCGCGACCAATCAATTCCTCATTCGCGCCGGGGGCGGCGTGGGGATCAATACGACCTCGCCCGGCTCGGCCCTCCAGGTCAATGGCACCGTCACCATCGCCGGACAAACGGGTTCGTTTCCGAAAGCATTGGAAATCCAGGCCAGCAGCGGCGGAACTTCCCGCCGGGCGGAGCTTGACCTGGGCAACTGGGGTCTGCTCCAGGATATCAACGGCAACGGAACCGAGGACTTTGGCATTTACGATTATAACGCGAATACCCAGCGCCTTTATATTGCCACCACCGGCCACGTGGGCATCGGGACCACCAGCCCAACCAATACGCTGGATGTAAACGGAAATCTTGACGCCCGGGGCAATGTCTATGCCAATGGCGTGCTGCTCACCAGCGACCGCAATGCCAAGAAGAATTTTGCGCCGGTGAATCCGGAGGCGGTTTTGGCCAAAGTGGCGTCGCTGCCCATTACCGAATGGAATTACAAGACGGACGGCGCGGACCAAAAGCATCTCGGCCCGATGGCGCAGGATTTCCACGCGGCGTTTGGCCTGGACGGCAGCGATGACAAGCACATCTCGGTGATTGACGAAGGCGGAGTGGCGCTGGCGGCGATTCAGGGACTGAATGAGCAGGTGGAAGGCAGAAGTCAGAATGACGAGAATAGAATCCGGAAATCGGAGGCCAGAGAACAGAAGTCCGAAGCCAAAATCCGGACATTGGAAACGGAGAACGCGAAGCTTCAGACGCAAGTAACGGCGTTGCAGGCGGAACTGGCCGGACTGCAAAAGGCCGTGGCCAGCCTGACGGACAAATCCGGCGGTCGTCTGGCTCTGAACACTCAACGAGAGGAGGGGCGATGAAAACGGAAAAAGGAAAGCAAAGAGACACCGGGTTGAAGCGTTGAGGCGTTCCATGAACCGGACGGGGCGCGGCTGTGTCGGAGACCAGCCGCAGCACACCCGACTTTTAAACACGCTGCGGCTGGCGCCCCTTTACTCCCACACAGCCGCGCTCCGCGGGCTCCAGTTCGTGGTCCCAATACATGCGAAAAATCGGAAGGGGGCTTTCCATGAATCGAGGCGCGAACGCCTAAGGAAATTCTCATCTGACCGACTCTCCCACGGCCCTCTCCCGCCCGCCTTCGTCCTGCTCGGAGCGTGACTACGGCGCGGCAAGCTGGGAGAGAGAGAATTGTCGGCCGATTGCTTGAAAGGATGGACAATCATAGACGTCGAAACTTTCCACAAACGTTTAGTTAGAGCCTCCTTACGTCCGGTCTCCGCCACAAGGCTACGCCCCGGCAAGCGGCTCCTACGCGATAAAGAGCACAGGCGCGGTGGAGATCATTTTCGCCAACGCAATAATCTCAGCGCGTTGCCAATGACAATCAGATCCGATAGACCCATGGCGGCGGCGCAGAGGATGGGGCTGATAAAGCCGAGCGCCGCGAGCGGCACGCCGAGCGCGTTGTAAAAAAAGGCCCAAAACAGATTTTGTTTGATCGTTCTCAAGGTGGCGCGCGCCAGGCCAAGCGCTTCCGGTACGCCGGTCATTTCCGATTTGAGCAGGATGATGTCCGCGGCTTCGCGGGCGATGTCGCTGGCGCGGCTGACGGCAATCCCCAGATCCGCCTGCGCCAGGGCCGGGGCGTCATTGATGCCGTCTCCCACGAACGCCACACGCCGGCCACTCGCTTGCAGTTTTTTCACGAAATCCGCCTTTTGGTCCGGACGCGCCTGGGGAAACACTTTCTGCGGCTTGATTCCAATTTTTCCGGCGACGCCCAAGGCAGTTCGCAAGCCATCGCCAGTGACAAGATAGATTTCGTGGCCAGACCGCTGAAGTTGTGCAATGACATCCGCTGTGTGCGGTTTCACGACGTCTCGCAACGCAAAGACGGCAAGCAACCGGTTATCGGCGGCCAAGCCAACAATGGTGGCACCTTGATAACTCCATTCGGAAATGAATTTTTCGCCTCTGGTCAAGTCCGTGCCGATTTCGCGAAGCCAATGAAGGGAGCCGAGGTGGATGTTCCCGTGCGCAGGGCTTTCACGAATTGGCCGGGATTTTTCGTTCGAAGGGTTCTCCCAGGAGGCCGCAGATAAGTTGCGCGCTTCGCGCGGCTTCGCAATCAGCGGCTGGATATTAGGCGTCGCATAACCGGGGTGGTCGCGCTGCGCGCTCGATCCCGGACTACTTTCCTGTGCCCCTCCAGGGCACTCAGATTGCGGCTGCGCCGGAGCCTCAATGGGTTTATTAATTGGTCCCAGTTCTGCTTCGATTCCGGCGCCGTGGATTTCGCGCCAATTGCGGAGGTCGATTCGCTCGGAAGAGAGAGTGGCGATGGCCTGGCTGAGGGGATGCGTTGAATCGCGCGCGAGGGCCGCGGCGAGGCTTCGGGCGTTGAGGGTTGAAGTTTGTATTTCGAAAACGTCCGCGACTTCCGGCTTGCCGGCGGTCAGTGTGCCGGTCTTGTCGAAAACAATGGTGGAAATCGTGCCGGCTTTCTCGAGAGCGACGCCGTCCCGAATGAGGATTCCCCGGCGCGCGGCGGCGTTGGCGCCGGCCATGATAGCCGCCGGCGTGGCCAGGCCCATCGCACAGGGACAGGCGATGATCAATATCGCCGCCGCAATAATAAATCCCGCGGCCACACCGGCAGGCGCGCGCACGTGCCAAAGATAATGCGCCAGCGCCCGATGAACGCTGTTGGCGGATTCCGGCGCAAGTCCCCACCACAGTCCGGCGGCAATGGCGATCACCACGATGATCGGCACAAAGATACCGCTGACCCAATCGCCGAGGCGCTGGATGTTCGCGCGACTGGTTTGCGCGCGCAGGACCGCGGCGATGACGTGCGCCAATACGGTTGCTTCGCCGGTCGCCGTCACTCGCATAATCAGGCGGCCATCCAGGTTGACGGTCCCGGCATAGAGTTCCGCGCCGTGCTTTTTTTCCACCGGGCCGGATTCGCCGGTGAGGGAAGACTCATTGACGCTTGAATCGCCCTCGAGGACCGTTCCGTCCACCGGAATGCGATCGCCCGGGCGCAACAGAATTTCGTCGCCGATTTGCAAGGCGCCGACGGGGACTTCGTCGGTTTGTGTTCTATAAGTCGGCGCCTTCAACTGAGCAACGACCGTGAGGGAGCGACCCGGGTCGGACTTGCGCAGAACGCCTTGCGAATCCGCAATCGGCGATCCGCAATCCGAAGTTTCCGTGAGTTGGTTGGACGCTCCCTCACCCGCCGTCGCCTGGCTATGGCGTGGCAGGCGGTCGCGGCTCTGTTCACGGCCCTGTGCAAACGCTTGCTCACGCGCGCGGCTCTGTTCGCTGGAAATCTTTAACGCGGTTTGGGGCGCGAGGTTGAGAAGCAGTTTCAGGGCGCTGCCGGCCTTCTCACTGACGCGGGCCTCAATCCAATGGCCAAAACTGATGAGCGTGATGATGGCGGCGGCTTCCATGAAATATAAATGGCCGCCGATGCCGCGCAACAGCGCCCAGGCGCTGTAACCAAACGCCGTTGTGGAACCGAGCGCCACAAGGGTGTCCATGTTGGAATCGCCATTTTTCAATTGCCGCCACGCCCCCCGGTAAAAGCGAGCGCCGGAAAACAACTGGACGACGGCAGCCAGGGCAAATGAAATCCATGCAAACCATCGGGCCGGACCCCATTGAAAGACCCATTCCCCGGCCATCAGGAACGCGGTGACCGCAATTCCCAGCCATAACGCCAGTTGCCAGTCCTTCTCAATCGGCGCATGAGACTTACCTTCAGCCTTTTTCGCTTCGAATCCGGCCTTTCTCACAGCTTCCAGGACCGCCGGGACGTTTTCCGCGGATTTCCATTGGACAGCGGCCCTGTTCTTGTCCAAAAAGACGAAAGCGCTGCGAACCTCCGGGACTGACTGGATTGCTTCCGTCACGTGCCGCGCGCAGTTGCCGCAGGTCATGCCTTCGATTGAAAGTTCGGTTGGCATCTTTCTCAAAAACGTTAGAACGTTAAAAGGGTTAAAACAGGTTAAAAAGGTTGAAAATTTAAATAGCCGGAATGCTGCCAAAAGCATCCACGCGCGGTGGCGCGCGGCGCTCCGACTGCGGGGGCGCAGTTGGATGCAAGCGAGGCGCGTACGCTTCCCCGGACTCTCGAATTGAGCCATTTAACCATTGTTTTTTGCACCATTTAACCATTTTAACCCATTTAACCAATCCCAATCACGAAATGCACTTTGCAATGGCTGGAACCCGGGAATTTGCAATTTGCAAAACGAAATCCGGCATCCGGAAGGCGGGACTTTGACTTTTTTTGCCTTTTTATTGGGCAAAACGAGCGGAAAGAGCGCTGGCATATTTTTTGCCAATAAAAACGGCTTACTCAGTTTTTGGGATGTCAGAAGTCACAGGCAGTTCTGGATTTCGACGTTCGTGGCAGCGGGCTAAGTTGGCAACAACGTCAACACAATTTACATCATGAATGAAGAAACGATTTTAGCGGAAAAGCGCTCTAATGGAAACGCCAACGGCACTGAAAACGGAGACCGAGACGTATTGGCCGGAGACCTTTTCAAACGCCAACTGCTGGCGACGCTGACGGCTCTCCAGGAGGGAGATTTTTCCGCGCGGATGCCCGGAGACCTGACCGGTTTGGACGGCAAGATTGCCGACACGTTCAACTCGGTAGTTGGGAGAATGGAACGTTTTGGGAACTCGCTTTTTCGACTGCGCAACGAGGTGGGCCGCAAGGGAAAGTTTACGGAGCGCCTGCCCATGGGCGACGCGGTAGGCGGTTGGAGCAATTCGCTCGAAGCGGTCAACTCGCTGGTGGACGATCTGTCACGGCCCACGCTGGAAATCGGGCGCGTGATCGGCGCCGTGGCCAAGGGCGATTTGTCCCAATCCGTTCCCCTGGAAATTTCGGGCCAGCCGCTCCAGGGCGAATATCTCCGCACGGCCAAACTGGTCAACGGCATGGTCGAACAACTCGCCAGCTTCTCCGTGGAAGTGATTCGCGTGGCGCGCGAAGTGGGCATTGAAGGCAAACTGGGCGGCCAGGCCCAGGTGCGAAAAGTTTCGGGCGTGTGGCGCGAATTGACCGAGTCGGTGAACCAAATGGCCGGCAACCTGACGGCGCAGGTCCGCAACATTGCCGACGTGACGATTGCCGTGGCCAACGGCGACCTGTCCAAAAAAATCACCGTGGACGTGCGCGGCGAAATTCTTCAACTCAAGGAAGCCATTAACACGATGGTGGAGCAGTTGCGCTCGTTTGCGTCCGAAGTGACACGCGTGGCGCGCGAGGTGGGCACGGAAGGCAGACTGGGCGGACAGGCCTTTGTGCCTGGTGTCGCCGGCACGTGGAAGGATTTGACGGACAACGTGAACTCGATGGCGTCCAACCTCACCGCCCAGGTCCGCAATATCGCCCAGGTAACCACCGCCGTGGCCCGCGGCGATTTGTCGCGCAAGATCACGGTGGACGTGAAGGGCGAAATTCTCGAATTGAAAGACACGATCAACGTGATGGTGGACCAACTCAATTCGTTTGCGTCCGAAGTGACGCGCGTGGCGCGCGAAGTAGGCACGGAAGGCAAACTGGGCGGCCAGGCCGCGGTGCCGGGCGTGGCCGGGACCTGGAAAGACCTGACGGACAACGTCAATTCCATGGCGACGAACCTGACGGCGCAGGTCCGCAATATTGCGGAAGTCACGACGGCCGTGGCCAAGGGAAATCTTTCCCGGAAGATCACCGTGGACGTGAAAGGCGAGATTTTGGAGTTAAAAAACACCATCAACACGATGGTGGACCAATTGAACTCGTTTGCCTCCGAAGTGACGCGCGTGGCGCGTGAAGTAGGCACCGAAGGAATCCTGGGCGGCCAGGCCGAAGTGGCCGGCGTGGGCGGCACGTGGAAGGACTTGACGGAATCCGTGAACGCCATGGCAACCAACCTCACATCGCAGGTCCGCAATATCGCGGAAGTGACGACGGCGGTGGCCAAGGGCGATTTGTCGCGCAAGATCACGGTGGACGTGAAGGGCGAAATCTTGGAACTCAAAAACACCATCAACACGATGGTGGACCAACTGAACGGATTTGCCTCGGAAGTGACGCGCGTGGCACGCGAAGTGGGCACCGAAGGCAACCTGGGCGGCCAGGCGGAAGTCCGCGGCGTGGCCGGGACCTGGAAAGACCTGACGGACAACGTCAATTCCATGGCGTCCAACCTCACCTCACAGGTCCGCAACATCGCGGAAGTGGCAACGGCGGTCGCCAAGGGCGATTTGTCGCGTAAAATCACGGTGGATGTGAAAGGCGAAATCCTGCAATTGAAAAACACCATCAATACGATGGTGGACCAGTTGAACGGATTCGCGTCCGAAGTGACGCGCGTGGCGCGCGAAGTCGGCACGGAAGGCAAGCTGGGCGGCCAGGCCCAGGTGCGCGGCGTGGCCGGCACGTGGAAAGATTTGACCGACAACGTTAATTCCATGGCCTCAAACCTGACCGGCCAGGTGCGTAACATCGCCGACGTGACGACGGCGGTGGCCAAAGGCGACTTGTCCCGCAAGATCACCGTGGACGTGAAAGGCGAAATTCTCGACCTGAAGAACACCATCAACACGATGGTGGACCAGTTGAACGCATTCGCCTCGGAAGTCAGCCGCGTGGCGCGCGAAGTCGGCACCGACGGCCGCCTGGGCGGCCAGGCGCAGGTGCCCGGCGTGGCCGGCACATGGAAGGATTTGACCGACAACGTCAACTTCATGGCCAAAAATTTGACCGGCCAGGTGCGCAACATTGCCGAAGTGACGACGGCGGTCGCGCGCGGCGATCTCTCGCGCAAGATCACGGTGGACGTGCGCGGCGAAATTTTGGAACTCAAAAACACGATCAACACGATGGTGGACCAGTTGAACTCGTTCGCTTCGGAAGTCAGCCGCGTGGCGCGCGAAGTGGGCACCGAAGGCAAGCTGGGCGGCCAGGCGGTGGTGCCCGGCGTCGCGGGCACATGGAAAGACCTGACGGACAACGTCAACTCCATGGCCAACAACCTGACGGGCCAGGTGCGCAACATTGCCGAAGTGACGACGGCGGTCGCGCGCGGCGATCTTTCGCGCAAGATCACGGTGGACGTGAAGGGCGAAATTTTGGAACTCAAAAACACGATCAACACGATGGTGGACCAGTTGAACTCGTTCGCCTCGGAAGTCAGCCGCGTGGCGCGCGAAGTGGGCACCGAAGGCAAGCTGGGCGGCCAGGCGGCGGTGCCCGGCGTCGCGGGCACGTGGAAAGATTTGACCGACAACGTCAATTCCATGGCCTCTAACCTGACCGGTCAGGTGCGCAATATCGCCGAAGTGACCATCGCGGTGGCCAACGGCGACCTTTCGCGCAAGATCACCGTGGACGTGCGCGGCGAAATTTTGCAACTCAAGGAAACCATTAATACGATGGTGGAACAACTGCGCTCGTTTGCCTCCGAAGTGACGCGCGTGGCGCGCGAAGTGGGCACGGAAGGACGCCTGGGCGTGCAGGCGGTAGTGCCCGGCGTCGCGGGCACGTGGAAGGATTTGACGGACTCCGTCAACGCCATGGCGGCGAACCTGACGGCGCAGGTGCGCAACGTGGCCGAAGTGACGACGGCGGTCGCGCGCGGCGATCTCTCACGCAAGATCACGGTGGACGTGAAAGGTGAAATTTTGGAGTTGAAAAACACGATTAACACGATGGTGGACCAGTTGAACGCGTTTGCGGCGGAAGTGACGCGCGTGGCGCGCGAAGTGGGCACCGAAGGCAAGCTGGGCGGCCAGGCGCAAGTGCCGGGCGTGGGCGGCACATGGAAAGACCTGACGGACAGCGTCAATTTCATGGCGGCCAACCTGACGGACCAGGTGCGCGGCATTGTCAAGGTGGTGACCGCCGTGGCCAACGGAAATTTGCGGCAAAAACTGACCGTGGAAGCCAAGGGAGAAGTCGCGGCGCTGGCCGAGACGATCAACAACATGACCGACACCCTGGCCACCTTTGCCGAACAAGTGACCAACGTCGCCCGGGAGGTGGGCGTTGAGGGACGGCTCGGCGGCCAGGCCAACGTGCCGGGCGCCGCGGGCACATGGAAAGACCTGACGGGCAACGTGAACCTGCTGGCGGCCAACCTGACCACCCAGGTGCGCGCCATCGCCGAAGTGTCCACCGCCGTGACCAAAGGCGACCTGACGCGATCCATCACCGTGGAAGCGCGCGGCGAAGTGGCCGAGCTCAAGGACAATATCAATACGATGATTGACAACCTGCGCGTGACGACGGCGCGCAACGAGGAACAGGGCTGGCTGAAAAGCAATATCGCCAAATTCACGGGCATGTTGCAGGGGCAGCGCGACCTGTTCACGGTGGGCCGGATGCTGCTTTCCGAGCTGGCGCCGCTGGTGGGCGCGCAACAAGGCGCGATTTACCAGATGGAAATGGGCGACGATAACAAATGGATGCTGCGCCTGCTGGCGGGTTACGCGACGCGTCCGGACCAGCCGCAGCGCATTCTCGTGGGCGAAGGCCTGGTGGGCCAGTGCGCCGTGGAAAAAGAACGCATTCTGCTAACCGGCGTCAGATCGGATTACACGCGGATCGCCTCCAGCCTGGCCGAGGCGCGCCCGGCCACGATCGTGGTGCTGCCGGTGCTGTTCGAAGGACAGACCAAGGCAGTCATCGAATTGGCCTCGCTGGCTTCATTCAACGTGACGCACCTGACGTTCCTCGAGCAATTGACCCAATCCATCGGCGTGGTGCTTAATACGATTGAAGCGACGATGCGCACGGAAAACCTGCTGCAACAGTCGCAGCAGCTCACGGTGGAATTGCAGTCGCAACAAAAGGAATTGCAGCAAACAAACGAAGAATTGGCGCAGAAGGCGCGGCAATTGGCCGAACAAAACGTGGAAGTCGAGCGCAAGAGCCGCGAAGTCGAGCAGGCCCGCCGGGCGCTCGAAGAAAAGGCCGCCGAACTGGCGCTGACGTCCAAATATAAATCCGAATTCCTGGCGAATATGTCGCACGAATTGCGCACGCCGCTCAATTCCATCCTCATTCTGGGGCAGCAATTGGCGGAAAATTCCGGCGGCAATCTCAGCACCAAGCAGGTTGAGTTCGCCCGCAATATTTATTCCTCGGGTTCGGACCTGCTGAACCTCATCACCGACATATTGGATTT
>JASHPN010000359.1 GCA_030038175.1 Verrucomicrobiia bacterium
CGGTGGAATTTCAAATACCGGGGATCAATCAAGTGCCCACCAAAAAAGAAATCGGGTTGACGTTTGCCAACGCCTTGCGGTCCATCCTGCGACAGGACCCGGACATTATCATGATCGGCGAAATCCGCGATACAGAAACCGCCGAAATCGCAATTGAAGCCGCTCTCACCGGCCACCAGGTCCTCTCGACCATGCACTGCAATGACGCTCCCGGCGCCATCGCCCGTCTCGATGACATGGGCATTGCGCCATTCCTGATTTCCTCGTCGGTCATCCTTTCCTGCGCCCAGCGCCTGATGCGCAAAATTTGTTCCCATTGCAAAGAGCCTGTCACTTATCCGGCCAAGATGTTCGAAGACCTTGGGATTGAACCTTCCTCCTTTGAGGGCGTCCAACTTTATCGCGGACGCGGCTGCGAACGTTGCAAGAATTCCGGATATTTGGGCCGCATGGCGATTATTGAAGCAATGACCGTGACCGATTCCGTTCGCAAACTCGTCATCGCTCGCGCCAACACCCGCGAGATCGGAAAAGTGGCGGTCAAGGAGGGTATGCGAACTCTTCGCATGGTCGCGCTGGACCGGGCGCGCGAGGGATTGTCAACGTTGGAGCAAACCCTTGTGATTACCTCGTCGCATTGACATAAGTTTTAAGGAGGAGGCAATCGTTGAGACGACGCCCAGGGCGGGGGTTTGGGCGCCCAAGACGGCGGCGCCGCAGGCGCGGTCTGAAAGCTTTGCCCCGGCGCGGTCTGGATTTGGGGTAATTTTGGGAGTGTCGCCACCGAAGTGCTTTGGGGAGGCGCAAACGGCGACTGTGGCTCTGACAACTGCGGGTTTAACCCGGAATTAATGGAACTTTGTGAATTATTTTGAGACAACCCGCCGGAATTCGCGAATCCGGGAAATAAGCCCGAATCCGGCGGCTGCGCGGGCTGGGGAGGCTGCGGGGAACCGAATAAACCCTGTTCCGAATTTCCCGCGTCGCTGCCAAAAAAGCTACGACCGGCAGGATGGCTAAAAACTCCGCCGAAAAGATCCTGTGAATTGTCCGGACGATCCGCATTGGTTTCCGTGGTGCCCGTAAAAAGTTTAGCCCAATCCGACTGCCCAAAAGCCGGTTTTTCCGCAGAGGACGCTCCCGAGAAAATAACATTGGTGTTTCCGTTTTGAGAAACTGCCGGAGGGTTGGGCGCGGCTAAATCCTGGCGCTCGGACAATCCAAAAATCTGTTGCATGGTTTGCACGCCCATGATTTGTGCCGGCGTCAACTCACGCCTCGGATCGGTCGGGCTTTGGGAGTTGTCGGGCGCGAAAACGACCATCTCCGGACTTATCGGCATCGGGGCGCCCGCTTGCGGATTGAAAACAACCGCTGCCGGAGCCGGCTTCCCAACCGCCGGTTTGGGCGGTTCCGGCGCCAGCGCAGATGGAACGGTGCTATTTGAGACCGACTGCCCGTCAGGCGACGAAAACAATATCGGCTCTCCATGGCCCGCAGCCTGACCCTGCGCCGCCGACTGTCCGTGCGCATTTGAAATGCCGATCAGCGCCAACACGGCGACGGCCGGCCAAGTCAAGGTTGTCCAACGAAAGCTCATTTCAGGATTACCAAGATAATACGAGCAGCATTCTACGTCAAAACAAGTTTCTTAAAATTTGATCGCAAACTTTGGCCTTATTGCTTCTCATACTCGCCTTTCCGCACTTTTTTGAGCACCGTAAAGCCCGCTTTTTTGGCGTCGGAGATAGAAAGCGGCTTTAATTTATGAGGGGTGCTAAAGCCGGAAATGATTTTACGCACCGGCTTTTTGCAGGCGGGACATTGTGTCAATTCAGGCGCATTTAATGGCCGGCGCAGGGTAAACGTGCCTCCGCAAACCCGGCAATCGCCCTCGCGCAGTTCGTATTCATAAAGCGGCATATTGCGTTATTTTTGACCTCCCCATACCGAATGTCGAACCAAAAAAACATTCGTCTCGTCTTTTGCCATCCCGTTTGCTACCGTCCGCCGATGCGAACTGCAATATATCCCGGCAGTTTTGATCCCTTGACCAATGGCCACCTGGATGTGCTCCAGCGCGCCGTCAAGCTATTCGACCGTGTTATCGTCGCGATTGCCCGAAACGAAAGCAAGAATCCGCTTTTTTCGCTGGACGAACGCCTGGAACTGATGAAGCCGGCGATTGCGCCCATGAAAAATGTCAAAGCGGACATTTTTGACGGTTTGCTGGTCGAATACGCGGCCAGGCAACAGGCGCAAGCCATCGTGCGCGGCCTTCGCGCCGTTTCGGACTTCGAGTTTGAATTTCAAATGGCGTTGATGAACCGAAAACTGGCTGAAAATATCGAAACTATTTTCATGATGCCGCGTGAAACCTACACGTTCATCAGCTCGCGCATCGTGAAGGAAATCGCCCGGTTGGGCGGAGATGTGCGGCCATTTGTGCCGCGCCATGTGGCTTCGGCGCTGGCAAAAAAGCTGGTTGAATAGTTGGTATGGTAAAAGGTTAAAACGTTGAATCGTTGAAAGATTCGGTCTCCGGCCGGGGGTTCACCTTTTTAACTATTTATGCCATTTAACTTTTTAACTAAAGGCGGTAGATTGAGGCATGTCTTTAAAAGTCAATTTGCGCCACCTGGAGCCCCGTGAGATTTGTCTGAAAGGGGAATTGCCGGTTGGGGAATTGGATTTTGATTTGCGCGATGAAATGCTCCAGGTTCGGGAGCCCATGCATTATGATGTGCGGGTCGAAAAGGTGAGCCACGGTCTTCTGGCCCAGGGCAGGCTGGTGTTGTCCCTGGATTGCCGGTGCGTTCGCTGCCTCAAATCGTTCAAAAAAACGATCGAACTGGCCAATTGGACGCTCCACCTGCCCCTGGAAGGCGAGGATAAGGCGACTGTGGATAATGATTGCGTTGACTTGACACCGTATGTGCGGGAAGATATGCTGCTTGAATTTCCGCAGCATCCGCTGTGCAGCCCCGATTGTGCCGGGCTGAAAAAAAACGGGCGCAGCCAGGCTCAAACAGGCCGGTCTGCCTGGGATGAATTGAATAAGTTAAAACTGTAATTTTGCAATAGATTATTGTCGCTTTATGGGTGTTCCAAAACGCAAACCGTCAACCAGCCGGCAGCGAATGCGCCGCGCTTACAACAGCGCGCTTAAATTGCCTCAATTGAGCGTATGCCCTCAATGTGCGGCGCCTTATGTTCCTCACCGGGTCTGCCCCGCTTGCGGCTTTTACAAAGGCCGCCAGGTGGTCACAGTCACCGCCGGAGCTTAGGCCCCCGTTTCTTCCATACAGGTTCAGTCGTGTCGGCGCATCGCAAAAACTCAGCGATCGTCCGGCCGGGAGTTCTTTTATGAAAATTGCGGTGGATGTCATGGGTGGAGACCACGGTTGCGGAGTCGTGATCGCGGGCATAAAGCTGGCGTTGGAATCCAATAAGGAAATCTCAGCTCTCTATGTCGTCGGCGACCAGGCCGCCGTTCATTCCGCCCTCCCGGCCCGCGGCTTTCGCGACCACCGCGTCCGTGTTATCCATGCCAGTGAAGTTGTCCAAATGGATGATAAACCGGCTATCGCTCTGCGTAAAAAAAAGGATTCCTCCATCGCGCGCGCCGCTGAACTGGTCGCCGGCGGCCAGGCCGACGCTCTCGTCTCACTGGGCAACACCGGAGGCATTTTTGCGGCCGCGCAATTCAAGGTAGGCAGAATCGCGGGAGTGGACCGCGGGTGCATCGCCACTGTGATTCCGCGGCAGGGGAACGAATTCGTTTTGCTGGACGCCGGCGCCAACGTGGAGTGCAAACCCCTCCATCTGGCCCAGTTTGCCGTCATGGGGAACATTTACTCCCGCGAAGTTCTGGGCAAAAAAAATCCGCGGGTCGGCCTTCTGAGCATCGGCACCGAGGATTCCAAGGGCAATGATCTGACGCTTGAAGCTTTCAAACTATGCAAGCTCCTGGATTTGAATTTTATCGGCAACGTGGAGGGCCACGATTTATTCAAGGACCATGTGGATGTGGTGATTTGCGATGGTTTCGTCGGCAATATTGTCCTGAAAACTTCGGAAAGCCTGGCGGTCGCGATGTTTTCCATGCTCAAGCGCGAGTTGATGAGTAATCCCAAACGGCAAATCGGCGCCTATCTGGCCCAAAACGCCTTCCATGCGATACGCAAACGCATGGACCCGGAAGTTTACGGCGGCGCGCCCTTGCTCGGCTTTAAGGGTATGGTATTCAAGGCCCATGGTTCGGCCCGCGAACGCGCCGTCGCCAGCGCCATTCGCGTGACGGCTGAAACCCTCAAACACCATGTCAATGATATGATTGCCCGGGAAATTGCCAAAGCCGGCGAAAAATTGATTGCCAAGGGCGACGGCAACGGTATCAATTAATTTGTTTGATGATGAAACCACCCTTTAAAAATCCCCGGGCCAGCCATAATTTTCAGGGCCGTTCCTGTTCCATTGTGGGCGTTGGCTCTTATGTTCCCGCCAAAATCCTCACCAATCATGATTTGGAGAAAATGGTGGACACTTCGGATGAATGGATCACCACCCGCACCGGCATCAAGGAGCGCAGGATCGCCGCCGAAAACGAATGGACTTCCACCATGGCCGCACGCGCCGCCGAGCGCGCTTTGAAAATGGCGAAGGTCCCCGCCGCCGACGTTGACCTGATCATCACTGCCACCATTACGCCGGACATGCCGTTCCCCGCCACCGCCTGCCTCGTGCAGGAAGAAATCGGCGCGCGGCGCGCGGCCGCCTTTGACATGGAAGCCGCCTGCTCGGGTTTCATCTACGGCCTCGAAATCGGACAGCAATTCATCATGTCCCGCACTTACAATACCGTGTTGGTCATCGGCGCGGAAAAACTCTCGTCCATTGTGGACTGGAGCGACCGCAACACCTGCGTGCTTTTTGGCGACGGCGCCGGCGCAGCCGTCCTGCAAAACCGGGAAAATTCCCACGGCCTGTTGACGACGTTTATCGGCGCGGATGGGGAAAAGGGCGATTTGCTTTATATGCCCGCCGGGGGCAGCCGTTGTCCGGCTACCCGGCAAAGCGTTGACGGCCGGCTGCACTATCTGCGCATGGACGGCAAACAATCTTTTAAAAACGCCGTGCAGGCAATGGAATCGGCCGCCAGGCAGGCCCTGCAACGCTGCGAATTGGACATTTCACGCATCAAATGCGTTATTCCGCACCAGGCCAATCGCCGGATCATTGACGCGGTCGCTGAACGGCTCGGCGCGGCGCCCGAACAATTATTTGTCAATCTGGAAAAGTACGGCAACACCTCGGCGGCTTCCGTGGCCATCGCCCTGGACGAAGCGGTCGCTTCCGGACGCCTCAACCGCGGCGATTTAATTTTGCTCGTTGGTTTTGGCGCAGGTCTGACGTGGGGCGCGGCGGTCATTGAATGGTAAAATTTGACGCCCGCCCGATTTGTGTTATTTTGTTTTACATGAGTGCGAGAAAAGTCGGAAGTATTGGCGCGTTCAATCCTATGACACTCGACGCCCGGCAGACGCGGCTCGAGCTTTCCATGGATTCGGTCGCCGTTCGTAAAAATGGCATGGAATTTCGCAGTCCTACCCCCTTCAATCCCTGGACGGAAATGACCGTGGCTTTGTCATCGCCCCGCGGCGCCACCTTGCATTGCACGGGTGTGGTCGTCAATTGCTCCGGCAACAAGCATTTGGGCTATCGCGTTTCCATGTTGTTCACGAGTCTGACCCGGCAGGCCCAGGCCCAGTTGAACCTGATGGCGCGGTCGGATTTCGGCGCGGCTTAAAACCGGAAATCTCTCTTTACAACTTTCGGGCTTCCTGCAAGGATTGGCGCATGAAGTGGAAAAAATTTCTGTTGGCAGTTCCAGCTCTCCTGATGGCGGGTTGCGCCGGAACTTTTACCAATCTTACCCCCTTGCAACAACCGCGCAACGCCAACAACCTGTACCCCGTGGAAGTCGCGTTTACCTCGCCGCAAACGACACTGCAATGGGATTCCATCCATCCGTTTGTCCTCGTCAACGGCCAGCTTTATGACATGCACCAGACGCCTTTGATGACAAATCGCTGGGAAGGTTTTGTGCCGGCTTCGCCGGGCGATAACACCGTCACCTACCGTTACAAGTTTGATTATCGGTACAACGGTTTTTCCGCCCAACCCCAGCACGGGAGCGCCTTTTCCCCGGCTTTTAATTTACAGCTTACCGAGCCCCAGTAAGCTTTAATGCTTTGGCCGGAGAAGAATCGCCTTTTTATCCGAGCCATCCACTTCGACGCTGTGGGTCTCGATATCCGGATCATCCCTTAAAGCCTGGTGCACCACTCGCCGGTCAAAGGCGTTCATCGGTTCCAGTTCCACGGGGTCGCCCCAGCGCCGCACTTTTTCGGCCGCGTCCCGCGCTCGCTTGACCAGCGCCTCGCGCGCCTGGGCGCGATAACCGCCCACGTCCACCATCACTTTAGGCGCGGCCGTATCCTGCTGAAACAGCAGCCGGTTGGTGATATATTGCAGGTCCGCCAGGGTTTGTCCCTGGCGCCCAATGAGCCGTCCGGCATCTTCGGTTTTTACGTC
The DNA here is from genome assembly GCA_030038175.1 of Verrucomicrobiia bacterium. Classification (GTDB taxonomy): domain Bacteria; phylum Verrucomicrobiota; class Verrucomicrobiia; order Limisphaerales; family UBA11358; genus UBA11358. Next base: position 6,598 of record JASHPN010000359.1, read on the forward strand.
CAGCAATATGCCGTCATCTATTCGGTGCTCCTCCACAGTTGTCTGGAACCCGAGCAACTGCAGGACTCTTTCCAGTGTTTCTTTCGGTTGTGCAGCCATAAATCAGTGAATTAAAAACACAGTTTCCCTATTTTTTCTTTTTTTGCGGCGGCGTCAATGGCGAAACGGCCGGCGGCGGAATATTTTTGATCAGCCGCGTTTGCACGATCCCGGCCGTGGTGCTCACCGTCATATATAACGCCATGCCCGCCGAGTAATTGTAAAGGAACAGCAGAAAGAACAAGGGCATGTAACGGATCATCTTTTGCTGTGAGGGGTCCATGCCCGGGGAGGGCGGCTGCAGATGCGCCTGCACCACCATCACCCCGACCATCAGCAACGGCAGCAGATTGAATGGAAAATTAATTCCGGGAATGACAAACAACGTGTCCGGTTTCGTCAAATCCGCCACCCACAGAAAGTGGGCGCCCCGCAGCTCGATGGCGCTGCGGATCATCGTGAAAAATCCCAGGAAGACCGGCATTTGAATCAGCATGGGCAAACAGCCGCTCATGGGGCTGACCTTGTTCTTGCGCCAAAGCTCCATTTGTTTCTGCGTGAACTTTTGCGGCTCGTCCTTGTACTTTTCTTTGAGCGCCTTCACTTCCGGCGCCAGCGCCTGCATCTTTTTCATGGACCTCATGCTGGCGGCCGTAAAGGGCCAAAAAAAGGCGCGCAACAGGATCGTTAGCAATACAATGATCCAGCCGTAACTGATTTTGGGAATCAGGTCGTGCAACCCATTCATCGCAAACAGAAGCACTTTTGCGAAGAACGAGCCGATTCCCCAAAAACTCGCGAACCCGGTTCCAAAATTCATCGCCAACTCGGCGTGGTTTTGAAGATCATTGCCGATGACATCCAGGGTCCGAAATTCTTTCGGGCCATCGTAAAGAACCACTTGCCGCTCCAGCACCTGGTCCGCCACCAGCGTTTGCGCCGGATAAACCAGAGCCGCTTCGTTGCCCATGGACCAGGGGGAACCTTGATACTTCGTTCCCAGGTCCGCCGGACGCACGGCAAATTCCTCCGCCGGCTGGTTGGTCCGCGGCATCGCCAGCATCACAAAAAACTGGTTATACGCCGCGCCCCAAATCGCATTGTCATTGCCGCCGTTGTATTCCGTTTTCGGGGTCCGCGGAAAGAATAACAAAACCGTCGTGCTCGGGTTAAAATAGGAAACGCTAACCAGGTGGCTGTCGGAACCGTCGTACCACATCGCCCCGCCATAACTGGGAAAGCTGGAGTCATCCACATCCATCGGCGTTGCCGTGCCCACGATCCAGTTCTGCGCCGGCAGCGGCAGCGGTTTGCCTGAATCGTTCTTCAACGTCACATTCACTGTTACCAGGTAATTCGAACTCAAATGAAAATCCTTGGTCACCACCAGTCCATTGGGCAGGGATTTTTCCGCTTCAACCCCGTCCTTGATTTTCGTCAGCGAGAAATCCCCGTCCCCAATCAGGCCCGGAGCGCCCAAAATCGCCAGAATCGGCGCGGGAGCGCCGGCGTTTAACGTGGCCAGCGCGTTGGCGCCCGTCCCGCGCTTCCAGCGCGGCGTGATCGTTTCGGGATAATGGAGCAATTCAACTGTTTTGATTCCGCCCCCGCGTGAAGTGAATGTGTAGCGGGCATTGGCGTTGGTCACGGTGAGGACTCGTTCCGGAACATTCGTCTCCAACGAAAAGCCCGGCGCCGCCGGCGCCGCCGGAGTTGGCGCCGTGGCCGTGGCCTGGGCCTGGGCGACGGCATTCGTATTCAACGCCCGCTGCTGCGCGACCTGCGCTCCGTACTTTTGCGTGTAAAAAAACCAGACGCCAAGCAATATGGCGCAAATCGTAACGACCGTGATTCCAGTTCTATCCATGGGCGGTTATTGTGCCTCCCCTTTTGGGACCGGATCATGGCCGCAGCCCCCAAAAGGGTGGCAACGGCAGATCCGCCTGAGCGCCAGCAGGCCTCCCGCGCCGGCGCCGTGCTCGCGAACGGCTTCCGCCGCATATTGCGAACAGGTGGGCGTAAAACGGCACCCGTTGTCCGCCCCGAGTAAAAAAGTCAGGGCCGGCGAAATCGTCCAGCGATAAATCCGGATCAGGCCAAGCAAAAGGCTACGCGTCATATTTTAAAAGTCCCGCCCGGCGCAGCGTTGTCAAAAAATCTTTTTCCACATCGGTGAATTTTTTGCCGGCGATGGAATTGCGAGCCACCAGGATCAATTCAACCGGCCTGGCAAGTTCATGCTGGTGCAGCCGAAAACTCTCGCGCAGCAGCCGGCGGGCCCGGGCCCGCTGCACGGCGCCGCCGATCTTGCGGCTGGTGACCACCCCCACTTTTGGCCGCCCGCCCTCCGGCAGGTGGTTCCAATTGGCGATCAGACAGCCTTGCGCCAGGCGTTCCCCCTCCTGCCGAATACGAATGAAATCGCGGCTTTGCGTCACCCGCGAAGCGCGGCCCAACCGCAGAGGTTTCGGCGCCGGGACACTCATCGTCTCGCAAATCAAACCGGCGTGAGGCGTTTGCGGCCCTGCCGGCGGCGATTGCGTAAAATTGCCCGCCCGCTTTTGCTTGAATTGCGATTGAGAAATCCGTGCTGGCGTTTGCGCCGGATTTTTGATGGTTGATACTGGCGTTTCATAAATTCAATGGCCGGGCGCCTGGGCGCCTAAAAATCGTTTAACCGAGCGGAAAAGCCTAACAACGAATTGCCCGCTGTCAAGGCGGGTTTGCGCTTTAAAATGATGATTCTTCAATAAAACCACCCAATCCCAGGGCAAAAACGCGGTTATGCCGGCTTGTCAAACGGCGGAATCTTTCAGGGGATGGCAAAATATTGCGTTGTCTTGTGACACCTTTCCATACAATGAAGCCGACAGCATGAAACCAAAAGCGGACGAAATCATTCCCACGCGCGAAAGCCTCCTGGGCCGGCTCAAAGACTGGCAGGATAACGAAAGCTGGCGCGAATTTTTCGCCATCTACCGCAAGCTGATTTTCAGCATGGCCATCCGGTCAGGGCTTTCCCAACAGGAATCGGAAGAGGTTGTGCAGGAAACTATTATTTCCGTAGCCAAAACGATCAAGGGTTTTGACTATGATCCAAAAAAATGCAGCTTTAAAAGCTGGCTCCGCCATCTCGCCCACAAGCGAATCGCTGATTGCTTCCGCAAACGATCGCCTGAGCATTTGCTGAAAGAACCTGCTTCCCATGAAACCGGAAACACCCCGGCTATCGAACGTGTGCCCGATTCCAACGCGGCAGATCTGGACGCCCTTTGGGAGGAGCAATGGCAAAACGAGCTGCTGGAAACGGCGATGGCCCGGGTTAAAACCCAGGTCAGTGCCAAACAATTTCAAATATTCGATTTCTATGTTCTTAAAAAAATGCCGGCGGAACAGGTCTCCAAAGCCTTGAATGTGAGTGTCGCGCAAATCTATCTGGCCAGGCATCGAACCACCAAATTGCTCAAGAAGGAGAAAGCCCGGCTGGAAGATAGAATGGGGTAATATCACCAAATTATGACGCCGGAACCGCCAGCAGAATCGCCGGAAAGCGGGGAAACGCCGCGTCCCGGGGCCGGACCGGGCGCGCCCGCGCCTCCGGCGGATGCGGACTATGAATTGATCCGGTTGATTGGCCGCGGCGGTTACGGCGAAGTCTGGCTGGTGCAGGATAAATCCGGGAACTACCACGCCTGCAAGGTCGTATATCGGGAAAGCTTTCCGCATGACCGGCCTTACGAACGCGAATACCATGGCATCCGCAAGTTCGAGCCGGTTTCGCGAACCAACGAAAGCCAAATCAACATCCTTCACGTCGGCCGGCGCGATGCGTTGGGATATTTCTATTACATTATGGAACTTGCGGATGACGCGGTATCGGGCCCCATCATCCATCCGGATCATTACGTTCCCAGGACTTTGCGCACCGATCTGGAAATTCAAAACAAATTGCCGGCGGAAAAATGCATTCAAATCGGCATTTCGCTCGCCGCCGCCCTCGAAAATCTGCACCGGCATGGATTGATTCATCGGGACATCAAACCCGCGAACATCATCTTTGTGAATGGCGTTCCGAAACTGGCCGATATTGGCCTGGTCACCGACCAGGACGTCACGGTTTCGTATGTGGGCACCGAGGGCTTTATCCCGCCTGAAGGCCCCGGCTCGCCGCGGGCTGATATTTATGGATTGGGCAAAGTCCTTTACGAAATCAGCACCGGTAAGGACCGGCTGCAATATCCCGAATTGCCGGCCAATTTTGCCGAAGTTCCCGATTGGGAACTGCTCCTGGAACTCAATGCCATCGTCGCGAAGGCCTGCGAAGCCAACCCCGCCCGGCGTTATGCCTCCGCCAAAGAACTGCAGGCGGACCTTCTCTCGCTCGCCCGCGGAAAATCCATCAGAAAGAAATTTGCCGAAAAACGCCGCTGGATTTTTGCGGGCCGGGCGGCATTTGCCGCTGTCGTCGTGGCGTTGTCGGTTCCGGGGCTGCGCTATGTTTTGACGCGGCCTTCCGCGGCGCCACAGGTAAATGTCGTAGTGGCCAAAATGCCCGCGCCCGACGCGGAACGCCTCGCCCAACGCGAAGCGCAAATCAAGGCCATGTATCGGGATGAATTTAAAAACGGAACCCCGGAAGGCAAACAACGAGTGGCGGCCCAGTTGTATAACCAAAGCTTGAATGAGCCGGAGCCGGCAATGGAATTGGCCTCGTTGCAATTGGCCGCCCGGCTCATGTCCGGCGCCGGCGATTTTCAGCGCGCCATGGCGATTTGCGACCGGATGGCAGACCGATTTCAGATGGACATTTCGCCAGTCAAAGCGGACTTGCTTTCCGCGAGCTTTGCTTATGCGCGCACTTCAGGCGCCAGGGCCGATCTGGCTGAGGTTTGCGTAGCCGCTGGTTTTCAGGCAATCGCCGACGACGACTACACCAGCGCAAAAAAAATAGCCGGCCTGGCTGCTTCCGCCTCGCAACAATCCGGCGACGACCATATCGTTTGGGAAGCCGGGTTTTTGGAGGAAGAAGCCGCGCGCGACGCCAAGGCGTTTGAGCGCGTAAAAAATCTTGCGGCCCTTCTGCGCGACCATTCCCTTGATCCCGCCGCAAATCTCGCCCTGGGAAAATTTCTTTGTTTTGTGAAAGATGACTGGGCGAGGGGTTTGCCAATGATTGCCCGCGGCAATGATAGAGCGCTCAAAAACGTTGCAGAAATTGAAATTGGCGACCCGCCCCGGAGTCCGGCCAGCCAAATTGCCCTGGGCAACGCCTGGTGGGATCTGTCCGGCTCGGTTCCAGCTGGTGAAAAAATCCATTATCAGGCGCGGGCGCGATATTGGTATTTGAAAGGGCTCGCGGACTCAAAAGAACCGGATCGAACGCGGCTCCGGCAGGAATTATCCGTCCGCCTTAAAGCGGTTCCGGCCGAATCCGCCGAAGTTCACATTTTTTCGCGCGTGGCCGGCACGGAATTTATAGATATTTACAGCGATCAGGTCCAATGGAGAAGCAGCCACCGGGGCGCAATTGGCAACCGGATCAATAACGTCAAAATCGGCGACCTGAGTGAAGGTGATTTGCAAGTCATTCAAAACACCGGAACGACCCGGCTCATGCCTGAGGCCGTGGATTTCGCCACCGCCGCCTTGAAGAATGATCGCAAAGCCGGACGCCGCCGGGACCATGCAAAACTCGCAATATTTGAAGATCACGTGCGCGTTATTTTATCCCATCAAGCCGCAGGCAGCGCGGCCATGGACGTGACCGTGACTTTTGGACCGCCGGCGCCTTAACTGTTACGGATAACGAGTATTCTCCAATAGTGGTGATGGTGACGATGATGGCGATGGTGACGGCGGTGCCAGTGGTATCTCCGATGGTAAATGATCACGATCGTTTTAGTGGACGTGGAGGCGCCCGGAGGCGGACTGTTTTCGGCCAAAACGGGTGCCAATTGCATCCCCATCAACAATAGAACGAAGAGCCATTTTTTCATAGATCATCAAATAATTGCTTCACTGATCCGTATAATCGCGGCGCCGGAGCAAATCTTTCAAAAAATCTGCGCGTTCGATAACAAGGCTTGAACACCATTGGAAAGCCTTTACTCTGCGCTCGTGCAAATTGCGCCAGCCGGAAAAGTCCTGTTTTTTGTCGGGGTGACCTGTGCCGCGATGTTTCTCTCATACCTGATTGACGATAATCTTGGCCTCGCGTGGTCAAATAATGCCGTGCGCAACTGGCAGGAATACGGCCTTCTCACACTCCATGGACAGCTCGTGTCAAACCCAGGCGGTTATGATGCCATTGAACATCCGGAATGCTACAAAGGAATGAGTCCATTGAGCCTCTATCCCGTCTATTTTGCCGCCAAAATCTTTGGCTGGACAGGATTAGGCACGCAGGCGTTTCACGTTTTGCTTTTGGCGGCGGTTTTCTGGG
>JASHPN010000360.1 GCA_030038175.1 Verrucomicrobiia bacterium
CCGGATCTACGAATAACGACCAAATGGGCCGCGGAACCAGGGAATCTTTGGGTTGAACGGCCTGCACCTTCGACAGTTCGCAGTGATAGAGGATCCCGTCGTCCGCGCCGGCCCAAACGGTGCCATCGGGCGCTTCCGCCAGCGCGCGGACCGCCGAATCCGCCACGCCGTCGCGGGCCGCGAAAGTTCGGTGGCCGGCCGCCGAATACCAGCCCACATTTACTTTGGTGCCGGCCCAGAGCCGTCCCGCGCGATCCACCAATAGCGATTTGACCCCGTGCAATCCCCAGGGCGAACGTTCCAGTTGCCCGTTATGAAATTGAAACAGGTCCTCCCCATCGCCCGCGCTTAACCACAGTCCGCCGTTGTTCTGGGGAAAAATCGAAAAGACAAAATTTCCGGACGCGGCGCCGCTGACCGCGTAGTTGGTCAGTTGCCCTTGCCGATAAGCAGTCAGTCCCCCTCCGGGAGATCCAATCCAAACGGTCCCCTTGCCATCCTGGCACACGGAAAGCGACGGTCCGGGCGGCAATCCTTCCACGACCCCGATGGCCTGGAACCGGCGTCTCGACAATTGCACCAGGCCGCCCCGGTCCACCCCAAGCCAGATATCGCCGTCCCGATCCTGAAACCATGCGCCCACCCGGTCGCCTGGCAATCCATCCTGTTCGGTGAAACGCAGAAAGCGCCCGGTGGGTGTAATGTAGAACACGCCGTTGCCATAATGATTGAACCAAATGCCGCCGGCACGGTCTTCGTGCACTCCCATGTTCCGGCCCGAGGCCGGGCCAAGTAATCCCCGCCATTCGGTTGCCTCGGCGGTCCATCGGCGTCCAACTTCCTCCCGCAGGCGGTCGTTGGCCAGGACCCAGAGAGATCCCCGGGACGCGGGATAAATCATGATTGGATCGAACGTCGTCCCCGAATCCTGATTGGTCGGGGTCATGTCCTCAAAGCGCTGTCCGTTCCACCGGGCAATTTCATTTTCCGCTCCGGCCCATACGCGGCCATCGGCGCCGGCGGCGACCGTCAATACCTTTTTAACGCCCAGGCCGCCGTCATGCGGGAGCGCTTCATACCGGCCATCCCGGACACAGAGAATGTGGCCGTCACGAGACAACAGCCAGATGGTGCCATCACGATCAACGCACTGAAAAATGGGGCGGGTATTTCGCGGCGGCGCCAGGACGCTCCATTGGGTGTTGGTATCCTTCAAGGCGCCGCGCAGAATGCTTCCGAATTGTGTGACAAAGGTCACCTGGTTCGATGACGAGGATACCATGGTGGTATGCAGGTCGAACGACGATTGATCGGGCCATTCCTGGTGAAAAACGCCGTTGCGGCAGGATGTCAGGCCGCCACGGTAGGTGTTGATCCACAAATCGCCCCGCGCGTCGAGATACAGGCCCTGGATTCGGCTGTAGCTTAATTCCGGCGTATTTTGCAAATCGAAAGTGACCGAATGAACGCCGTCAAAACGGGTCAATCCCTCATAAGTGCCCGCCCACAGGTATCCGTCCGGGGTCTGCTCCAGGGAAGTCACGGTGCTGCCCGAAAGGCTGTCTTCGGTGTCCCAGGTTTTAATCAGATAATCACCCAGTTTCGATTGGCCCGAAGCCGCCCAGGAAAAAAACAATAACGCGCCGCCCAAAATTTGGCCGTAAACGATCATCGGCCAAACTCGACGCAGAACGGTTGAGGGCATGGTTTGATTATAAAAGAGATTTGTTTCTGAAACAACTGTGCGATTGCGCGGAAGATGCCGCTCCTGGCTGAATTGCGGATTGGCGATTGCGGATTGCGGAATCTTGGCGTTCGTAACGCCAATCCGAAAATCCGAAATGATCAATCCGCAATCCGCAATCCGCAATCGCCAATCCCTAATGGTTCAAAGTCCCGGCCGCTGGGACAAATGGATGGTCACGGCCTCCGTGCGGGAGCGCACCTGTAATTTTTCGTAAATATGCCGGATGTGCGTGTGCACCGTGGCGTAACTGATTTTCAGTTCATCGGCAATTTCGCGGTAAAGAAATCCTTTCGCCAGGCAATCCAGCACCTGCTGTTCGCGGGTGGAAAGCTTTTCGTATTCATGCACGGGATTGGTGATCTTTTGAAACGAGGCGACGACCTTGCGCGCAATATGGCTGCTCATGGGCGAACCCCCGTTGTGCACGTCGCGAATGGCCTCGATGATTTGCTCGGGCGAACTCCGTTTCAGGAGATAGCCGCTGGCGCCGCCGGTCAGGGCGCCAAAAATCATGTTGGTATTTTCATAGACCGTCAGCATGACAATCTGGGTCTGTGGCAGCACCTGCTTGAGGCGGCGGACGCATTCGACGCCGTCCATGCCTGGCAGGTTGATGTCCATCAGCACAATCTCCGGTTTGATCAGCGGAATTTCTTTCAACGCGTTTTCGGCGTCGGGATGCTGGCTGACGCAGGACAGTTCCCGCGTGGAATCAATCAGCCGGGCCAGGCTTCCGCGCACCTTGACATCGTCCTCCACGATGGAAACATGGATTCCGCTGGTTTTTTCCTCTGCTGGATTCTGTGGTTGCATTTGCCGCCGGCCGTTTGAACGACAAACCCGATTAAAATGCCCCCCAATGCGAATGTCCACCAAATTTGAGGGCAGCGCGTGCGCCCGGAGCGCGGCTATGGGCAAAGCCCTAGCCGCAGACTCCAACGAAATTAAGATTTCGTTTTGGTTGCCAAGGAACCTAAATCGGATATCACCTTGAATCCAAGGCAGTTGCATGAATGGTTCCTTGGCAGCACGTTAACAGCCGGAAGCCTCGTGCATGAACCACGGTTTAATGCGCTGCGGACATGCTGCGACTGGTCCCCCAGACGGGACACAGTCGCGCCCCAATGGAAGGTTCCGTCAGTTTTATTCTCTGTAACCTTCGCCGGAATTTTTCTAAGGTCATCATAATGGCATCCCGTGAAAGCCATCGTCCCGATGACGCCGCCGCCGCGCGCGGGCCCGTCTTTGTCACGACTCATTGGTCAGTCGTGCTTGCCGCCGCCAGCGCGGATGCCACCAAAGCCCGGGCCGCCCTGGAACATCTCTGCCGGATGTATTGGTATCCCATTTACCATTTCGTGCGCCGGCAAGGCCATTCCGTGCATGACG
>JASHPN010000361.1 GCA_030038175.1 Verrucomicrobiia bacterium
AAATTCGGCGTAAATCGTGAGCTTCGCTTTGTCGCTCTGTTCGATTTGATGAAGCGCATACGCCAGGGCCATGTCGCCATACTGAAAATGATGCCCGTAGGATTCGCCGTCCGTGGCAATATGGACCAGTTGATCTTGCTGGCGGCCCGAGTCAATGGCATTGAAAAAGCGATTGGCAAACGTCTGGCCGTTCGAAAGGAGCCTTTCGAACGCCACGGCCTGCGAAACGGGGCCATCGTAAAAGAAAACCGCGATTGAGCGCCCTTCCGGCAACTTGACCAGATAGGGCAATTTGGGATTAATTTTTCCTCCGTTGACATCTTCCCAATCCCCTGCCTCCTCCAGCGGCCGTATGCGCGAAGCCTGAAACGGCGAGAGTACGGTAAATTTAATTCCATGCCGCGCCAGGACGTCCAGGGTGGCATTGTCCGCGGCGCATTCAGGCAGCCACATGCCTTCGGGTTTGCGGCCAAATCGTGATTCAAAATCGCGAATGCCCCAGATGACCTGGGTCTCTTTGTCCCGGTCATTCGCCAGCGGCATAATCATGTGATTATAGGCCTGCGCCAGGGCCGACCCATGGCCGGAAAAGCGCTCCTGGCTCTTTTTGTCCGCAACGGTGATCGCCTCGTGGATTTCCGGCTGCTTGTCCTTCATCCAGGAAAGCAGCGTTGGCCCGAAATTAAAACTCATTCGCGAATAATTGCTGACGATGCGGTCAATGCGGCCGTCGCCGTCCATGAGGCGGGCCCGGGCGTTTGGGGCGTAACATTCAAAGCAAATTCGCTCGTTCCAATCGTGATAAGGCGCCGCCGAACCCTGCATTTCCACGGATTCGAGCCATGGATTCTCGCGCGGCGGCTGGTAAAAATGGCCATGAATACAAATGTAGTTTTCCATACTCCTTTTCTTAGCCGCGCCGGTTAACGCGGCAATGAAACTATCCACCGCACCCGCGCCGATGTCAAATGGCGGTGCAGGATTTCTTTGGAGTTTGCCGTGAGAATGTTAGTGTTTAGGACATGGCTGAACCGCACCAGCACACCAACCGCCTCGCCGGGGAAAAATCACCTTATCTCCTGCAACATGCCCACAACCCCGTGGACTGGTTCGCCTGGAACGATGAAGCCTTCGAAACGGCGCGACGCAATAACAAGCCGATCTTTTTAAGCATTGGTTATTCGACCTGCCATTGGTGCCACGTCATGGAGCGCGAAAGCTTTGAAGACCAGCGGGTGGCGGACTATCTGAACTCTCATTTTATCAGCGTCAAGGTGGACCGCGAGGAGCGCCCGGATGTGGACAAGATTTATATGATGTTTGTGCAGGCGACCACCGGCAGCGGAGGCTGGCCCATGAGCGTTTTTCTCACGCCCGAATTGGAGCCATTTTTTGGCGGTACCTATTTCCCGCCGGATGGCCGCCATGGCCGCCTGGGGTTCCTTCATGTGCTTCAACATATTTCCGGCCTGTGGGACAAGCGCAAAAATGACATCGCCGCCTCGGCCAATGAAATTCGTACGCGCCTGCAAGCCGCGGCCACGACCGGGTCCACCGGCGGGCTGGTCTTGACCGATTCCGTGCTAAAAAATGCGGCCGCCCTTTTCAAGCAGGCGTTCGATCCGCAAAACGGCGGGTTTGGCGGCGCCCCGAAATTTCCCCAGCCGTCCATGCCGCAACTGCTATTGCGCTGTGCTTTGCGATTCCATGACGATGAAGCCGCGCGCATGGTGATGCACACGTGCGAACGGATGGCGGCCGGCGGCATTCATGACCAGTTGGGCGGCGGCTTTGCCCGCTATTCCGTGGACGCCGAATGGCTCGTGCCCCATTTCGAAAAAATGCTCTATGATAACGCCCAACTGGCGCATCTCTATTTGGACGCGTATTTGGTTTCAAAAGCAAAAGCCGGAAGCCATGCGGATACTTTTGCCGTGGTTGTTCGGGACATCCTCGATTACGTTTTGCGGGACATGACTCATCCGGAAGGCGGATTCTTTTCCGCCGAAGATGCCGACAGCGAAGGCCAGGAAGGCAAATTCTATTGTTGGACCCGTGAAGAACTGTCAAAACTGCTGTCGCCCGAGGAATTTAACGTGGCGGCAAAATATTTCGGAATTACCGCCGAAGGCAACTTCCTGGATCATAGCCATCCGCAACCGCTCCGGGGGCTGAACGTGCTGAGCATCGTCAACCCGGTCGGTGAACAGGACGGCAGACTGCTTGAGTCGGCAAAACAAAAAATGCTCTCCGCGCGCGCCAAACGTGTCCGTCCCCATTTGGACGATAAAATTCTTACTTCGTGGAATGGTCTGATGCTGGAGGCGTTTGCCCTCGCCTCCGCCGTTCTGGACGAACCTAAATATCGCGTCGCCGCCGAAAAAGACCTGCAATTCATCCGCCAAAAACTTTGGGTAACGGCCCAAGGCAAAGGGACGCTGTTTCACCGCTGGCGCGATGGCCAAAGCGACCGAACTCAATTGCTCGAAGATTACGCATTCCTGCTTCCGGGTGTCCTGTCACTTTACGAAGCGACCCTTGAGCCGGATCATTTGGGCTTTGCGGTTGAATTGGCCGACGTAATGATCGAAAAATTTTTCGACGCTGAAAACGGGGGTTTCTGGCAAAGCGTGTCGCGTGATTTGATTTTTCGGCTCAAAGACGACTACGATGGGGCGGAGCCCAGCGGCAATTCCAAGGCCGTTTTGGCGCTGCTGAAACTCGGCGCGATCACGGGCCAAAAACAATTCACGGCCGCTGCGGAGAAAACTCTGCGGCTGTTCGCACCGCGGCTTGAGAAAATACCGCAGGCGATGCCATTTCTGTTGCAGGGACTGGATTTTTCGCTGCCGGACCCCGTCCGAGTCGTGATTGCCGGAGACCGGGATTCTGGAATATTTCACAAACTGTTGCGCGCGGCGCACTCGGCTTATCAACCGAACAAAGTGGTTTTGGGCACGGCCGGCCCGGTTGAGGAATTTTCAAGAACGCTGCCGGCTAAAGGCGAAGCATCGGCTTACGTCTGCCGCGGCAATACCTGCCTGCCCCCCGCGAACGACGCCGCCCAGCTCAAAAGATTAATTGCCTAAAGGACAAAAATTTGAAAATGATGAATTCCATGAAAGTTTTGATTTCGCTCCTCGTCCTTGTCTTCGTTTCGGAGGCTTGCCGGGGGGACGATTCACACCGCCTTAGCGCCCTGGGCATGACCGCGTTTCAGCAGCATGATTACAATCAGGCCATCGTTTTTTTTAGCCAGGCCGTCCGGGCGAATACCAATTATCTGGGCGCCTATTATTTTCGGGCCATGTCGTACCTGCGCCTGAGCCGGTACGATCGTGCCATCGAGGATTTTAGCCATGCCCTTGCGCTCAATACCAATGACGCGGACGCCTATTATTTTCGCGGATGGTGTTATTTGGACCAAAGACAATATGGCCAATCCATCACCGACCTCAATTCCGCGCTTTCGCTGGGAACGAATATTACTGTCCTGCTGTTGCGCGCCTACGTCTATTCCTGCGCGACCGACTACAATTCGTCCATTGAAGATTATAATCAGGCGATTTACCGATGGCCGGCCAGCGCCCGGGCCCATGTCGGGAGAGCCCAGGTTTTTATTCTTCAAGGCGCCTACGGCCTGGGACTTCTGGATTGCGATGAAGCCATCGGGCTTGATCCGCGTCTTCCAACCGCCTATCAGGAGCGCGGTAACGCGGACCAGGGCGAAGGAAATTTTGAAAATGCCATTGCGGACTACAGTGACGCGCTTCAACTCGATCCGGACAATAGCTCGCTCTATTATGAACGGGCCGAGGCTTTCGCCGGCGGGGACGATTTTTCAAATGCGGTCAAGGATCTGACCGTATTGGTGCAATTAAGGCCGCATGACGCGTCAGCCTTTACTTATCGCGGGTGGTGCCGCACTGAAATCGGCGATTACCGGGGCGCCATTGCGGATTGCCGGAAGGCCATCTTGCTGGATACCAACAGCATCTGGGGGTATAACAACCTGGCCTGGATCCTGGCCGTGTGCCCGGATTCAAAATTTCGAGACGGCCCGACAGCCGTGGAAAATGCAAAGAAAGCCTGCAATTTGAGCGGTTGGAAAGATGCTTCCTGCATTGATACGCTGGCCGCCGCATACGCGGAAAATGGCGATTTCAAAGACGCCATTAAATGGGAAACCCAGGCGATCAAAGGGTTGTCGGCAAACAACCTGGATGAAGGTCACAAGGCGCTCCATCTCTATGAACAGGGACTGCCCTATCGCGAGAACCCAAACAGTGCAGCCGAAAAAAATACCGCGCACTAATCTTAACTCAATGCTTCAAACCCGCAATGAGCACGGCGAGATCAATGATAAACAGCAAAATGACGGTAACTTCCAGGATCATCATCCAGCGATTGGTCTGGTCCTGCTTGAGCAATTGGTAAAGTTCCGCCAGGGTTTTCAATTTGCCCTCGATGTTTCGATGCCATTCGCCCAGGTGAAAGCGGCTCGCGAGCCTTTCATAAATCCGCGCCAGATGCCAATCTCCGAAGAATTTCGTGATGTTTGACAACTCGTCAGTGAAACGCGCCAGGTCAATGCGGATCTCGCGCAATTGGCGCAGCGTATCCGCCCGGGAACGCAGGGTGCGATCGGCTAAATCCCGATAGGACCGTTCCAGCGCGTTGTCCAAAATTCGGTCGTACGCTTCGAGTTCGGCCAACTGGAGGTTTGCCAATTCCATGATATAGAGGGTTTCATCAAAATCCTGCGGTTCATCCACCAGCAGCGCGGCATCCCAGTCAATGACCACCAGGTCGTTGTCGTAATAACTCAGGTAACGTCCCGTGGATTCCTCGGATTCCTGCTTTGAAAGCCTTTCACTTTCCGATTCCTGGGTGAGCAGCGCGGCAATTTCTCGGCGATGCGATTGAAACCAGCTCTCGGCGCTCGCCGGCAATCCATCGCGGCCGCTCAGCGGCGGCGCAATGCAAAAGACCGTGTAAGCCTCCTCTTCCGGCAATTGCGCCTGCGGACGGATGAAATGGGTTTTCAATTCCGTGACCACGTCCTGCGCAATCCGGCGCGCTTCTTCATGAAGAGAACAATCGCCGAATTTCAAGTCGTGATAATTTACCAGCTCATCCACCTTTTGAACCGAAAACGGGACTCGCATGGTAATGCTGAGAGCGCCGACCGGAAGCAGCTTGATGGCCCGCTCGACCCGCACGGGACCGAACGGCCCTTCCCGTTCAACCGGCGGCAGCCGGACCATCTGCGGTCTATAAAAAAAGAACTGACGGGGATTGCGCTTGCTGCCGTCCATGGAAAATTGCTCAACCGGCTGGCCCAGCAATTGTTTCAACGGCTGCCGGGCCGTATCGTAAGCCACGTCAAAGGCATAAATATACACGACCGCGCCCGCGTATCGTCCTTTGGCGCGTTCGGCAGGTTTGGGCTGTGACACCGCCGCAATCATGCTTCAAATTACCCTAAAAACAAGCGTTCGGCAAAAAGCGGATTGTGGTGAGCCGATGACGGGCCATAATCGCTTCGGTTTATACAAATCACCCATCCGTCGGTGTCTATTGAATGGAACGGTGGAAATATTCTTTTAAAAATGATGGTTAAACCATTCGGGAGCGGCGGCGCATCCACACATGTTTCTTGGGTAGGGACGGCGCGCTGCGCCGTCAGCGCCGCGTCCAGCGGCGCAATAGTTTGCCGAACGCACGTTCGAACAATGAGTGGATATGCCCGGGAGCGGGAAGCTCATTTTGTTGAAATTGTATTGAAACGATCATCGGAATCAAATGTCTGTATTAGTTATGCTCGGCAAGAGTTGCATTAAGCAAAACGGCTTTACCTTGATTGAACTGCTCGTGGTTATCGCGGTGATTGCCATTCTGGCGGCGATTCTGCTCCCGGTTATGGACAAGGCCAAAGTTCGGGGCCAGGGCATTCAGTGCGTCAGTAACATGCGACAACTGACGTTGGCCTGGCAGGTTTACGCCGATGAAAATAACGGCCATTATGCCCCCAATGCTTCGACGCCGGCTCCTTGCGGTGAAGATGCGGGCAATCCTTCGTGGGTCGCAGGTGTTATGAGTACCTCTGCCAGCACGGACAATACAAACACCGCCCTCCTTGTCGGCCAGGCCTACGAACAATTCGCTTCCATCGGCGGCTACGTAAAGAATCCCGGCGTGTATCATTGTCCGGGCGATAACAGTCAGGACCCGGCCAGTCATTCGCCGCGGGTTCGTTCCGTTTCCATGAATGGCTGGATCAATCCCGGCAAGACCAATACCGCGGCAACTTATTGGGACATGAGTTTTAGACGATTTACCCAGGCAGCGGATTTTCACGGCGTTTCACCGGCAGACATCTTTGTTTGCCTGGACGAAAACGCGGATTCAATCAATGACGGCTGGTTTCGGCTGGATATGAATGCTTATAACGCCGACGGCTCAATTAATCAAAGCCTGCTTGATCTTTTGGACTATCCGGCCGCGTACCATAACCAGTGCGGCACATTTTCGTACGCCGACGGGCACGCCGAATTGCATCCCTGGCAGGACAGTTCAATGAGCGACAACGATGCCACCTGGCTGCTGCAACACGCCACCATCCCCAGTTCGAATTGAAAACCCCTGGGGCGGAGCGCGGCTGTGTCCCGCTCGGCGCGGGACCAACCGCAGCACGTTCGCGATGCATGGGGCCCTGGTCCATGAGGACGTCTTGCGGTTGGTAATGTGCTGCGGCTGGTCTCCGACACAGCCGCGCTCCGGCTACCTGCCAATCCCCCAATACTTCCCAATCGCGCTCAAATCCACGCCCGTCTCAAATGAGCGCAGGCCGTTGGCGTTGGGCGTGCCATCCCCGGAATAGGCCTCATGGTAGGCGCCCCAGCAACAAGCGGTCGGCCCATCCACCAATGCGTGGTAAACGGCGTCCCTTTCCGGGTCCCCCACCGCGACCAAATCCCATAGCAGGTAGCCCAAATCATGTCCCAATGATTTTCTTCCGGGTATCCCCGTGACCGGAAGCAAAGGCACCGAAGGGTTGAAGAATTGTTTCATCGCTTCCACGTCGCATCTTCCCCGCGCGGGGTCTTTGAACGGCGTTCCGTAATAAACGGGAAACAACGTGAAATTAAGGAGGCGGCCGGACGGCCAGGCGCCATTGCTTTTGACACGGAACCAATCATGAAAACCATTCGGGAATCCAGGCACATTGGTCCTCCAAAAGTCCCTTTCCAGGGCGTCCTGCAACCGTGCCAGTTCGTCGTTAAGATTGAGCATTTTATGATTTTGGCCATTTAGGTAATGGGCCGGGTCTTTTCCCTGCAATTGCAAATAGTGGATGTAGAATTCCAGCGACGCCGCGCACAGCGCAACCGACGTCATAGACCAATATTGTCCCAGCTTGCGGTTGAAGCCTTCGGCCCTCAGCCCGTCCACATCCGACGCGCCGCAAAGCTCCGTTTCATCGCCGCTGAATTCCAAACGATAATCATTGGTCTCGGCGTATTTGAGTTGCGCATCCATCGAGTAACGCAGGGACGTGTTCACCTTAGTCAGCGTACGGAAGTCGTGCGTGCCGTTGTAATAATCCCGCGCGGCCAAAATATAAAGCGCCGTCACTTCCACCACGGCGTTCGCTTCCGGGCAATACCGGCCGTTGTTGCCGTTGGGATGCGCATAGGTGTCGCTGCCGCCGGGCGCGGCGTTGGGGATCAGGCCATGGACGTGATACTTGTGGTCCAGCCACTGAATAAAACGCTTCGATTCCTCAAAATGTCCGAAAGTGGTCAGCCCGCGCAGGCCGCAATACGCATCGCGCACGTAGGACATGTCCCATCCGCGCTCGTTGGCGACAATGCCGCCGTCGCGGCATTCATTCATCTTCAGGATGGCCAGGCCGCCTTCAACCAGATCGCGGCAACGCCGGTCAGCGATTCGATCCAGGGAATATTGCGGCGCAACGTCATCAAACCATTTCTGCCACCAGGCGATGCAATTGGCGAGGTCGCGGGAACTGTTCCGCCTTTGGATTCGTTTGACGTAAGTCGCAGTGGGGATATCGTCATAATGTGTGTAATGATAAAGAACCGTTTGTGACGATGCCATTGGGCCAATGGATTCGGCGGCGGTCCCCAAAACATATCCACCGTTGGTGACCAGCATTTCAGGCGTCGGTTTATCAAAGGCGATGGTCACGAACCGGTTTGTCCAATTTTGGCAAAAGTGGTTCATCACGCATTTGAGAGAGGTATCCACCTTCAAATCAATCCACTGGTCCTGACTATTGAAGATGGAATTGACATCGTCGCTTCGTCCCGGGCCGGTAATCGGTTTAACATACGCGCGTACGCTCAAATGGTGTGAAGCGGAAGGCGATTCGTTCTCAACCCGAACCATCCTGGCGACCCAAGGCTGCCCCATGGGAGCATAGTCAATCAGATAGATCCGCAAATCACCGTTCGTCCTGACTCCGTAAAAAATGCCCGTCTTGCGCGCGCGATGAACATCCACGATCAATGGCTGTTCGATCCCATCCACCACCAGCCGAATTTCCTCCTTTTCCAGATAATTCGGGCAGGTGTAATCCGGTCCGCGGAGAAAATTCCATGTGCCATCCCCCGCTCCGCCTCCCGCGGCGCATCCATTCCCAAGGAAAAAATCTTCGCGCGCGTTCAAATATGGAACCTGTTGGGGCAAAGACACGCCGCCATTTTTTTCATCCGAAGCAAATGTCGAGATATTCGCGGCTATGAAGCAGATGATGGTGACGCAGAACAGGCGGGCGAAATGCATGTGATCATCTGTACCGTTTTTTTCATCCGGATTCAAGCCGTTCTCTTTTGCATAGGAGCCGACGTGAGGAGGCTCTGATTAATTAGATTCAACGGGAAGCCTCGACCTCGAAAATTGGACGTGCATCGAGGGCATGAACCGGGGCACGACCTTCAGGTCGCTTCAACGTCCGATGCCATAGGGACGCCGAAGCGGCATGAATGCCGCGCTCCCAAGCCGGTTCATGGAAATGGAGATTCCTTCGAACACAATCGCCGCATCCTCCCGCAAAAGACCATCCCCAAATACTTGACGCAACACGGAACACGCAACACGAAGTTGACTTCTTCCTTTTCCCTCCCGCCGCTTTCTGCCACCCTCGCCCGCTGATGAAAACGAAAGATTCGCTCCGCCCCTATTCCAGCGTGCTGCTCGATGGCGATGAACGCGCCGCCGCGCGGGCCATGCTTTATCCGGTTGGATTTAAAGAAGAAGATTTCAAAAAGCCGCTCATTGGCGTCGCTTCCACCTGGAGCAATGTCACCCCGTGCAACATGCACATTGATAAACTCGCGCTCGAAGCCGAAAGCGGCGCGAACGCAGCCGGCGGCAAAGCCATCATCTTCAATACCATCACCGTCTCCGACGGCATTTCCATGGGCAGCGAAGGCATGAAATATTCCCTCGTCTCGCGCGAAGTCATCGCCGACTCCATCGAAACCGTCGTGGGATGCGCCGCGATGGACGGCTTTGTCGCTATCGGCGGGTGCGATAAAAACATGCCCGGTTCGCTCATCGCGATTGCCCGCCTGAATCGCGCGGCGGTTTTTGTTTATGGCGGCACGATCCTTCCCGGCTGCATTACCGGCAAACCGGAACGCAAATTGGACGTTGTGTCCGTCTTCGAAGCCATCGGCGCGCATGCGAACAAAAAAATCTCCGATGAAGAATTTCGCGCCGTGGAGCAATGCGCCATTCCCGGTCCCGGCTCGTGCGGCGGCATGTACACCGCCAACACCATGGCCAGCGCCATCGAGGCGCTGGGCATGAGCCTGCCCAACAGCTCGGCCCAAAACGCGATCTCGGACGCGAAAAAGGACGATTGCCGCCGCGCCGGCGCGTGTGTCGTTCAAATGCTCAAGCGCGGCCTGCGCCCCCTCGATATCCTGACGAAAAAGGCTTTCGAAAATGCCATCACCGTGGTTATTGCGCTGGGCGGTTCCACCAATGCGGTGTTGCATTTGCTCGCCATCGCGCACGCCGCCAAAGTCAAATTGTCCCTGGAAGACTTCGTCCGAATCGGCAAGCGCGTTCCTGTGCTCGCCGACCTCAAACCCAGCGGCAAATATCTCATGAGCGAACTGGTTGCCATCGGCGGCATTCGGCCACTCATGAAAACGCTCCTGGACAAAGGCCTTTTGCATGGCGACGCCCTGACCGTCACCGGGGAAACCATGGCGCAAACATTGGCCGGTGTGAAACCCTATCCCGAGAGCCAAAAAATCATCCAACCCTTTGATAAACCGATCAAACCGGACAGCCACCTCGTCATCCTGCGCGGCAATCTCGCCCCCGAGGGCGCCGTGGCCAAGATCACCGGCAAGGAAGGACTCCAATTCACCGGACGCGCCCGCGTTTTCAATTCCGAGGAATCGGCCCTCGAAAAGATCCTCGACGGCTCCATCGTGAAAGGCGATGTCATCGTCATTCGCTTTGAAGGGCCGCGCGGCGGTCCGGGTATGCGCGAAATGCTTTCGCCCACGTCCGCCATCATGGGCAAGGGCCTGGGCAAAGACGTGGCGCTCATTACGGACGGCCGGTTCAGCGGCGGCAGCCACGGATTTGTCGTCGGCCACATCACCCCAGAGGCCTACAGCGGCGGACCGCTCGCCATCGTCAAAAACGGCGACCGTATCACCATTGACGCCGCCAAACGGCAGCTCAACCTCGATATTCCCGCGGCTGAACTGAAAAAACGGCTCAAGGCCTGGCGCGCGCCCAAACCGCGCTACACCCGCGGCATATTGGCCAAATACGCCGCCCACGTCGCCACCGCCTCCGAAGGCGCCGTCACGGACAAGGATTTGAGATTATAAAGTCTGGGAGCGCACGCACCCCGCGTGCCGTCGAACGCGCCCTCGCGTTCGACGCTTGTGCTGTTGCATCTACTAATCGCCCCCCAATGCGCCTGCCCGCCGCAGCGGCAGCGGGAGCGCGTCCTAATTTGAGGGTTGCATTTTAATTGAAATGTTCAAAGCTATTATCGAAGAGACATGAACGCGGCAGCGGCATTGGACAAGCAAATTGAACTTTACCGCCAAATGACTGGTGAACAGCGTTTGGCTGTGGCACTGGAATTGCACGAATTGTCATGCAACGTCGCGCGCGAGGGGATTCGCCGCCAGCATCCCAATGCCAATGCCGAAGAAGTCGAACGATTGCTCCGCCGGCGAATTGAATTGGCCCGAGGCGCATGAACGAAAGCGAACTTCTGGTGGATTGTTTGCGCCGTTTGAACCGGACCAACGTGATCTATTACCTTACCGGCTCAATGGCGAGCAATTATTGGGGCGTGCCGCGCACGACCCATGATTTGGATTTTGTGGTACAACTGCCGATGTCAGCTGTGTCGCGAATCGTTCAGGAATTTAGCGGTGAGTTCTATATTGACGAATCTGCAGTTCGTGCCGCCTATAAGCCGCCGCATCAATTCAATGCCATTGATACGCGCTCCTCGTTAAAAGTGGATTTTTGGCTTCCGAAACCAGAGGCGTTCGACCGTGAAATGCTGAAACGGCGAATCCAAGTCACGCTCTTTGGCGAACCCGCCTGGATTGCTACCGCGGAAGACGTCGTTTTACACAAACTCATTTGGAACAAAATTTCGCCCTCGCAACGTCAACTTGGCGATGCGGCTGGGGTCGTCGCAGTGCAGGCTGCCGCACTCGACAAAAATTACTTGAAGCATTGGGCGCAAGAATTACACCTCGCCGATGAGTTGGACCAGCTTTTGAGCGGGAAAATTAAACCTAAACAGACTTAAAACACCATTGTTTCTTTGTTTTCTCCTCCTCTTTCCGCCACAATCTGCGCGTGAATTGGCTGTATCTGAAAAACATTCCGTGTGCTCCTGGGATTCTCTGTGGCTTAATTGTGGTTTTATGGACGAGCGCCGGCGTCGCCGCCGGCGATTCCATTCCCGTCATCCAACGGGCCGATGCGGTAGATTCGCTGGACGTAGCGTTCGTATCGTCCGATTACCCAGTCGGGTTCGCTCTGCTGACGCATCCGCCGGACCAGTTTGTCGCTTTTTATAACACCCATCACCGCCTCACGGTGGCGCAACGCAAATTGGACGAGCGCAATTGGACGTTCAAAAAGCTGCCGGATGTCACCGGCTGGGACAGCCACAACTACATCACGCTCGCCGCGGATGCCAATGGCTACTTGCATTTGTGCGCCGATATGCACGTCGCGCCCTTGAAATATTTTCGCACCAGCAAACCGTGGGATGCCTCTACTTTTAAACGCATTGACCGGATGACCGGCATGAATGAAGAACACTGCACTTATCCGCAATTTTTGCGCGTCGCCGCGAATGAACTGCTCTTTACCTACCGGGACGGCGGCAGCGGCGATGGCAACCAAATTTACGATCGCTACGACTTACAAGCACAAACCTGGCGCCCTTTTCTCGACACCCCGCTCACGGACGGGCAAGGGACGAATAACGCTTATTTTAACGGGCCAATCCGCGGGCCCGACGGCTGGTATCATCTCGCCTGGGTCTGGCGCGCCAAATCGGATGCCGCGACGTGCCATGACTTGTCCTACGCGCGCAGCCGCGATTTGAAACACTGGGTAACCAGCGCGGGCAAGCCGCTGTCACTGCCGATTCGCCTGAGCAACTGTGAAATCGTTGATCCGGTGCCGCAGCACGGCGGCATCATCAATGGCAATACGAAAATCGGTTTTGATGAGTTCGGCCGCGTAACGATCAGCTACCACAAGAACGATGCCAACGGCGATACGCAGCCGTTTATTGCGCGGTTGGAAGGCGGGCATTGGGTATTGCATCAGGTTGCCGATTGGCCGGTTCCCTGCCATTTCAGCGGCATTGGCACATTGCCCAGTGAAATTCGCCTCGGCCCGGTTCACCCCGGCCCCGATGGCCGGCTCATGATGTCGTTTGACCATTTCAAGTATGGCAGCGGCACCTGGGTGCTCGACCCGCAAACGCTTCACGCGATCGGCCAGGTCGTCGTGGAAGCAACGCCGCCGGATTTGGACCGTGTGACCGGCGATTTTCCCGGTTTGGACGTCCATTGGGCCGGTGACGAAGGAACCAGCGGCGCCGCGGGATTGCAATACAAACTGCGCTGGGAGTCTCTGGACGCCAACCACGACCA
>JASHPN010000362.1 GCA_030038175.1 Verrucomicrobiia bacterium
CCGCAAGCGTGGCGAGAGAGGGAACGGCTGTTCCAGCGTAGGGACAATCCGAGCAAGCTAAAGCTTGCACTTCAACAGGGCTAAGAGGCTTCGAGCGTCACCGGGTTGGTGAGCGTGCCAATCTTCTCAATATCAATCGTCACACTATCGCCGGGCTTGAGCCAGCGCGGCGGTTTGCTCGCCATGCCGACGCCATGGGGTGTGCCGGTGAAAATCACCGTGCCGGGAAGGAGGGTCGTTGAACCGCTGAGAAATTCAATCAAGGCCGGCACGTCAAAAATCATGTCGTTCGTGTTCCAATCCTGCATGACCTCGCCACTGACGATGGTGCGGATCTTGAGCGCGTTGGGATTCGGGATTTCTTCGCGTGTCACCAGGACAGGTCCCAGCGGGCAGAACGTATCGAAACTTTTGCCCCGGCACCATTGGCTGCCGCCGCGCACTCTCTGCCAATCGCGCGCGCTCACGTCGTTGCCGCAGGTATAGCCCAGCACATAATCCAACGCGTTCTGGCGCGAAACATTTTTGCACGACCGGCCAATCACCACCGCCAGCTCGCATTCGTAATCCACTTCGTCGCTGCGCAGGTGGGCGGGAATTTGGATGGGATCGCCGGGATGTTGCAGGGCACCAGGATTTTTCATGAACAACACGGGAAATTGGGGCACCGGCAAATTGCTTTCGGCGGCGTGATGTTTATAGTTCAACCCAATGCAAAGAATCGCCGCAGGGGCGACCGGCGCAAGGTGTTTCTTGATTTGCACCCGCTCGGAGATGACTTTGTGGTCAGAAAAAATATCACCTTCGATTCGGAACGTTTCGCCCGAGGGCTGTTTCGCCGCGTACGAAATTTTGCCGGATTTATCAAGATAGCGTACAATTTTCATGCGGGTGTAAGTGTAGCGTATTGTTATGGTAAATCGAATTTTTTAGTCAACGCGGCCTGCGAATCGCCGCCAACCCAAACCGTGAATTCGCCCGGTTCGACCGCCCATTGCCGGCTTGCGCCCCAAACGGCAAGGTCATTTCTCCTGATGTGAAGAACCATCTTCCGCGTTTCTCCAGCCTTTAAGTGAACCCGGGAAAATGCCTTCAACGCCCGGATCGGCGTCGCCACGCTGGCGGTCGTTTCGCGCACGTACGCCTGCGCTACCTCGTCGCCATCGCGATCGCCGGTATTCGTCAAATCAAACGTAACAAGCACATCGCCGCCAGTTTCCGCAGCCGGCTTGCGCGCATGTTTCCAGAAAAAGTGATGGGCCTTTATCGCGGATGGGGGGGCCGGAAGAACGGTCACGTTCAGGTTGTCGTATTTGAATTTCGTGTAACTCAAACCAAAGCCGAAAACGAATTGCGGCGAATCGTCTCCATCTACGTAATGGTTTCGCTTGGACGGAAAATAATTATAAAAATCGGGCAGTTGACCGACGTTTTTCGGAAATGAAATATCCAGCCGTCCGGCCGGGTTATTTTCTCCAAAGAGCGTTTCCGCGATGGCTTGTCCGCCAAACTCGCCCGGATACCACGCTTCCAGGATCGCGGGCACATGTTTGGCAGCCCAGGGAATGGTCAAGGGCCGGCCATTTTCCAGGACGAGCACGACCGGCACGCCCGTGGCCACCAGCGCTTCCAATAGCTGCTCCTGGTTGCCGGGCAGGTCCAAATTCGAACGGTCGTGGCCTTCGCCCGAAAGACTCGAATTTTCGCCCAGGCCCATGATGACGATATCGGAACCCGCGGCCAGCGCGACGGCTTCAGCGATGTTGGTTCCTCCGTCAAATTGGACCTGGGTTTGCGGCGAAACGATTTTTTTGACCTGATTAAAGATTCCATATTCCGACAAATCCGTCACCGTGCCACCGCTCGTATAGTCGCCGAATTGCGCCACATTTGCGTTCGGCCCGATCACGGCGATGCGCTTCAGGTCTTTCTTTAGGGGAAGCAGGTTGCCCTGGTTTTTAAGCAGGCACATGGATTGGCGGGCCACTTCGAGAGACAGAGCCAAATGTTCGGGAGAACGGCGGACCGTTTTATCCAGATTCGTGTCCACAAACGGGTGGTCAAACAAACCGAGCAAAAATTTGACGCGCAGAACGTCCGCCACCGCGGCATTCAGTGTAGCTTCGGACACTTGCCCGCTTTTCACGCCGTCAATGATCGCGTTCCGAAAGGTGTCATGGTCAAAGTCATAAAAAGTCATGTCCACACCGGAATTTAGTGCCAGGCGCACGGCGTCGGCAGGAGTGGCGGCCACGTGATGGTCACGGTAGAGCTTACCGATCGCGCCGGCGTCCGACAGGGTAAAGCCCTGAAATCCCCATTCGTCGCGCAAAACGGTTCTCAGCAACCAGGGATTGCCCGTGCAGGGAACGCCGTCAATGTCGTGATAGGCTACCATTACGCCCATGGCGTGGCCCTGGCGAATGGCCGGTTCAAAACTTTTCAAAAAAACGCTGCGGACTTCCCGTTCGCCCGCATGCACCGGCGCGGTGTTTAGCCCGCTCTCCGGCGAGCCGTGCCCGGCAAAATGTTTCGGCTCGGCGATGCAGGTATCGTCCGCAGCCAGCGAATCGCCTTGCATTCCTTCGACGAAGGCCAGCCCCATTTGGCCGGACAAATA
>JASHPN010000363.1 GCA_030038175.1 Verrucomicrobiia bacterium
ACCCCGCTAAAGCGGGGTGTTAATGAAATGCCTGGTTCCGGCTAAGGTTGCGGGACCTTGGAGGGAATGGCGTAGTTCAAGTAGGCGGCGAGGGACGCGATCTGCATATCGCTGAGCGGCCCGCCCTCAGCGGTGGAAAACGCGGGCATGAACGTGCCGGCTTTGCCGTGGGCGATCCAGGTGCGCCAGAAGTTGTCGTTGGTGGGCACTTTCAGGCTGTGCAAATCGGGCACCATGCTTGCGCGATTTTTGGCTTCGTGGCAGATGGCACAATCGGCGTCGTACAGGGGTTTGCCATATTTGTTCTCCCCCGGTTTCTCATGACACATGGCGCAATCATTTCTGAAGACCGCCTGCCGGTCGGCTTTGGCAATCGCCATCTGGCGAATTCGCTCCGCATCCGTCAGCACCGGAATCTTCGGTGGAAGAATATTGATTTGCAAAGTCAAATCCAGCGAACCTTTGTCGGTGCCGACATAAACTGTTTTATAGACGATCCCGTATTTCCCGGCCAGATCCACGGTGACGCTGATTTGGCCGTTTGTGCCCGGCGGCAGAGTCCAGGGCAATGGCGGCAAATGGGCCGTCGTGCAGTGGCAGGAGGGATGGACATCCAAAATGGTGACCGGCAGCGGAGTAACGGAGTTGGTGATCCAAACAACTTTGGTGGCGGTGTCGGTTACGTTTGTGGTCAATGTCCGGTCCACTTTCACCGCGACGTTCGTGAAATAGAAAACAAAGTGGGCTGCGGGGGTGTTTGCGGGCACGTTCGTTGTCTTCATCGTCGCGTCCCAGGCCAGCGTTGTCTGGTCCAGGTGGTCCGACTGATGCGAGGTGTTGGGGACATAGACCGGGGTGCTGGAGACAACATTTTGAGCAAGCCCATTCTGCGCGGTCAAAATGGCAGCGATGGCAGATAACAAGGCGAAGAACGAGCGTAAGCGCATTCCGAAGAATAAGTGGTTCATTCAGTTTTGACGAGGGGAAAGTAGGTTCACAACTCAATGCTCGACAATCGGTCATGGTCAAACGTAGTATCGTTTTTTGATTTTTCTTCCAAATTATGAGCGCAAAATATGCTATCGGCCTGGACTACGGAACCAACTCCGTTCGTGCCCTGATCGTCAATACCGCAAGCGGCGCCGAAGCCGGCACTGCCGTCTGGAACTATGAACACGGAACCATGGGCGTGATCCTGGCGCGCGATCCTCACCTGGCGCGGCAGCATCCCGCCGATTATGTCAAGGGCGCGGAAGTGACCATCGTTAAGGCGCTGGCTGACGCAAAGAAAAAGGTGCGCGGATTCAAGCCGGAACAGGTGGTTGGGATCGGCGTGGACACTACCGGCAGCACGCCATTGCCGGTGGATAGGAACGGCCAGCCTTTGGCATTCAGCAAAAAATTCGCCAAAAATCCCGCCGCCATGGCGTGGCTCTGGAAAGACCACACCGGCGTGGCGGAAGCGGCGGAAATTACCGAGTTGGCTAAAAAAATTCGGCCGCAGTTTCTTGCCAAGTGCGGCGGCACATATTCCAGCGAATGGTTCTGGAGCAAGATATGGCATTGCCGGCGCGCGGCCCCGGAGGTTTTTGACGCCGCGCATTCCTGGGTGGAACTGGCCGATTATGTCCCCGCGGCGCTCACCGGCACGGAAGCGCCGGATAAATTGACCGTCGGCATTTGCGCCGCCGGCCACAAGGCGATGTTCAATGAAACCTGGGGCGGTTATCCGGACGCCGAATTTCTGTCCCATCTTGATCCGAAACTCGGTGATTTGCGAAAGCGCTTATGCGCGCGCGTCCAGTCAATTGATACCACCGTGGGCCTTTTGACGCCGGAATGGGCGAAGAAAACCGGCCTGCCCGCCGGCATCCCCGTTGCCGTGGGCGCATTTGACGCGCACCTGGGCGCGGTGGGCTGCGGCATTCAACCTGGCGCCCTGGTCAAAATCATCGGCACCAGCACGTGCGATATCGCCGTCTGGCCCAACACCGAAAACCTGGCCGATATCCCCGGCCTTTGCGGGATCGTCAATGGCAGCGTATTGCCCGGATTTTTTGGCCTGGAAGCCGGCCAATCGGCGGTCGGCGACATCTTTAACTGGTTCGTCAATTACATCAAGCCGGCCGGGAAAAAGGCCTATTCTCACGCGGACCTGGACCATGAAGCGGCAAAATTGAAAGCCGGCGAAAGCGGGTTGCTGGCCCTGGACTGGAACAACGGCAACCGCACGATTCTGGTGGACCAGCGGTTGACCGGTTTGCTTGCCGGCCAAACGTTGTACACCACGCCTCCGGAAATTTATCGCGCCCTCGTCGAGGCCACCGCGTTTGGCGCCCTGACCATCATTAATCGGTTTGAGGAATACGGAGTAAAGATCGAACAGGTCGTCAACTGCGGCGGCATCGCGGAAAAGAGCCCCTTTACGATGCAGATTTATGCGGACGTGACCGGGCGCCCAATGAAAGTGTCGCGCTCGGCGCAAACGTGCGCGCTTGGGTCGGCCATTGCCGGGGCGGTCGTCGCCCGCGCCCATCCCAATTACGCCGCGGCGCAAAAGGCGATGACCGGCTTGCGGCCGAAAATTTACAAACCGAATCCGCAGGCGCACGAGATATACAAGGAGCTTTACGTTCTTTATCGAACGCTGCACGACGCCTTCGGCACCCGCGAGTGGAACGGCAATTTGTTCGAGGTGATGAAAAAACTCATCGAAATCCGCGGTAAAATCAGAAAATAATTCAACCACAGATGAACACAGATGGACACAGATTTACAGAGGCGGCGGATTTGCGGCGTGGTGGCCCGGCAATCCTGAAAGGATTGCAATCGTCCAGCCCAGCATTGCGAGGAACGAGCTACGCTGGGCTGAATGATTCAATGCCGTTGGCATTGTAAAGACAGTTGCAAAATTCTTATGTTGGAAAAATTGAAAGCGGCGGTTTGCCAGGCCAATTTGGATTTGGTGGCTGAAGGGCTGGTTATCCAGACCTGGGGCAATGCCAGCGGCATTGACCGGGAACGCGGCCTGGTGGCCATCAAGCCCAGCGGCGTGCCTTATGACGGCATGAAAACCGAACACATGGTCATCGTTTCCCTTGCCGATGGTGAAATTGTCGAAGGGAACCTAAAACCCAGCTCCGATACGCCAACGCACCTGGAATTATATCGTGCGTTTCCAAAGATTGGAGGTGTCGCCCATACTCATAGCCTCTACGCGACGGCCTGGGCGCAGGCGAAGCGCAAGATTCCATCCTACGGAACCACGCAGGCGGATTATTGGTTCGGTGACGTGCCCTGTACGCGAGCCATGACGCCTCGGGAAATCAAAACGGATTACGAAAAAAACACGGGCGCCGTCATCATCGAGGCGTTCAAAAAACTGAATCCAATGGAACATCCGGCGGTGCTGGTGGCCAGCCATGGACCATTCACCTGGGGAAAAACGCCTTCGGACGCCGTCCACAATGCAAGCGTTTTGGAATTTGTCGCGCGCCTGGCGAGCGAGACGCTGCGCATCAATCCGAAGACCCTGCCCATGCAGCCGGTTTTGCTTGATAAACATTTTCTCCGCAAACACGGCGCCAACGCCTACTACGGGCAGAAATGAGAATGTTGGGGTTTTTGTCATTGAAAAAATCGTGCGTTGTGTCCATGAACGGAGCGATTCGCGCGTGCGTAATGGAGTGCGGTCCCGATTCATCGGGACCGCTTTTCGATCATTGCAAAACACACTCAGTTAATGCCCGTTTTGTCCATCAATCAACACCGGTGGAAAAGCGCCAGAGGACTGGCGCAGTCCAAGACCTTCGGCGGCTCGTCACTGCCAGGAAAATGCAGAATGTGCGATGTCTTTTCTCCGTCTTTTTGATCATCTTTTCATTGGGTTTTAACGTGTCAGGGCAGGGGACCCAATTCATCCGCGACCATTATATCAAGCACGATTATTGGATTCCCATGCGCGACGGCGTGAAGCTGTTCACATCCGTTTATTCGCCCCGGGACACTAATCGCACCTACGCGATAATGATGACGCGTTCGCCGTATGGCATTGGGCCTTATGGCGAAACCAGTTATCCGCGCGGGCTCGGTCCGGCGGAGGAATTTGCGCGGCACGGCTTCATTTTCGTTTATCAGGACGTGCGCGGGCGTCACCAATCGGAAGGGGAATACATTGACATGCCGCCGCACAAAACGGATTTGTCCGGGCCAAAGGATACCGACGAAACCACGGACGCCGCTGATGCCATCAATTGGGTCGCGCAAAATATTCCAAACAATAACGGCCGTGTCGGACTTTGGGGCATTTCGTACCTCGGATTTTATGCCGCGCAGGGACTAATCAATGCCTCGCCCTGTCTTAAAGCGGATTCACCGCAGGCGCCGATGGGCGATGAAGGAAACGGCGATGATATTTATCACAATGGCGCGTTTTTTCTCGCGGCCAATTTCGGTTTCTATTCCGGTTTTTGGCCGCGAACCGGCTGGCACCCGTCCATTCAGCATGGCACACCGGATGACTATGAGTTTTTTCTGCGGATGGGACCACTCGCCAATGCGGACACCCTTTACTTCAAAGGCAGGAACCCATACTGGGATGATCTGCTCAAGCATCCGAATTACGACTGGTTTTGGTCGTCGCGCGCACTGGGACCGGTGATGACGAATCTTACGGCGCCGGTGCTGGTGGTCGGCGGATGGTTCGATGCCGAGGACCTGGGGGGTACGTTGAAATTGTTTCAGGGGATTGTGCAGCACGGCGGCGCACCGGCGGTGACGCTCGTCATGGGGCCGTGGTCGCACGGCGAGTGGGGCGGGCGGGGCGGCGAACAATTGGGCAATTTGGATTTCGGTTCCCGGACCTGCGATTATTTTCAGACGAATATCGAATATCCCTTCTTCGAACAGGCTTTGGAACCGAGTCCTTCAAACGCGGAGCCATTGCCGAGGGCATGGCTGTTTGAGACGGGCAAAAATGAATGGCGCAAGTTTGATTCCTGGCCGCCGCAAAACGCCGTTCCCCGCTCACTCTATCTGCAAGCCGGCGGCAGACTTTCTTTTAAGCCGCCGGCGGGCCCGGAACAATTTGACGAATACGTCAGCGATCCCGCCAAACCCGTTCCCGTTACTTGCGAAATAGGCGGCGGGATGCCCGGTGATTACATGACGCGCGACCAGCGCTTCGCCTCACGCCGGACCGATGTTCTGACCTACGAATCCGAGCCGTTGAAAGAGGATGTGATTGTCGCCGGTCCGATTACACCGGTTCTGCGCGTTTCCACGTCCGGCACGGATTCGGATTTTATTGTCAAACTGATTGATGTTTATCCGGACAACATGCCGAACGGCCAGGGCGGCTACCAGCAAATGGTGCGCGGCGAACCGTTCCGCGGCAAATTCCGAAACAGCATGGAGAACCCGGAGCCGTTTGTTCCCGGAGAAGCCACCAAGGTTCAATTTGTAATGCCCGACGTGCTGCATGATTTTCAGAAGGGCCATCGCATTATGGTGCAGATCCAAAGCTCCTGGTTTCCGATGGTGGACCTGAATCCGCAGCGGTTTGAAGATATTCCCACGGCGCGCGCGTCCGATTTTCAAAAGGCGACCGAACGCGTCTATTGCGGCGGTCCGGACGGGACGCAGATAGATGTTTTAACGATCGCCCAATAATTCCACCTTTCCCAGCCTGCCGGGCCGGAGCCGTGCGAAGGCGGGCGGGAGAGGGCCGGGGAGAATTGCTCAGAACATGGCCAAGGCGGAACTTCATACCGTAAAAATATTGTTCGGTTTTCCGGAGCGGCGGCATTTAATAGATGAATGCAAGCAATGGACGATTCGGCGCTGCTGCAGGGATAGGCAAACCAGGAATGGAAATGGGAAGGGTGGGCGTATGATGGCAAGCTGGAAAATGGCAGACTTGCTGGCATCTGGTCCGAGGGTGGCGGGGGTTTTTCGTTGGTTTTTGAAAGAGAAAACTGATTTAGTTTAATTACCCGTAATTCAAGCAGGAAACAAAATGGCAGATCGCACACGACACCTCATTTGTGTTTTCGTTCTCATGGCCGTGGCCGGCCGGGCGGCTGGAACCAACGATGCCGCGGCTTTGGCACCAGGCCAGCCGCTGGCATGGATTCGGACAAGCGCGGATAAGACGCACTTTGTGTGCGATGGGACTGAACATTCTTTTGTGCCCTGGGGATTTAACTACGATCGCGATGACGCCGGACGGCTTCTGGAAGATTATTGGGCCGACGATTGGGCAAAGGTCGCGGCTGATTTTCAGGAGATGAAGAAGTTGGGCGGGAACATCGTGCGCATTCATCTGCAGTTGTGCCGCTTCATGAAATCACCCACGCAACCCAACGAGGAAAACCTGGCCCGTTTGAGCCAGGTGGTGCGGTTGGCGGAAGAGACCGGACTTTATTTGGATGTGACCGGGCTTGGCTGTTATCACAAGCAGGACGTTCCGGCATGGTATGACGCGATGGGCGAATCGGCCCGCTGGAAAGTCCAGGCGCGATTTTGGCGCGCTGTGGCGGATATCTGTAAGAACAGTCCAGCCATTTTTTGTTACGACTTGATGAATGAGCCGATCCCGTCGGGCAACCAAAAGGGCGATTGGCTTCCGGGCAAACCGCTGGGCAAGTCCTATTTTGTGCAACGGCTGACGACTGACATGCGTGGCCGCACGGACCGCGAGATCGCCAAAGAATGGATTGCAGAGTTGTCCGCCGCCATCCGGGCAGTGGATCAGCGCCACATGATTACCGTCGGTTTGGTTCCGTGGGAAGAGACTTTTGGCCCGGGCGCCAAAAATGCGTTTCGCGATCCGGATGTCTCCGCCGCACTCGATTTTTTGTGCGTGCATTATTATCCGAGGGACGGAAAACTGGACGACGACCTGGCCATCCTCAAACTCTATGACATCGGCAAACCCCTGGTCATTGAAGAGATTTTTCCGCTTTCGAGCAGCGCGGAAACGACGGATGAGTTCATCCGCCGGTCGCGGCCGGAGGCCGATGGCTGGATCAGTTTTTTTTGGGGCAAGACTCCTGAGGAATATGATAAGGAATCGGGTATCTACGCCGCTGCGGCCGGCGGTTGGTTGCGCGATTTCTGCGCGCTCCGCGGAGAAATGCCGGGAGACGCCGTCTCCCCGACACACGTAACCCATTTCCCCTCATCACCCATGTGGTGAAACAGATCGGATGAAATTTGACGCGAAATATCTCATTCGAGCATTCACACTCATCGAGTTACTTGTGGTCATCGCCGTCATTGCCATTCTGGCGGCGATCTTGCTTCCCGTTTTGGACAAGGCCAGGCAACGGTCGCAGACGGCCGATTGCCTGAATAACATGAAGCAATTGCAATTGTGCTACCGCATGTATGTGGACGATAACAACGATTATTTGCCGCCAAACGAAGTGCTCCCCAACATGGACGTTTCATGGGTCCTGGGCAACGCACAAACCGACGTAACGACGACCAACATCCAGAACGGATTGATTTTTCATTACAGTCAACAAGTTAAAATTTATGCCTGCCCGGCGAACTCCTTGATGGTGGCCAACGGCAATGGCGGCTACACCCCTCAGACGCGGACGTGTTCAGTTGATTTTGCGCTGGGCGGATATGGTCCGGGCGACCCAGCGCAGGGTGGCGGGACAGTTTTTGGCGTTACGTCATTGACCAAATTCAATCAAATTCAGACGAGCAGCGCCGGCGTGGCGCAAAAAATTGTGTTTGTGGACGAGGCCCAAAATGGCGTGGACGATGGATGCTTTGGCATTTATCCGCAAAGCATGAACAACAACAACTGGTGGAACGTTCCGGGCTGCCGGCACGATGGCAAACGGGCCTGCACCTTCACCTTTGCCGACGGCCACGCGGAGGTTTGGAGATGGCATGGAAGCGCGGTCATTGCCGATAACTTGCTTTCTTTTTCCGAAATATTTAACGGCGCGGCGGCGGCTGACCCCGAGACCGGCCCCGGCGGTTCGGATGATTTGCCCCGCGTGCAGGCCGGCACGATTCATTGAAAGTTTTTCAATCCAGGCGCTTGACAATTCCCGGAAAACGCGGTTGATTGGCAGGCAGTTCCTCACTCCGCCCGGATCGCTCGTGTGAGCGTCTCCAGAAATAAGCCGTTGTTCCGTTCCCTAATTCCAATTTTCGACGGAGCCGCGGCCACGACCGTAACCAAAACAAAAACTCGCCCGCGAAAGCGGGGCGACACGAACTATGTTTGCGGAAACCCTCCGGCGCCCGGCGCCGCCTTTTGCATTTTTCTTCGCGTTCGGCACCGCGCGCGGGCACATCCCAACAACCCGCTATGAACGTAATCATCTCCAAACTGTTAAATCGCGCGAGCGACCTCGCCGATGTTGAACCCACGATCGCCTTGTTTCTCGCCGCCGCGCTGCTCGCCGTCTTTCTGGCGGCGCTTTTTCAAAATCAACCGGCCGCCGATTCCGGCGCGGAAAATTCCGGTTTCATCTGGATGCTTTACCGGAATTTCCGGCGATTGATGTGGGCCGTCCTTCTCGTTGCCTTGTTGGTCGGAACGATTTCCCTGCTCCGCTCTTACTTGCGGCGGACCACCAACGATTTTCAGCGAACACACGGGCGCATTACCGCGGCCAATTATAACGCCGTGGAAACGATCTGGGGTTCGGAACAG
Source organism: Verrucomicrobiia bacterium (assembly GCA_030038175.1). Lineage (GTDB taxonomy): Bacteria > Verrucomicrobiota > Verrucomicrobiia > Limisphaerales > UBA11358 > UBA11358. Next base: position 8,684 of record JASHPN010000363.1, read on the forward strand.
GCGCAAGGCGAATTGAATGTGGACATCTATCGCGACGTGCAAACGACTGAACGGATCGAATCCGAAGACCCCACGAAGCCCGCGATCATCCGGCCAAAGATCGTCCACCAATCCGTTACCGGCAATCCCTTTGTCGCCACCCGGCACGAAGTGACGTTGCGGCAAAATCCGCGGAAGAAAGGCTCGGCGTTTTACGGCGGCTACGAAACGGATTGCAGTTTCAATTGGAAATTGCGCAACCCGTCGGATGCCACACAAATGTGCCTCCTGACGTTTCCCTTGCCGGCTTCGGACGCCATGTATGACGGGCTGGTCGCGACGCTCGATGGAAGGGACGTCCTGCCGGAAATGGAAATCAAGGATTCCAGCCTGGTGTTTGAGCGCGGGATCCAGGGAAATGAAGCGATGGATTTTCATATTGCCTTCAAAAGCCGCGGTCTTTCCGATTGGTATTTTCAGGTGCGCGAACCGCGTGAAATCCGTGATTTCACGCTGACGCTGAATTTGCCGGATATGGCTAAAGCAAAGTTGAATTATCCTGACGACTGCATGACACCGACTTTGGCGACGCCAACAAAAAATAACGCCGGAACCGTTCTCACTTATCGCCTCGATCATGCCCTGACGGACAAAGGGATGGGCATATCGCTCCCTGAACTGCCGCAACCCGGCGCAACGACGCGCGCCGTTTTAAATCAAGCCGGCGACGCCTGGCTCCTGGCGTTTGCCGCCTTGACCCTGTCGTTCGCCCTGGTCGGAACCCGTTACGCGGTCCTTTTGGTCATCCTTTTTTCAACAGCAACTGCATTTGGTTATGGTCTCCTTGCCGATTTCAGCGATTTGCTCTTTGGATTTTGGGGCACGGCGGTCTTGGTCCTGCTTCCGTTGTTTGTGTTGCTGGCCGTCCTCCTGATCCGCCTGGCCCCGAAAGATGGAAAATGGCTGGCCGCGCAATTTCTTTTACTCAGCATCATCTACCCCTGCGCCGCGGGTCTGGATAGCGACCGCCAGTCGCTCTACCTGAACCTCTGCGCTCTGGAGCTTCTGGCCTTTGCCGCGTGGCTGCTGGTGAAAAATTTCACCCATGTTCCTGCGCCGGTTCAGGCGCCTCCAGCGGTTGGTTAGTGGGACAGGCATCTCGCCTGTCAGATCGGCCGAAACGATTGGTTCATCCAAACCGAAATCCCGCGTGCAAGGCGGCTCAATATCCGCACTGCCGTGGGGCCGGTGTCCTGCCTGTCCTGCTGTCATCCGGGGACTTGACAGGCGAGACGCCTGTCCCACGACTCGGATTAGCAGCATAAAATCTCCATAATCCCCAAAAAGTTTTATTGCAAAATTGTGAAAATTGAGTAAAAAATGACGGACGACGGCGTTTCGGCAATCAATGATACGTAATGAAAACGGTCAATCGGAAGTGAAACGGCGCGCGCAAGGTCAAATCTCAGCGCCGCCGGCACAGGGGCTTTATGACCCGCAATTCGAGCATGAGGCTTGCGGGCTGGGCTTTGTTGTCCACATGAAAGGGGTTAAGTCGCATCAGCTGGTGGCCGATGCCCTGAAGATTCTGGTCAACCTGGATCATCGAGGCGCGTGCGGATGCGAGGCCAATACCGGCGATGGCGCCGGCATCCTCATTCAGATACCTCACGAATTTTTGGCGGCGCAAACTGTCAAGCTGGGTTTCAAGCTTCCCGCTCCCGGCCAATATGGCCTGGGCATGATCTTCCTGCCGAAAGACCCGTCCGAGCGTGAAACCGTCAAACGCGAATTGGCGAAAGTCATTTCCGATGAAGGCCAGTCGGTCCTGGGCTGGCGCGACGTGCCCACCGATAATGCTTCGCTCGGCAAAACCGCCGTTGCCGCGGAACCGTTCATGGCGCAGGTTTTTGTCGGCCGAAATTCGGCCCTCAAGGATGAGCAGGCCTTTGAACGGAAATTGTATGTCATCCGTAAAGTGGCCGAGCAAAAGATTCGCTACGGTGACAGGATTGCCGGCGGAAAATACTTTTACGTTTCGAGCCTCTCGGCGCGCACGTGCATTTACAAGGGCATGCTGATGTCCGGCCAGCTTGAGAAGTATTATCCCGACTTGAGCGATCCGGCCATGAAAACCGCGCTGGCTTTGGTTCACTCGCGCTTTTCGACAAACACTTTCCCGAGCTGGGACCGGGCGCATCCGAATCGTTACATCGCCCATAACGGCGAAATCAATACGCTGCGCGGCAACGTGAACTGGATGCACGCCGGCCAGAAGAATTTTAAATCGTCATTGTTTGGCGATGACATCCGGCAAATCATTCCGGTCATCAACTCGGACGGCAGCGACTCGGCGCAATTCGACAATTGCGTGGAGTTGCTCGTCATGGCGGGACGGGAATTGCCGCACGCGATGATGATGATGATTCCCGAACCCTGGGAGAACCATGAGAGCATGGACCCCCAACGGCGGGCGTTTTATGAATTCCATTCGTGCCTGATGGAGCCCTGG
>JASHPN010000364.1 GCA_030038175.1 Verrucomicrobiia bacterium
TTTTTGGTAAACCGACAAATTAAGAGAAAGCACCATTATGGGACTCGATATACGCTGGCCAATCGGACTGATGTTCACCCTCATCGGCGCGCTCCTGGTCTTCACGGGTGCGACCCAGGGCACGGATCCGCGTTCCCTGGGCATTAATATAGATCTGATTTGGGGCGTGGTTTTGCTCATTTTTGGCGTACTAATGCTCCTCGGCGCCATCGCGGGGAAAAGGCAGGGGCCGAAATAGCGGCAAAGTCCACAGTTCTTAGTCCGTAGTCGAGGCCCGGCGCGTGTTGCGTATTACGTATTGCGTCAAGTATTGAAGGGGTGAGGGTTCACGATTTCGCTGCGGGATTTAAGGATCGTGTGAGTTCTCTGCGGACTCCTGGCTACTAACTGCCCGCTAAAACCAAATTTAATTCGCTTATGCCCGCGGGTTTTTGCATCCTTTGCCCATGAAATCCATGACGGGTTATGGGCGAGGCGAGTGCGCCAGGGACGGTTTTAAAATTACGATTGAATTAGGCGCCGTAAACCGCCGTCAGTCTGAGATTTCTGTCAATCTTCCGCGCGAACTCGAAATGCTCGAGGCGCCGGTGCGCGATGCGATCAACGCCCGGGTCGCCCGTGGACGCGTCACGGCCCGCCTGGCCGTGCATGCGGCCGCGGGCAAAATGTCCGCGCAAATGCACATTAATAAAAGCCTGGCCGAGGCCTATGCCCGGGAGTTGTCCCGGCTTGCCAAACAATTGAAAATCCCCGGAGGCGTGACGCTGGACCAGATTGTCCGGGCGCCGGGCGTCTTCCAAAGCGATGAGGAACTTGTGGAAGCGGAGAAAGTCTGGCCGGCCGTGGAAAAAGCGCTGCTCCAGGCGCTGGCCGCTTTGGTAAAAATGCGCGAGCGCGAGGGTGCGCACCTGGAGCGCGACCTGGCCGGCCGCATCGCGATCATGCAAAAAGCCGTCGAAAAAATTCGCCGGCAGGCTCCGTTGACCGCCGAGAATTACCGCCAGCAACTGCTTGAACGCATCAAAAGCGCGGGCATCGAAAATATCGCGCCCGACGACGACCGCTTGCTGAGGGAAGTCGTTTTATTCGCCGACCGCTCCGACATCGCGGAGGAATTGACGCGATTGCAGAGCCATTTTCAACAATATGAAGATTGCCGCAAATCATCCGAACCGGTTGGCCGGACGCTTGATTTTTTGGCGCAGGAAATGAACCGTGAAATCAACACCATCGGCTCAAAGGCGAACGACGCCGTGATTTCGCGTGAAGTCGTCACGCTTAAAGCCGAACTGGAACGGTTTCGCGAGCAGGCCCAAAACGTGGAATGAAGAACAAAAAGGCAAACCCGCTGCTCATCCTGATGTCCGCCCCGTCCGGCGGCGGCAAAACCACGTTGTGCCGGCAATTGCTCAGAGCGCGGCGCAATCTCGTGCGCGCGGTCACGTGCACAACCCGTCCGCCCCGGAAAGGCGAGAAAAACGGCGTGGATTACTATTTTTTGAGGGCGGAGGACTTTTTACGCCGCGTGCAGGCGGGAAACTTTTTGGAGCACGCCACCGTCTATGGCAACAGTTACGGCCTGTTGAAATCCGAATTGCTCGGAAAACTGCGGGCCGGCAAGGACGTGCTGTTGAACGTGGACGTCCAGGGCGCGGCGACCATCCGCCAGGCCGTGCAACACGAACCGGAGTTGAAAAACGCCCTCATCACGATTTTTTTGACTCCCACTTCCCTTGCTGAAATCGAGCGGCGGCTGAAGCGCCGGGGCGCGGATTCGCCCGAAGTGATTCGCAAGCGTGTGACCGCGGCGCGGCAGGAAATCGTCCAATGGAAAAATTTTGATTATTTGCTCATCAGTGGCAGCAAACAGGAAGACCTGCGGCTGGCATTGGCGATTATCGAAGCAGAAAAGATGCGGGTGGGCAGGGCAGCGGTTGATTTTGACTTTTGAGACTCGCGTTTTCGGTTATTATTGCGATTGCGATTATGAAAATAGTTTTGGGTGTCACCGGTTCGATCGCCGCGCACAAGGCGGCGGACCTGGCGTCCCTGTTGACCAAAGCCGGATGCGACGTGCGCGCGGTGCTCACCGCCGATGCCCAGCGGTTCATCACGCCGCGGCCGTTTAAAACACTCACGCGCAACCCGGTGGTTACGGACCTGTATGACGAGGAAGAAGGATGGCAGCCGGCGCATATCCGGCTCGCGGACGAAGCCGATTTGTTATTGATCGCCCCCGCCACGGCGAACGTACTGGCGAAGATGGCCAACGGCATCGCTAATGACGCGCTCACGTGCATCGCCCTGGCCTTGAATCCGAAAGCGAAGCTTTTGATTGCGCCGGCCATGAACGGAAAGATGTGGCTGCACGCCGCCACTCAATCAAACGTCCGGCTCCTGGCCTCCCGGGGCGCGGAATTTATCGGGCCGGATGAAGGCATGTTGTCGTGCGGCTATGAAGGCATCGGCCGGCTGTGGCCGCCGGAGAAAATTGTTGAACGCGTTTTATCCTCCAAACATTGAACGCCGGCTGCGCAATTCGAATCGCCGGAGCAGTGTTGGCATTGGATGTCCGCCGGCCGTTTGCCCGTCACAAAACCGTTTTTTATGAAACCAAGCCCGTGGCAATGGATCAAGGCATTCCCCGGGGTCCTGACGCCGCCGCGGCCCGAGCCGGTGCGCCAGGCCGAACTGATTGTGACGGTTCAGCGGCGGATCGTTTTGCCGGTCCGCGTCGGCGCGCTCGCGATCGTCCTCTACTTTGCATTTTCCTCGGTTTGGCTCAACGGCCCGGAAGTGGTCCTGTTTCAGACGTTGCGCGGTTTTTTTATCTTTTACATTTTTTGCATTGCCGTGGCCGCGGCGATTTTTTTTGCCTGGAAACATTTTCCGCCCGGACTATTTCAGTGGCTCGTATTTATCCTGGGTCTTTTGGACGGGCTGTTTGTCGCGGGATTGCTGCTGATCACCGGCCCAACCAGCGTCGCGTTCTGGCTTTTTCCGATTTTGATCGTGCTCAATGCCATCAGCATTCCGCTGGCGATGCCGCAAATTGTGCTGAATCTCCTGTTGAGCGTGTTTTATATCGGGGCCGGCATCGTCCATGCGGACGTCGGAGACCAAATTAACCTGATGTATGTGCCGCGCCTCAGTCCGCCGCATGCCCCCATTGAAACCAACGCTGTTGCCGGCGCCAGGAGCGGCGACCGGCCGGCTATTCCAGAGCCGTCCCGTGCCCTGGCCCAAACCAATGCCGTTGCCGGGCACATGCATTCACCCGCGGTCCACCGCACACCCATTCGCTGGGACAGTTCGATGCCTCCCGCGCCGGATGAAGAAACGCCGGCGCAGTCTTTCGTGCTGAGTTTGTTTGTTATGTTACTGCTGACCCTGTGTTGCTATGGGGTGCAGGCCCTGGCGGAGCGGCAGCGGCGCGAGTTGGAGGAAGCCAGGGAATTTGCTGTCCGCGAAGGCCAATTGCATTCCGCCGGCCGTTTGGCCGCCGAGTTTGCCCATCAAATCAAAAATCCGCTCGCGGTTATTGCCAACGCCGCCTTTTCCCTCCAGCGTTCCTTGCGCGAAAACAAAAATTCCTCCGCCCAGCAGATCGAGATTATCCAGGAGGAGGTCGCCCGGGCCGATCGCGTGGTGACCCAGATCATGGGTTACGCCCAATTGAGTGAGGGGCGCGTGGAAAAACTCGATGTCCTCGAAGAACTCAAAAAGGCCGTCATCCAGGTTTTCCCGCCCGCCGTTCCCACCGACATCAAAATCCATTCTAAATATGGGAGCTATTTCCCGCCGCTCCTGATGCAACGCGGCCATCTCTCCGAGATTTTCATCAATCTTTTGAAAAACGCCCGGGAAGCCCTTGGCCGGACCGGGAACATTTCCATCACGGCCACCTGTCTTGGGGATTATTCCGTTGAAATTTCGATTCGCGACGATGGCCCGGGCGTTCCCCCCGATAAAATCGAACGCATCTTCGAGGCCTACTATACCACCAAAAGCGGCGGCAGCGGAATGGGGTTGGCGATCGTCCGGCACAATGTCGAACTTTACGACGGCCGCATTCGTCTCAAATCAGAGGTTGGAAAAGGCGCGGAATTTATTCTAACATTTCCGGCCAAAGCGATTGTGAACATGCGAAAATGAACATTCCGCTCCCTCCCGTGCTCGTCGTGGATGACGAGAAGAACATGCGTCGTTCGCTCGAAACCGTGTTGAGCGACGAAGGCTATGCCGCGCGCCTCGTCGAATCTGCCGAGGAAGCCATGCAATGTCTGGCGCGCGAGGAGTTTTTCATGGTGATCACGGACGCCCGCTTGGGCGGGATGAGCGGATACGATCTGGTGAAAAAATTGCACGGCGCAAAGCCCGATTTACCCGTGCTCATGCTCACCGCGTATGCGACCACCAAATTGGGGGTCGAGGCCATTAAGGCGGGCGCGGTTGACTATTTGTCCAAGCCGTTCGCGCCCGAGGAATTGCTTCATGCCGTCGCCCGTTGCGCCGAGC
>JASHPN010000365.1 GCA_030038175.1 Verrucomicrobiia bacterium
TCTCAAGCCCCGTAGGGGCGGCATATTCCGCCCCACAAAAACTGAGATGCGCTCCGGATTGTCTTCGCGGCCTTCCTTGCCTTGCTATTTCGGAAACAGGTGTCATGCTTGTGCGTGGAAAACGTCACGGTAGTCGTAATTGATTGATTTGTTTGTTTTGGAAAAAAAGATGTTTATGCAGAAAGGAGATCCGCGCCGTCAGCAACTCGTCAAAATCATTTTATGGTTTTCGGTCAGGATGCTGGGTTACGTTGGGTTTGTTTTGGCGTATTGTTTCTTCGTCCTGCTCTTTTTGCGGGAGCGGCTGAAGGACATCTTCGTTGACCACCGGGCCATTTACGCAGCGATCGTATTGCCGTTAATCATCGGGCAGGCCATTTTGCTGGATTTTCTGACGATGGTTTTGCGCAAGGCCGGCGGTCGGAAGTCAAAATAATGTTGTACTAACCTATGGATTTTCCCATTTCCGGGGTTCATATCAGCCCAGTTCTTTTAGCGTTTACCGGTTTTTTCGTGGGAGTGCTGGGCGGTTTTTTCGGGGTGGGAGGAAGTTTTCTCGCCGGGCCGGCGCTTTTTGCCTTTGGCGTGCCGATGAATTTTGTCGTGGGCACCGACCTGGCGCATATCGTGGGGAAATCCATCACGGCCGCCCGGGAACATGCCAAGCTTGGCCACATTGATTTGAAATTGGGCCTCCTGATGATGATCGGCACGATCCCCGGCGTGGAAGCAGGGGCGCAGGCCATTGAATACTTCAAACGTCACGCGAACGTCAATCAAGTGGTCGCGATTGCTTTCATCGGCGTGCTGATTTCGGTGGCGGTTTTCATGGCGTGGGAAAGTGTACGGACGTTGGGATTAAGCAAGCGGCAGAGGAGGAATAAATCAAACCGAATTGGCGCATCGCAGTCGGGCCGGAGGGATATTTCAGCGCTGGCCGGTATTGCCAAACGGGTTCATCTGATTGAGCTGGCGCCGATGATTAGTCTGCCGAAGTCAGGCATCCAGCGCGTTTCCCTTTGGACGATCCTGACCGTCGCTTTTATCGGAGGGGTGTTCAGTGGCTTTCTGGGCGGCGGCGCGGGATACATTCGGATGCCGGCTTTAGTATATATTTTGGGAGTTCCTACGCATTTGGCGGTTGGGACTGATCTTTTTGAGGTAATCATCTCCGGCGGATACGGAACCATCACCCATGCGTTTAAAGGAAACGTTGATATTTTGATCGCTTTATTCATGCACACCGGCGGGGTGGTTGGGGCGCAATTGGGCGCCATTTTGACCAATTATTTCCGGGGGCCGCGGATTCGCCTGGCATTTGTGCCGCTGCCCTTGGCCGGGGCGGCCTTGATTTTTTACACGCTCATGACCGGGCATCATTTTGGGTGATTCGGGACGAATGGGACAGAGGAGACGAATACGACAAATGGGACGTTGGGGATGATTATATCTGCTCCAAAATACTCCGGCTCAGGCCGTAGCTTGCATGGTCAACGTTGGTTCGAATCTCGCGGAATTTTTCACCGATTCGTAACCGCGCGGACTGGCAGAAGAAATCAACCAGTTCGCCCAAATGTTCCGGTTTATTCGGATCGTCTGACATCTGCGCTGCGCGGTGGCACGTGGCCATCATGGCAAATAATTCAGCGCCAATGTCCACAAAGCGGCCCAGCAACAATTGCTGGCGGTCGAGTTTAGGTCCGTAGCGCAAGAGTGCATGAAAAATGGAACGCGCCAGGCGGCGGCTGGTCCGGGCGACATAACGCAGATGCTTTCGTAATGAGGACGAATAGCGGGCACTGGAGCCAAAACGGGGAACCTTTAAAAATTCGGAAAAGGGAAGCCATTGTTTCGGATACCATCCCAGGTAAAAGAGGGCCGCCCTGACGGCAGTGCGCATTCGTTGAGACAGGGGCAGCTGCGAGTTCAACGCTGGCGCACTGGTCTTCAGATGCGTGTCAAGCATCTCGCGCGCGATAAAGAGGCGCATAATTTCACTGGAACCCTCAAAGATGGTGTTGATGCGGCTGTCCCGCAGCATCCGTTCCACCGGCACAGCCGGCTCGCCGCGCGCGCGCAATGACGCGGCCGTTTCGTAACCGCGTCCGCCGCGAATTTGCATGGTGTCATTCACGATTTGCCAGGCGGCTTCGGTGCCCCAGAGTTTGCAGAACGCGGCTTCGAGCCGGACGTCGGCATGCCGCTCGCGGTCCACGCGGCCGGCGGCCATCAACGTCATGGCTTCCATCGCAAAGGTATTTGCGGCCATTCGCGAAATTTTGTCGGCAATCGCGGCATGTTTGCCGATCGGCGCGCCCCATTGCACGCGCCGGTTCGCCCATTCGCTCGAAATCTCCAAACAACGTTTGGACAGGCCCACGCAGGCCGCCGGTAGCGTCAGGCGCCCGGTGTCGAGCGTCGTCAAAGCCACGCGCAAACCTTTTCCTTCAGCCAGCAAAATATTTTCGCGCGGCACATGCACGTCCGTGAAGCGAATCACGCCGTTATAGAGCGCGCGCAAGCCCATGAACCGGCAGCGCCGGATCACTTCCACTCCCGGCCAGCTTGTTTCCACGATAAACGCGGTAATCTGGTCCTTGGATTTGCCATTGACCATTTTCGCCGGAGTTTTTGCCATCACCACAATCACGCCGGCGCGCGTGCCGTTTGTGCACCAGAGTTTTTCGCCGTTGAGAATAAACGATTCACCGTCCGGATCGGGCTCGGCATGCGTGGACATCGCCGCAGGGTCGGAACCGACGTCGGATTCCGTCAGCGCGAATGCTGAAATCTCGCCGCGCGCCACGCGAGGCAGGTATTTGCGCTTTTGCGCTTCAGTGCCGAACAGAAGCAGCGGTTGGGGCACGCCGATGGATTGATGCGCGGAGAGTAACGCCGTCAAATTGCCGCACCGGCTGCCCAGCAACATCGCTGCCCGGCAATAATTCGTTTGAGAAAGACCCAGTCCGCCGTATTCAACCGGTATTTTGATTCCAAACGCGCCGAGCTTTGCCAAATCGGCGATGACCGCGTCGGGAATCTCACCCGTGCGATCAATTTCGTCCGGATCCACTTTTTCGCGCAAGAGCGTTTCCAGTTGTTTCAAGAAAAGATCGCCCTTGGCCCGATCTGCGGACGTTTGCTCGGGGAAGCTGTCCAGGCCGCGCGCATTGAAGCTGCCCATGAACAACCCGCCGACAAAGCCGCGTTCGCGGGTCGTTTCGCGGGCTGACTCTGTTAGCTCCAATGCGGCCCGCTGGCCGGCGGACATTTTGGACGTGTCAATCAACGGCGAACTCGCAGGCGGGACGCCTGTGTCACTATCATCCTCGCGCTCCGATTTTTCCGGGGGTTCGATGAAGGGTGTTTTCATGGCGGTCATGGCAAATTATCCTGTTTGTCGAATGAGGGTATGGCCGAGCTGCCGCGCTGCCCTACCACGGTGCATGCGGTTCCAATGGGGGGTATGGATTTGTCGAATTTTTCGATGAATCTGTTGAGTGGCCGCAAGGTCTTGGAGTGCGCCAGTCCTCTGGCGCTTTTCCACGGGTGTTTTTTGACGAGCGAAATGGGCTTTAACTGCGTACGTTTTGCATCGGCCGAAAAGCGGTAGAAGACTACCGCAGTCCAAAACGCAAGCGCGTCCATTTATGGGGCTAAAATTCATGGGTTTGGATAAAATTTGGACCCGTCAGATGCCATTTGTTTCAGCAGGACGCAGGGGGCGTATTGTTTCGCGCCGCAATCGGCGAGGATTTCCATTGCGCCGACAATTTTTTCGATGCCGAGCGAATCGGCGTAACGCAGCGGGCCGCCGCGGAAGGGCGCGAAGCCCGTTCCCATAATCATCGCGAAATCAATGTCCTCCGGGGTTGAAACGACTTTTTCTTCCAGGCATCGGGCGGCTTCGTTGAGCATCAGAAAATACATGCGCTCCTGCAGATCATCGCGGGTCAGGCTGTGCGCGCTGTTGCTTTGCACAAAGGCCTTGAGCGGCGGATTGGGGCGCATTTTGCGGTCATGCAGATAAAAGCCCGTGCCGCTTTTGCGCCCCAGCACGCGGGCCTCGACCATTCTGGAAAGAATGACGGGCACACGCAGCCGATCTCCAAAATGGGCGGCCAGCGTTTGCGCCACATGCAGGGCCACGTCCAGGCCCACTTCATCCAGCAATCGCATCGGGCCCATGGGCATTCCAAAGTCGAGCATGGCTTCATCGAGTTGTTCCAAATCCGCGCCGTGCTCGAACAAAATTCCGGCCTCGATGAGATAGGGCATGAGAATCCGGTTTACGAGGAAACCCGGGCTGTCTTTGACAATGACCGGCAATTTGCCAATCCGCTGCACAAACCGCACCGCGCGCAGCAAGGCTTCCGGCGAGGTTGCCTGACCGGCGACGACCTCGACCAATTGCATCCGGTGAACCGGGTTAAAAAAGTGCAAACCCAGGACGCGTTCGGGCCGCCGCGTGGCGGAGGCGAGTTCACTCACCGGCAAGGCGGACGTGTTGGTTGCCAAAATGGTTTCTTCGCCGGCCAGTTCGTCGAGCTTCTGGAAAATTTTCTTCTTCAATTCCAGTTTTTCGACCGCGGCTTCGATGACCAGGTCCATGTGCCGCAACGGAACTTCCGCCGGTGCCGGGGCGATGCGATCCAATCCGTCGCGTGCGTCGCGGTGGGTAAAGACATGATGGCGGATGCCGTCCTGATACAGTTTTGCAATGCCGGCCATACCGTGTGCGACTTGCCCGGTGTTGACATCACGGAGAACGACCGTCAGGCCGCGTGAACTCAACCATTGGGCGATGCCCGCGCCCATGACGCCGGCGCCAATGACGGCGGTATGGTTTATTGGTTTCGGTTCCAGCCGGGGCATCGAATCGTTGAGGACGCGTTTTTTTGCGCGCTCCCGCATAAAGAAGAGTCGAAGCAGATTATGGGTGGATTCTGATCGGGCGAGTTCGAGAATGCCCTTACGTTCCAGCGCCAGTGACGCCGAAACGGAACGGGTGACACCCCCGCTCATCACTTCAAACGCTTTCAACACGGCCGGATAATGGCCGCGCGTCTTCTGGAAGAGCCGCCGCCGCATGGGCGGAGCAAGAAAAGCCACGGTCAATGGATTATTGGCGAGCCAGTGTGAAGGCCGATGTGATTTTCCTTTCTGGATTGCGCGGGCCGCCGCCCTGACCAAACGTTCCGCGGGAACCAATTGATCCACCAAGCCAAGCCTTAACGCGCCTTGTGCCGACGTGGTTTTGCCCGCCAAAATGAAATCGAGCGCGCGCGGCAGGCCAACCAGGCGCGGCAACCGCGTCGCGCCGCCCCAGGCGGGCAGTAATCCCAGATTTGTTTCCGGCAGTCCGATTTTGGTGACTTTGTCCGGCGTTGCCAGCCGGTAATCGCAAGCGAGCGCGATCTCGTAGCCTCCTCCCACCGCCGCGCCGTGAATGGCCGCTACGGTCGGAATCTTCAATTGCGTTAGGCGGCTGATTTGTGCCTGGCCAAATGCCAGCAGCTCGCCAATGTCCGCGAGCGACGTCATTTCAGTAATTTGCCGCAAATCCAGGCCGGCGATGAAGATGGTCGGTTTGGCGCTGATTAGAATGAGGCCTGTGATGTTCTGTCCGCTTTCAATGAAATCCAGCTCATGCTGTAATTCCTCCAGGGTCGCCCGGTCGAAAATATTGGCCGTGGAACCGGGGCGATCGAAGGTCAGCACACAAATTCCATCATCGCGAACCGTGCGATGAAGATAGCGCCCTTCCGGTGGAGGAATCACCCGCGGCACAAATTCATGACTTTCTGCTTCCTGAACCATGGTATTCATGATGACATCCTTTCCAGCCACAAAGCCGCGCCTTGTCCGCCGCCCACGCACAAGGTGACCAGCGCGCGCGCGGCATCGCGGCGTTGCAGTTCTCTAAGGCTGGTCAGAACCAGCCGCGCCCCGGTGGCTCCTACCGGATGTCCCAGGGCAATGGCGCCTCCATTTACATTCAATTTGTCCGCCGAAAAGTCTCCCAGCGGGCGGTTTCGATGCAGGAAGCGCTTCGCGAACTCGTCCGACGCCGCGCCTTTGATGACCGCGAGAGATTGTGCGGCGAACGCTTCATTTAATTCAATCAGGTCCGCGTCCGCGAGGGCCAGGCCCGTTTCCGCCTCGGCACGGGCGATGGCGAATAACGGGCCCAGCCCCATGCGCGCAGGGTCGCAACCCGCGTAAGCATAACCGGCCAGGGCGCCGAGCAGCTTGAATCCCAATTCCCGGGCGCGTTCTGAGGTCATGACCAGCAGCGCGACGGCGCCATCGGTTACCTGGGAAGAATTGCCGGCGGTCACATCCCCGGTTTTGCCGTCAAACACCGGCTTGAGGCCGGCCAGCGCGTCCGCGGACTGATTTTCTCTCGGACCGTTGTCTTGAAGAACGGTTCCCGGACGATGGCCGTTGATCGGCTGCGCCAAATTGGGGAATACCGGGCAGATTTCCCCGGCGAGCGTTTCACGAGCGGCAACGGCCCGCTGATGCGAGCGCAACGCGAAGGCGTCCTGTTCCGCCCGCGAGATATGAAATTCGCGAGCAAGGATCTCCGCAGTGTCACCCATATTCAAACCGCAGTAAGGATCGGTCAGCCCGAGCAGCAGTCCAACGCGCGGCTGGAAATCCCCGGCTCGAAACGCCGCAAGCGCCCGCGCTTTTTGACCGAAGGATTTGGCCCGCGCGACATGTTTGAATTTTTCCGCGGTGGACGATTTGAAGAGCAGGGGAATATTCGACATGCTCTCAACGCCGCCCACCACAAATATCGAACCTTGTCCTGCCCGGATTTTTTCCTGCGCCTGGGTCAACGCTTCGCAGCCGGAAGCGCAGTTTCGTGAAACCGTGACTGCCGGGACGGATTGAGGAATGCCGGCGCGGAGGGCGATCACGCGCGCGATATTGGCCGCGTCCGCCGGCTGCGCCACGCAACCAAAGATGACTTCATCAATCAGGGAGGGGTCAAGGCCGGTGCGGGTCAGGAGCGCGCTTACAGCAATGCGCCCGAGGTCGTCCGCCCGAGCGCCGCCAGATCCGTGCCCGCGCGGCAGAACGGCGTGCGGACGCCATCCACGATGACCAGTTGATGGTTTTTCATGAGGACAGGGCGGCGGCCTCGGCGGCCCCAACTTTGGGCCGATGGTCCACCAGTTTTTGTTCTTTGATCAGGGCGCCGACGCCCTGCAACCGCTGCATCTCTTCGGCTTCGTGGAATAAAATCCGATTCGGATGGATGTCGGTGAACCGGTAGCAGCGATCGCCCAGGTCGCGGCGCAGTTGGTTTTCGTCCGCGCCATTGGTTTTCTGGACATGGAGAATAATTTCATCGAGGTCAAGCGGATCATTGTTGGCCTTGCGGAGTTCAATCTGCCACGCGCCCACATGCGGAGCATCATCGAGCACGTGTTCGAGTTCATTGAAATCCACGAGCGTGCCCTTGAGCTTGTCCAGGTTCATCTCGCGGACTTCAGCGTTGCGTGAGATATGTCCCGTGAGCCGCGGGACGGCACGGTGACAATACGGACACGGTTCCATCGTCAACCCGCCATCCGTAAAATCACCTGTGCGATATCGCAACACAACGGTCCCGCGCGCGTCCAAAGACGTGAAAACAATTTCACCCGGCAGGCCGTTTGGAACGACTTCACCGGTCCTGGGATTGATGATCTCAACGATCCCAAAATCGGGATACAAATGATAACCTGCCGACGGCCCGTTGTGCGCAAAGGGGCACTCGGTCCACGCCATCTTTGCCTCGGTGAAGCCATAAGTGGCCAGAACATCCAGGGTCCGGCCGGGAACGCCGAGTTCGGAGGCCAGATCCTCGAGTTTTTGTCGCAATCCATCGCTCACCTTTTCACCTCCCAATACTATACACCGCAAATTCTCCCAGCGCAGCCCCTCCTCCGCGGCCTGGTGAAGGACGTGATAGATAAACGTGGGAATGCCAATGACCACATCCGGTTTTAACTTCCGGACCAGCCGCAGCGTATCGTCGGTGCTCAGTACCCTGCCGCCGCCCGAACTGAACATCATGGCGCCAAAGGTCGCGCCTGCGTAATGCGTCAGCCAGAAGGCCAGATGCGGCGCATAAGGAAACAGGTTCAGCATCTTGTCCTCATGCCGCGCGCCGCAGACTTCCATGATCCGGCGGCCGGCGACCGCCAGGCGATCCAGGTCATGCCGCGTGTAAAGAAAAGGGACCGGTTCGGCCGATCGCCCGGTCGTAAAGGTCATAAAAACCGGACGAAATTCTGCCTCAAATTTTTCGCGCACGGACGCGCGGCCACGCAGTAAGGCCTGGAGGGCAACTCCGGGCTGGCGGGACAAAATGGCTTCATCCGGCACGAGAATAAAATTGCGGAAACGCTCCTTGCTTCCGGGGGAATTCAGCAAATCGGCTTTCGTGGTAAACGGCAATTGCGCCAGGTCGTCCAGGGTGCGAATCGAATCGGCGCTCAGCCCGCGCTCCTGGAACAGATTCCGGTAATGCGCTGAAAACGGCAAAACCACGGCGCGCAGGAATCTCCTCAACTGTCCGGCCTGCCGGCGCCGAAGGTCCATTTCAAGCTGCCGCGATGATAGGGTCCACTGCGATTTCATGTTTTACCGCCTTTCCCTTGACCAGGTCTTTGATTTCATCCAGATAACGTTCCGCGATCAGCCGTCCCGGCTGGATGAACCGGCCCGGCTGGCGAAAATCCACCCAGTGATCGTCACAAATCTCCGGGCGCAGGACGATGTCCGCCTGACGGCCCAGCGATTCAGCCATCCACACCTGCGCGCCGTGGATGCTGCGCATCAAAATTTCGAGAATATTGCCTCGCGCGAAATAATTGAGATGAGCGCCCAACGGGACCATTTTGCGGATGACCTGACGGGCGCGTTTCCGTGGAAGTTGCGCCAGTTCGCGCTCGGCCTGGACGCAATAACGGTTGCGGTCCGGCGTCGGGATGGCGTTCACGGCGATGATGCGGCTGACGCCGGCCTCCCGGAGCACATCCACCGGCAGTGGGTTCACGATGCCGCCATCCACGTAAGTCTCGCCATTAATTTTGACCGGCACGCAAATTCCCGGCACGGCAATGCTCGCATGG
>JASHPN010000366.1 GCA_030038175.1 Verrucomicrobiia bacterium
GGGCAGGAATGTCCCGGCCAAAAATGGATGGATGAGAGCGAAACGATACCTCTTTCCGTGCATGGCGGCGCGCCACTGGATTTGTCGCCATGGTTCAACAATTCGTGTGGGATTGATTTTGACGGCCATGGCGGCCGGTATCCGGAAAAACTTTTGCCCCACGCCGGGCTGCGCCATCTGGGCGAGCATCATGTGCCATTTCTTTTGCCGGGCTATCGCCTGAACCAATCGGACGATGTCGTGGCCGATGGGCAACACATCTCGCTTCCGGCAAATAGCGAAGGAACAACCCTCTACTTGCTTGCGGCGCGGTCGGGCGACGTCCATTCGCGCGGAACGATTGCCACGTCCATCGGTTTCCAACTTGCCGATGGAACCATTCAGTTCCAGGCCTTCGATTTGAATGGCTGGAAAGCGGGCAAAAACCCGGACAATGAAATGGGTTTTGAATTTCTGTATGAAAATTCTCAAGGCAGTCGCGCCTACAGCTCGGCGAAAATGTGGATCGCCCAAATTCCCATGCCGCAAGGCGCGACCGGTTTGGTGCTGCCGCACGACCCGAATTTCCACATCTTCGCCGCGACGATGGCCTCGGAGCCGCGGGAATCCGTCCTTTATGGGTTAAGCGTATTAAACGATTCCAAATACGGATTTGACGCGTCCAACAATGTGTTTCGGCTGACGGCTCTGCGGTCCTCGAGCCGTCCGGACCCGGAGCCGGACCAGGGTCTCCAACAATTCACTTACAGCCTGTATCCCCATGCCGGGGACTGGCGCGCCGCGCATACGGACGAACGCGCCCTGGGACTGAACATCCCGCTCCTGGCCGTGGTCACAACGCCGCATGCCCCGGAACAGCAGATTCCGCAGTTCTCCCTGGAAAATATTGGGGCGAAAGGGGATCTCATCGCAACCGCCTTGAAAAAGAGCGAGGATGGCACTGGATTCATTTTGCGGTTTTACGAGGCCGATGGACAGGACACGCAGGCGCGGGTCGTGTTTGATCGTCCGATGCGCGTGGAGGAGACGGACATTTTGGAACGGCCAATGCCGGACGCTTCACTGACGGTCCAGGGAAATTCGGTCACGCTCCCCGTGGGTCATAACCGCATTATTACGCTTCGATTTACGTCTCTTTGAGGATTGGCACTAGAGGCGTTTACCAGCAATAATTCTCCGGCCTGGCGTTTTGCCGGGAGTTGCATTGTGACCTACACCGAAGCCATCCAATTTTTATATGACTTGCGCCTGTTCGGCGCGAAGTTTGGGCTGGAGAATACGCTCAAGCTGGCGGCGCTGGCCGGCAATCCCCAGACGCAACTGCGGTTCATCCATGTGGCCGGAACGAACGGCAAAGGTTCGACGTGCGCCATGCTGGAAGGCATCTACCGCGCTTCCGGCCTTCGCGTCGGGTTGTTTACGTCTCCCCATCTCGTTTCGTTCCGCGAGCGAATACAAATCGGGCGGCAATGGATTACGGAAGCGGACGCCGTGCGGCTGGTGGAACATTTCCAACCGTTGCTGCGGCAATTTCCCGAAGAGCATCATCCCACTTTTTTTGAAGTCGTGACCGTCATGGCGTTGAAATTCTTTGCCGAACAATCCTGCGATCTGGTGGTTTGGGAAACCGGTTTGGGCGGCCGGCTGGACTCCACGAACATTGTCACGCCGCTGGCCAGCGTCATTACCAACATTTCGTTAGACCATCAACAATGGCTGGGAAATACGCTGGCCAGCATCGCTTCGGAAAAGGCGGGCATCATCAAGCCCGGCGTGCCGGTGCTTACCACAACGGATGAATCGGACGCGCTGGCGGTCATCCAGGGAGTCGCTACGGAAAAAAGAGCGCCGCTGACTGTGGTTGCCTCCGAGAACCTGCCCTCGGAAATGGTTCCTCTTTTCGAAAAATCAGGCCCTTTGCGCGGCGAACATCAGAAACGCAACGCGGCGCTGGCGCTGGCGACAGTTGAGACATTACAAAAACAGGTTCCGGTGTCCGCAACGCAGATTCGCGAAGGCTTGCAAAACGTGCACTGGCCCGGACGCCTGCAATTGATTCGCAAACCGAACGGTGGAAGAATCCTGTTGGACGGCGCGCACAATATCGCGAGCGCAATGGTCCTGCACGGCGCCATCGGACATGATTTTCCGTCGGAACCCAGGACGCTCATCCTCGGGATTCTCGAAGACAAAGATTGGCGGCCGATTTGCCAAATCCTCGCTCCGCTCGCGCGAACCATTCTGGCCGTCCCGGTCCGGAGCCAACGAACCGCCCGTCCGCAGGAACTGGCGGAGGCGTGCCGTGTGGCGAATCCCGCCGCGGAAGTTTTTGTCTGCCACTCGCTGAAAGAAGCATTGGAACACAGTTCGGCCAGGGATTTCACGATCATCACCGGCTCGCTTTATCTGGTCGGCGAAGCGCTGGAATTGCTCGGTTATTTTCCAACCACTCGCAGTGAGCACGAATTGAATGAGTGGAACGCAAACGGGCAGGCAGGCGGAGTTAATTCGTTGAACGGTTAATCGGGTTAAATCGGGTTTTCGAAATGGGGAACTCGTATTGCGTGTTGCGTCATGTATGAACGAATTGGAAATTCAAAGTCAAAGACCAACAACCAAATTGATTTCAAAATTCAATTACCGAGAGGAGATTTGTTGCTTTGAAGGTCCAATCAAAATTTTTTGGCCAGCCTACGCGTCAGCCGATTCCGGCGAACGGAGCGTTATATCGGCAGAAATACATAAGCAAATGAACTGGAATAGTTTAGCTATCCATCTATTGCTTTGGCCATGACAACCCAGGATTAGGAAATCGAACCATCGGCAAAATAGCGCTTATAGTTTACTTTCACTTATTGACGCTCTGCCACTACATCATTAGCCTTAATATGTATGGCTGAGGCCAATATGCTTCCACAACAGCGCCGATTCGGGGAAACGATCCGCCCGGACGCATGGTGGGTCCAGCCGCTGGCGGTCTTTTTGGGTTTCACGGCATTCATTGTCTATTCCACCTGGGCGGCGTTTCATCCGGGCACGGCCAATCATCCCGCTTACTGGTTCCACGGGAACGGCGCGGATTATTTGTCGCCGTTTTTCTCGCCGGAAATTTTTGGGTTTTCTCCGCACGCGTTGCTGGGCCCGCAACCGGCGTGGTGGCCGGGATGGCTGGTTTTTTCGCCCGCATTTTTAGTTTTATGGGCGCCGGCCGGCTTTCGTTTCACGTGTTACTATTATCGCGGCGCCTATTACAAGGCGTTTTGGGCGGACCCCATCAATTGCGCGGTCGGCGAACCGCGCTCGAAATATTTGGGTGAAAAATATTTTCCGCTGGTCATCCAGAATATCCATCGCTACTTCCTTTATTTGGCGGTGGTTTTCATTGGCATCCTTTCCTACGACGCCTGGATGGCGATGTGGTTTACGAATGCGAACGGCGTAAAACACTTTGGCGTGGGCATCGGGACGATCGTGATGATTTTGAACGCCGTTTTTCTGGCGGGTTACACCTTTGGCTGCCATTCGCTGCGTCATTTGGTCGGCGGCTTTTTAGACGCTCCGTCGAAGGTTCCGGCGTGTATGAAAAGCTGGCAGTGCGCCAGTTGCCTGAACAAACGCCACATGATGTGGGCGTGGATCAGTTTGTTTTGGGTCGGTTTTACGGACGTTTATATCCGGCTCTGCGCAATGGGCGTCTGGCCTGACTGGAGAATCTTCTAATTTTTCCGGTATGGCTGAATATCAAACATTGGAATTTGATGTGCTGGTCATCGGCGCGGGGGGCGCGGGTTTGCGCGCGGCCATCGAGGCATCGGCGGCCGGGGTCAAAGTGGGGCTCGTCTGCAAATCGCTGCTGGGCAAGGCCCACACGGTGATGGCCGAAGGCGGCATGGCGGCCGCCCTGGCCAACGTGGACGACCGTGACAACTGGCGCGTGCATTTCTCCGACACGATGCGGGGCGGCCAATACGTCAACAACTGGCGCATGGCCGAACTTCACGCCAAAGAAGCTCCCGATCGCGTCAAGGAACTCGAAGCGTGGGGCGCGGTTTTTGACCGCACCAAAGACGGAAAAATTTTGCAGCGCAATTTTGGCGGCCACCGTTATCCGCGGCTGGCGCACGTGGGCGATCGCACGGGTCTTGAGTTGATTCGCACGCTGCAGGACCACGGGATTCACCAGGGCATCGAAGTGTTCATGGAACACACCATTGTCACTTTGCTCAAGGATGGCGAGCGGGTGGCCGGCGCTTTTGGCTATGACCGCGAGCGCGGCCGTTTCAAAATTTTCAAGGCCAGGGCGGTGGTCATCGCCACCGGCGGGGTGGGGCGCGCTTACAAAATCACCAGCAATTCATGGGAATATACCGGGGACGGACAATCGCTGGCGTATCAGGCGGGCGCGGAGCTGATGGACATGGAATTCGTGCAGTTCCATCCCACGGGCATGGTTTGGCCGCCCAGCGTCATGGGTATTCTGGTCACGGAAGGGGTCCGCGGCGAGGGCGGCGTGCTCAAGAACAAAGAGGGCAAGCGGTTCATGTTCGATGACATCCCCGATCTTTACAAGAATCAGACCGCGGACAATCCCGAAGAAGGCTGGCGCTATACGCAGGGCGACAAGAACGCCCGCCGCCCGCCGGAACTCCTCACACGCGACCACGTGGCGCGTTGCATCATGCGTGAGGTGAAAGCCGGACGGGGCAGTCCGCATGGCGGCGTCTTTTTGGATATCGCCTGGATCAAGGAAAAAATTCCGAATGCCGCCGAGCACATCAAGCGGAAATTGCCCAGCATGTATCATCAATTCATGCAGCTCGCCAATTTGGACATCACGAAGGAGCCAATGGAAATCGGCCCAACCACGCATTATATCATGGGTGGGATTCGCGTGAATGGGGACACGCAAATGTCCACGATTCCGGGTCTCTTTGCGGCGGGCGAAGCGGCTGCCGGTTTGCATGGCGCGAACCGGCTGGGAGGAAATTCGCTTTCAGATTTGGTTGTGTTTGGCAAACGCGCGGGAGAATTTGCGGCCAAATTTGCAAAGGAAAATGGCACGGCGACGATTGCGATGGGGCAGGTGGAAGGAGCCGAACGGCAGGCGCTCGAGCCGTTTGATCGCGGCGCCGCGTCGGCCAATGCGGAAGGCCCCTACCAGATCCAATACGATTTGCAGGACATGATGCAAAGCCTCGTCGGCATCGTCCGGCGCGAAGATGAAATGTTCCGGGCGCTGGATGGCATTGGCAAACTCAAGGAACGCGCCGCCAAAACGGCCGTCCACGGTCATCGCGAATATAATCCAGGCTGGCACACCGCGCTGGATTTAAAAAATTTGCTGACGGTCTCCGAAGCGATTACGCGCTCAGCCATCGAACGCAAGGAAAGCCGCGGCGGCCATTTTCGAGATGATTTTCCGGGCAAGGACGCGGGTTTTGGCAAGGTGAACATCATCGTGAAGAAAAATGCCGATGGCACCATGCAGGTCCGGCGCGACACGATCCCTGAAATGCCGGCCGAATTGAAACAAGTGATTGAGGAGATGAAGTGATTGAGCGTTGAAGCGTTAAAAATGTTGAAGCGTTGAAGCGTTGAAGCGGCGTATATGAACACGAACAATACCGCGAGCTATAAGGAATCGCCGCCGCAGGCGGCGGAGAAAGTATACCGCACATTTGAAGATCTGCAGGTATATCAGCTTGCGCGGGAATTTCGGAAGACGATGTATCGGATCAACAGACAGCTTCCAGCGTTTGAAAAATTTGAGTTAGGCAGTCAAATTCGGCGCGCCGCAGTTTCGTTGACAAATAATATCGCGGATGGCCATGGACGATTTCATTACCTCGAACAAATCAAATTTTGCCTGAACGCGCGCGGGTCGCTCGAAGAACTTCTCGATGATTTAAATATTTGCAAGGATGAATCGTATTTGTCGGCCGTTGAAATTGACGGTGCAAAACAGGAAGGCTGGCGCGTTCATCAATTGCTCAACGGCTACATGCGCTGGCTGCGAGCCCGAAAACAAGGAGCATCGGCGGAGTTGCGTGAGATCGCACCCGCGGACGGTTTTACGGACGAAGAACTGGAAAACCTATTGGAGGAGCCGGCCGCCGCTTCAACGCTTCAACGCTTCAACGCTTCAACGAAATGAAAAGTGCGATTTTCAAAATCTGGCGCGGCGATGCGAACGGCGGAAAGTTCGTAGATTATACCACGGACGTCTCCGAAGGCATGGTGGTGCTGGATGCCGTTCACAAAATCCAGGCAACGCAGGCGAATGATTTGGCCTGCCGTTGGAATTGCAAGGCGGGCAAGTGCGGCTCGTGCTCGGCTGAAATCAACGGCATTCCCAAGCTGATGTGCATGACTCGCCTGGACCAAATACCGCTCGACAAGCCCGTCACGATCGAGCCGCTACGGGCGTTCCCACCCATCCGGGATTTGGCGACCGACGTTTCCTGGAATTTTCGGGTGAAGCAGAAAATCAAGCCGTTCAAACCGCGCAAACCGGACGCCCCGGACGGCACCTGGCGGATGGCGCAGGAGGACATTGACCGGGTGCAGGAATTTCGCAAATGCATCGAATGTTTCCTCTGCCAGGACGTTTGCCACGTATTACGGGACCATCACAAGCACGAGGAGTTTATCGGTCCGCGATTTTTGGTCCATACCGCCGCGCTGGAAATGCATCCGCTGGACACAGAAGACCGGACGCCGGAATTGCGCCAGGCCCATGGCATCGGCTATTGCAACATCACCAAATGCTGCACCAAGGTTTGCCCCGAACATATTACGATTACCGACAATGCCATTATTCCGTTGAAAGAGCGGGTGGTGGACGAATTCTTTGACCCGCTGGGCTGGTTGTGGAAGGCCCTGAGGCCGAAAGGTTGAGCGTTTTAAGTCACAGCTTGCGAGAGAAATGAGACGGTGATTTCTTTAGGCCCGGCATAATGACGCCAACAAATCCAGGATTCAGTGCTATAAGCACCGAAGGTGCCATTCATCCGCTTGAATTTCGCCGAATGAACTTGCCAGAAGCTCGATTTTTTGCGAAATAAACCAAACACGGTGGAGAGATGGCCGAGTGGCTGAAGGCGATGGTTTGCTAAACCGTTATACGGTCAAAAGCCGTATCGGGGGTTCGAATCCCCCTCTCTCCGCCAGCCTTCGCTGACGCGTAGCGGAAGCGAGGCTGCCGCGCCGAAGCGCAAAGCGCGAAGGCGGGCTGGTTCGAAAACGGAAGAGCTTCGGCTTGGCATGCCATTCTCCCATTCTTTACTTGCATCAACTGGCGCCTCGGATATG